>CAYZCY010000078.1:0-1665 GCA_964477115.1 uncultured Eggerthellaceae bacterium | reverse complement strand
GTTTTTTGGGGCAAAGTTCATAAAGCTCAAAAGGCGCCGTGTGAGCAGTGTGCAATGTGCAGTGTGTGCAGTGTGCGCAGTGTGCGCCAGGCTAGCACCTACTCACAAGGACGCGAGCCGTCGGAAGCCCAGTCGCTAAACCCGCCCGCATAATGGCGAAGCTCGGTAAAACCCCTCTCTTCGAGCAGCTCGCAGGCTTCGGTAGACGTCTGGCCGATCTGACACATGATGATCACCGGCTCAGACTCATCGACGCCCACGTCGCGCAAAAGCTGCGTCAGACGCGTTGAGAAGCTAAAACCATCTTGCATCTTATGGGACCAGTAGTCGACGTTTTCGGCACCCGGCACATGGGACAATTCGAACACATGCCCCGGGCGAAGATCAACGATGGGGACCTTTCCCAAATGATCCAAAACATACGATGCGTCAACGATCTCAGTGCTCATGAGCCGCCCTCCCTGCAAAGATCGAGGTAACCCTGCCCGGCTCATGATACGCCCATTTGAGCCGTTTTCCCGATAAATGCCCACGAGGGGAGCTCAATTGAAAAGCAAGCGTTATGATGCATGTCACGAGGCAGTCGCGTAGCCGCGCCGCCCCCGGCGCAATCGGGCGCAGGGCAACCGGCAGCAGCATGCGCTTGCCCGAAGGAAAGACTTTGCACCTCCTCCACCCCGCAAAGCCCTTCCTTGCATACATCGGAATAAACGCTATCGCGCACATGCGGGCTTTAGCCTGCGTGTCATGCGCAATTGCACCGCAAGGAGAACTATGGATTCCAAGCAAGCCATCGGCCCCACACCCGACAAGCGCTTTGCGCTGCTTATCGACGCCGACAACGTATCGGCAAAGTACATCAAGCCCATCCTGACCGAGCTTTCCAAGTACGGCACCATCACCTACAAGAGAATCTACGGCGACTGGACTTTGTCTTTGCATGCCAAGTGGAAGGATGCCCTGCTCGAGAACTCGATCACGCCCATTCAGCAGTTCAGCTACACCTACGGCAAGAACTCCACCGACTCCGCCATGATCATCGATGCCATGGACATCCTCTACGGCGGCAGCGTCGAGGGCTTCTGCATCGTATCCTCCGACAGCGACTTCACGCGCCTGGCCAGCCGCCTGCGCGAAAGCGGACACACGGTAATCGGCATGGGCGAGAAGAAAACCCCCACGCCTTTCCGCAAGGCATGCGACATCTTCACCGTGCTTGAGCTCCTCGTGAAAAACGAGCGCAGCGAAAAGGCCAACGGCCCCACCATGAGCAAGAGCGAAGTGGAGCAGGCCGTCGTCGACATCATCATCGACAACCAGAACAACGGCAAGGCAACCGGCCTCGGCGAAATCGGCAGCCGCCTGCAGAAGCGCTATCCCGATTTCGACGTGCGCAACTACGGGACCAACTTGCTCTCCAAGCTGCTCGGGGAATTTACCCGCGTCAAAATCACCAAGGATCACAGCTCCGTTGCAGTCGAGCTTGCCGACAGCCAGGAAGCCGATGCGCAGGTGGAGAAGCAACCCGAAAAGTCCGAGGAAAAGCAAGCGGATAAGGCTGTCGACAAGGCCTTTGAGAAGACAAACGGCAAGCGAGGCGCGAAGGCGGAAAAGGCCATCGCCGACAAGAAGGCAAATCAGCCCGATGGCATCGCCTCTACTGAG
>CAYZCY010000077.1:0-2395 GCA_964477115.1 uncultured Eggerthellaceae bacterium | reverse complement strand
ACCCGTGGCAAATCGCCCGGTTCTCAAACCGACATGCGCAAACCAACCGCCTGAACAGGCGCCCTTCTTTCAAAGAACCGCGAAATTTGCCTCGGGCTTCCTGGTTCAGCGACCATTGCCTGGGAAAACCCAGGTCTTACGCGATCTCCGCAGGCGTGAATTCCGACATCAACTGCCGTATGACCGCATGGTAGCACAAAAGCCCGATCTACTGGCCGTCATCTTCGCCCTTGCTCTTCTTTCGTACTTTGGAGACGTAGGATGACTCCCGCTCGCCAAGGATGTCCAATCCCGCCTCTAACACGTTCTTGGCGCCGTTGTGCTTCCTATCATGCGTCGTCTTACACTCAGGGCATTCCCAAGTGGAGCGCAGGTCTTTTGCAATCGCGACATACTTATATCCGCAGGATACGCACACTTGCGCCGTGGGCATATCTGCGGGGACCATCACGAACGAGCGTCCGGCCCAGTCGGACTTGTAGGCGAGCTGGCGGTTAATCTCGGCGAACCCGGCGTTCAGCGTCGCATGGTTGATTCTCCTCCTCGCCTTTCCGGGCAGCTTGGCCTGCTTGTTCGTCTGTTCTATCATTTCGGACGACACCATATCGCGAGTCACGATAGTGCCGTACTCGTTCACGAGCCTGCGCGTCAGGCTGTGCATGGAGTACGATCTGACGTTCGTGATCCGGAGATACGCCCTGGCCACCTTGATCTTCTGCTTCCTGTAGTTGTTCGAGCCGAGAACCTTTCGCGAAAGCCGACGTTGCTCTCGGACGAGCCTCTTCTCCAGCTTCTTGACCCTCTCGGCGGGGTAGTCGAATACCTCGCCATCGCTGGTGGTGACCCATTTCTGGATGCCCATCGTTATACCGACGGCGTTATCGCTGGCGGGAAGCGGCGCGATATGGGCCTCCTTGACGTTCACGGAGACGTGGTACTGGCCGGCGGCGTTCCTGCTGATGGTCGCGCTCACAATCTCGCCCTTGACCTCGCGCTTGACCTTTGCTTTTACGGTGCCGATCTTCGGCAAAACCACGTGAGAGCCATTAGGAATCTTGCAGCTTCCAACAGTGAAGGACTGACCAGATTGGCGTGACTTGAACTTCGGGAAGCCGGGGTTCCCTCCCTGTTTGACGCGGCGGAAGAAGTTCTGGTACGCCTTATCCAGGTTTCGGAGCGCGTACACGAGCGCCGTGGCGTCGGCGTCGTAGAGCCAACGATGGCCGTCCTCATCGACGGTCTCCTTCTTCAGCTGCGTGAGCGCCTTGCTCGTATCGTAGAACGACAGCGGTTTGGCCGAAGGGTCGTAGCTTGGATTAGGGGCGCCGTTGCAGAGCGTCTCCTTCGTGGCCTCATACGCCTTAATACGTGCATCGAGGAAGTGGTTGTAGACGAACCGGACGCATCCGAAATTGACGCTAAAGTAGCGTTCCTGCTCAGGGGTGGGGTAGAGTCGGAATTTATAGGAGAGGCGCTTGCCCTCCTCCTTGCCCTCAGGCATGGCTGATTCCTTTCGGTCGATATGTGTCACCACTAGTCCGTATCTAACTCTTGCAGGTAATTGCTCAATCAAGCTCGAGATTTCCTCATGCTTTTAAGCCATCGGCGAGATACTACCGATGGCTGAGGGTAGCATACTATCCTCTCTATTTAAGGGTATTACATCTTGCCGTATCGGTTAGGCGCATCATATATTGCGGCATCGAATTGACGGAATTCCACCAAACGCCGCGTCCGGCATATTCCTTTGCATTGAACCGCGCCTAGTTCTGTCGCATCAGTTAGGGCTGAAGCCTATTTGCCCATAACTCATCCAGATAACAACGTCTGGAAGAGGAGGCTCACATGGCTGGCGAAGATCCCGGTGCCTCGACAATTGCTGTCATCTTAGATGCTATCCAACGCGCATGGAGTGCTGTCACGGGCAGCATAAAGGCTGTCATGGGCGGCGTCGTTGATATCGTGAAGACCAGCATGTTCTTTCGCTGGCGTAAGCAAATGATGCAAAACAGCGGCGGCAAGCTCAAGCATGGCTATCAGAGCTTGAAAAAACTTCGCCGACATGAAGACCGAGGCGCCACTCTCAAATCCATCGAGATCGGCATGTGGGAAGACGCCATGCTCTTCAAGAAAGAGTTGAAGCGCGCTGGCATCGACTTCGCACTCACGCACGACGAAGACGGCGTTTACACCCTCCACTACAAGAGCACGAACGAGACGGACGTGCTGCATGCGCAATACAGCATCCTTGAGCAGCGCTACGGCGGCGAGCCTTCTGCCGAGCAAGACCACGACCCCGCTTCTCGCGATGGTCGAGAAGACGAGCGCAACAACGATCAGGCTCCGCAAAACGATCAGATTGACGAGCTTCGTTACGACGATCTGATTCCGCAAG
>CAYZCY010000076.1:0-2693 GCA_964477115.1 uncultured Eggerthellaceae bacterium | reverse complement strand
TGGCGCGCGTGCGGGAGGGCGTGTGGCACGCGGGCGTGCGTGGCCGCGGGCGGTGCAAGCCTGCACCTTCCGCGCGCGTACAAAAATGCCGTTGAGTCCCATGGGTCAGCACCCGCGCCGTCTGCTGGTGTACAGAAATGCCGTTGAGATCTACGAGCCTGGCGGAAAAGCCGTTGAGCCCTACAAATCCGAGGGGTTCGGGTGGATAAGGGGTGACTCGCGGTCGAATGGTTCTTCGATGCTCTGGTGTTTGCCCAGGTCAGAGCCTTGTTTTATTTTTATAAGGATTCTTAAAAGATAATTAGATCGTCCGATGCGCAAAAAGGCCTAGGACTCCTAGCGGTTTCCGCTCACAAGTCGCTCATCCAGTGAGTTTTTCTAGATCTCAACGCTGTTTTTGTTCAGATTTGACCTCGAGGGGGCCTTCTTGACCAGGTGCATTTAGGACTCGAGGCCATTTCCGTACAGGAACCGCCCTTGGTGTGATGCGTTTGAGCTGCGCCCCAATTCTTGGGCCGGGTTGACAAGGAGCGGCTAAGTTTTGGCTAAGGCGGAGCCGTGGGAGTCGATGCCGTGGGAGTCGATGCCGTGTCTGCGGGGACCTTTCCCTCGCATGCGAGCCATGGTTGGATCGAGCTGCTTTCTTAAATGCAAACATTTGTTTGAAATAAGTGTTTCCTGTACCGCTTATGGCTCTCATGCTGTTGGGCGGATCCCTATGCTTGAGTAAAAGCAAGCGCAAGCGTAAAGGGGTGGCGTGATGGGCAACAATGCGATAGTTGGCGACATAGTGGGCGGCGGAGCGATGGGCATCAGCGCGGCAGGTAGCGGTGCAGTGGGCAATGGTGCAACGATCGGCGGTGCAATGGGGAATGGCGCGGTAGGCCGTAGCTCTCATGCTGGTTCGCATGACAGTCTGTGCAATTGCCCGTGCTGCGGCGCGCCGATCGACCTGTTGACGGGCGATGGGCGAGGCCGGTGCGCGTATTGCGGTAGCACGACGGTCTTTGTGTGGGATAAGGTGATCCCCGCAGATCTCGAGTGGACGAGCTCCGAAGGCTTCACCATCAAGGGCGATGTGCTTCTTGAGTACTCTGGGGAAGATAAGCGGGTGCGCGTTCCGGACGGCGTTCGGGTCATTGGCGAAGAGGCGTTTTCTGGTGCGGACATAGAGTCGATCGTGCTGCCGCCTTCGTTGGTCGAAATAGAGGATTACGCGTTCGAGGATTGCTCGTGGCTTAAGTCGATCGTCATACCCGAAGGGGTGTGGCTGCTTGGCTATGGGGCGTTTGACGGATGCAACTCTTTGCGCGTGGTCACTCTGCCGACAAGCTTCCAGTCGATTGACGACATAGGTTTTGCGTTCGCAGACTGCTGGGCTTTGGAGCGCTTAAATTGCGGGATCGATTTCAGCGACTGCGATGACGGCGATCTCTCGCTTGCCTTCGCATGGGGCTCTCCCATTTTGGGGAGCATCCGCCGTTCGCTCGGGCGCTGCGTAAGCTGCGGAGATGACGTTGAGCCGGGATTTGAGACTTGCGAGTTCTGCGCCTAATTGCTCAAAATCGCTTTTCGACTTCGGTTTATAACTAACAAAATAAAGAGCAGAGTCTTCATACACAGTTTTTGGTGGAAGAGCTAAGTTGTCAGAGGGGTGTCCCCTTCGCACACGGCTGGTTGCTGGATGACACCGCGCGATCGGGATTAGCTAGAATGGTGGTTTACTAAGTCGCTGAAAGATTTTGGGACTAGCAATCGGGGGTAACATGGCGAAGGTGAGCACAACGAAGCGTACGCTTCACTATTACTGGCTTGCCACGAAGAAGCATTTTGGCCTGTTTGCGCTGGTCATCGGGTCGACCATTGGCTTTTCGGGTTTTCTTACCTACGGCAACCCTTACGTGATGAGCAAGATCGTCGACCGCGTGAGCGCCGGCCCAGTGCCTGCTGATCAGGTGTTTGAGGTCTTTGGCCCCTTCGTTATCGCGATGGTCTTGATCAACCTGCTTGGCCAAAGCTGCAGCAAGTTGCAGGACTTTGCCCTGTGGCGTTTGGAGATTGCGGTCAACTACGACCTGGCCACTATGGCCTTCGACGCTCTGTCCAACCAGTCGATGAGCTTCCACTCGAACCGCTTCGGCGGAACCTTGGTTTCGCAGACGACCAAGTTTATGAGCGCCTACAACCAGTTGGTGGAAAACATCGTCTTCCCGTTTTTGCCGGTGTGCTGCTCGGTGTTTTTCACCTGCGCGATTCTGGCCCCGGTGGTACCCGAATACGTCGGCGTGCTCATGGTTTTGCTGGTGTGCTATGCCACCGTGTCCTACGTCATGTACCGCCGCATTCTGCATCTGAACGAAAAGGCTGCCAATGCGCAAAACCAGCTTTCGGGTGAGCTGTCCGATGCGGTAACCAACATTTTGGCGGTGAAGACCTACGGTCGCGAGGATTACGAGCGCAGCCTGTTCGACGCTGCGAACAAGGAAGTGGTCGCGCGCGATTCCAAGCGCATGCTGGCATCGTTGGCGCGCGGTATTTCCACCGCTGCTATCACGGTGGTCATTATGAGCGTGGTGGCGGTGTTCATTGCTGGCGGCAATGCGTGGTTTGGCATCACGCCGGGCACCTTGGTGATGATGTTCACCTACACCTATACGCTGACCAACCAGTTCAATTTCATCAACACGGGTCTG
>CAYZCY010000075.1:0-2804 GCA_964477115.1 uncultured Eggerthellaceae bacterium | reverse complement strand
AGCTGCATCTGACTAACTCGTTATGCAGCGAGGACTAGCGACGTGGTTTTCCCTCCGCCCTCATCCTCGCGATCATCCGCCCTCAACCTCGCGACCATCCGCGCGCGAGCACCCTACCTGGCAGCGTCGAGCACAATTCCCTGAAGGATATCCGACTCGCTTGCCGTAAACCCATCGGCGCCGGCAAGGTCTAATAGCTCCTGCAGTATCAGCATGCCCGCCACAATTACGGGCGCACGCTTGGGGTCCAAACCCACCACCCGTTCGCGCTCGACCAGGCTTTTCTCGCACAGCATATCGGTGATCTCCGCCAACTCGTCAAGCGTGACCTTCGCACCGTGAACGCGGCTCGAGTCGTATTCGACCATCTTCTCGCGCATGCTGACCACGCTCGTTGCCGTGCCCGCAACAGCCACGATGCGACCGAGCTCCAGGCCCTTGACGCGCACCTCTTCGAAAAGCCAAGCCATTTCTGATTTGATCCAAGCGCAGGCCTCGGCCAACTCAGCATCATCAGGCGGATCGGCATACAAAAAACGCTCCGTCACGCGGCGGCAACCCACGTTGAAGGAATGGGCAAGCAGCGGATCAGCACCCGCCACCCCAACAATGACCTCGGTCGATCCCCCGCCAATATCCACCACGGTAATGGGCTCGCCGGCAAAGTCGCTCGAGGCGCCCGCATATGACAGGGCAGCCTCGCGCGAACCGGGAATGACGGCCAGCTCGAGGCCATGATCTGCCAGCATGGCGGCAAATTCATGGGCGTTAGCCGCGTCGCGGGAGGCAGACGTGGCAACGGTCACGGTTTTCAGGATGGGGTTTTCCGGTGTATCGAAGCGCTTCCGCACCTCAAGGTAGCGCTCGAGCACTGCAGACACGCGCTGCATAGCCGCCTCGGAAAGCAGACCCGTAGCATCGACACCCTCGCCCAGGTTGACGATAGCGTATTCCTTGGCAAGCTCGCGCACACGCCCATCGATCACGTCTGCGATAAGCATGCGACAGGTCACTGTGCCGATATCGATGGCAACATAACGGCCGTCAGTCATAGAAACCCCCTCGAATGACGGGATGGACAGCTCTTCGCCTAGGATACGCCGAAAATGGGGTCGAGGAAGTCCGAATACCAGGTATCGGGCGGCTTGATATCGCTCGACACGATATTGGCCGTGAAGTTCAGCTCTTCGTCAACGGTGATGCCCGTCACGCTCACGGCACGCTCGCCTTCGCTAATCCAACCAAAATCAGCACGCGCTTGATCCTCGACGCCGGCATCGGTCGACAGGTAGTTCACCGACTGCTGAAGCATCTCGTTGCGTTCGACGATGGCCTGGTACTCGAGCTCCAGGCGATCGCGCTCACGCATTTCCTGGTAGTACTGCTGGGCGGGCGTGTAGAGGAACACGCAGCAAAACGCGATGCACGCCGCAAGGCCGCAGCTGGCGATGAACCAACGCGAAGACGTGATCTTGCGCTTGGGACGGCCGACCTTCGCAGACGAACCCGAACCCTGCGATACAGCCGAATCACCCTGCATGCGGGTGGCGCGCTTGTGCTGCGAGCCCATTTCGCCCTTGTACACGGCAGCTCGCGGACCGGCGCTCGCGGCAGACGAACCGCTGTCCCCATAACGGCGCGCAAATTCCTTGCCGGCCTTGGCCTTAGCCTTTGTGCGCTTGGTCTTGGCGAGGCGCATCTTCATGCGAGAGATGGGGTTGAGCTTGGCGTTGGCCTCTTCGACGTCGAACTCCTCGTCATCAGCCGCTTTGCCGAAACGCGCCTCGAGATCGGAGCTCGTGCGGGATTCGCGTGCAAAGACGTCCTCGTCGCGGGAGCTGCGCGCATAAGAGGAGGAAGCGCATCCCGCCCCCCGCGAGGTGCCGCAAGCCTGCCCATACGAGTCGGAAGCAAAGCCCGTGCGGCTTGCACCGAAATCGTCGGCAAAGTTGAGCGACGCATAGAAGTCTTCGTCGGCAAACAAGGTTGCGGAAGATGAGCGCTTTGCGGCTTGGGAGCGGTATTTCGCAGCCGCGCTGCGCGGGTTGTTGTCACCGGCAGCCCTGCGTGCGGAGCTAGCGGCGCTTCTACCAGCGCCCCCACGTGCGCAACGCGCACTGCCCTGCTGCTCATCATGCGCATACGAGGACGCACCGCGATGAGCGCTATTGCGCTTCGCATCATCAAATGAAACGATGTGTGCCTGACGGCTCAAAGGAAACTGCGCCTCTTTCCTGCATGTGATTGGTTTAAGTAGTGTGTTTATGCAAAGGCGTGTTTAGGATAGCACAGCACAAGGGCGCTGATGCAAAACACGTTAGCTAGAGGTTGAGTTTTCGCACAAATTCAAACCATTTTTCAAATGATTCGTCACTGATGGCATGCTCCATAAGGCATGCTTCCTCGTCAGCGCGGTCCTCTGGAATGCCTAAGGCCTTGGTGAGGAAGGTGTAGAGCATGTTATGGCGCTCGAGCACCGCCATGCCGTATTCGTAGCCGGCTTCGGTCAGGGTGATGTCGCCATAGTAGGGCTGCTCGGCAAAGCCGTGCTCCTTCAGAACGGCCATCGCCTTGTTGACGGAAGCTTTCGAAACACCCATCTTGGCGGCAACGTCAACGGAACGAATGGGACTTTCAACCGTAGCTCCCAGCTCAACCATAGCCTCGAGATAATCCTCCAAAGACTTGGATATTTTTTCCATTGACTCCCCTTTCCTGATGTTGAGGATATGTTACCACAGCCTCATTCGGAGACCCTTTATGCACAGAGTGCCGCGCGTGAGAAGGAAGCGGGCTCGGGCCTC
>CAYZCY010000074.1:0-2963 GCA_964477115.1 uncultured Eggerthellaceae bacterium | reverse complement strand
CGGGATGACGTGCTTCTGCTTCAGTAGGCGAAGGCAACTTGAGCACGTGCGACAAGGGTCATAGAAAGAACCTTTCCCCTACGGCCCGCAGCCCGATTCCAGCCTACAGCACCTCAAAACACCCATACACTGATAGAAACAGTTAGAGGTTAGGCTACAAATTTACAGCTCGTGGTTAACGCTTGCCTGCTTGCAAACAGCGTATACTCATAAGCAAGAAGCCCCAGACGATGAGGAGGCCTCATGGGACGCGAGTCGAGATCGACGGCCGCATATGAGCAAATACGTGCAGTGTTCATCCCAGTGGAGCCGGCCGCTTCGTAGAAAGAACTGGAGCCGTTGATTTCCTCCATATTTGACGGAGACGGCTTCTGGGCGAACCAGATCGGGCGCCACTACTTAGAGCCCGAATACGAGGATATGTATAAACCGCTCAAGCGATTCCTCGAGCAAAGGCCTGTCATCTCAACCGTAACGTTCTCGATGACAAAGGAAGATCTTGAGGAAGAGAACCTGGTGAAGTATGCCAGGCATATCCTGACGAAGAGCAGCAGCTCCTTCTCGATTCACTACGCGATGGCCTGGTTTTTCGTCGCGCAGTTCGGCTTGCTGCCAAGGTGCATGCGTGGGGTTTCAAAGGAAAAGAGGCTTTGCTTTCTGAACACCCGGCAGGATGGTGACGCCTCGCTAAGCCTGCTCTTGGAAGAATTCTTCTCAACCGGGGAAACAGAAGAGTTTGAACTGTCGCCGGTTGTCTTCTGCGGAGCGCTTGCACCCTCGGAGATACTCGATCGCGCGACTGGGAAAACCTCCGTCGTGGTCTTTTCCTACTATGGTGAAGAATGGAACGACGACCATACTGCCTGCTCCGTAACGGCCTACCTCGTAGAGTTCCCGAAACCTATCGAGCCAGTTAGAAGGCCAGGAGAGATGCCCCGTTGCCAGAGAAACACGTGGGAGCCGATAAATCGTTTTGCGGAGTTCACCGAATACAAGGAATAAGATTCTCTCGAAAGCAAAGTACCCTTCAGCTAAACCAGATGGTTCGCCTCTACCGGCTTCAACACAACTCCGCTTTAAGTGAATTTTGAGAGTCGCATTCTCCAGTATACCAACCATCGCCGGTTCACCTCAAAAACGCCCCATTTTGGTGCGAGTTAAGTTTTGCGGGAAGAAGCCTGCATGAGCCTCTTCGGAATCAGCGCGTCTGACGGGAGGAGAACGCCGCTTGCTTTGACGTTCCGATGATAACACGAGCGGCTCTAGCTTCGGTACGCGAGGGGAATCGCCACGCTCTTGGTCAGCGGATGCGGGCGGAACGGCGGCTCCCAGCCCGAGCCCGACGAGTCGGCAACCTGGGCGACGCTTTTCGGCAGTGACGACTCCGCGGCCTTGCGCTGGCCTTCCGTGAACCACGGCGAGGCCGTCGGCGCCAGCAGCGGCCGGCCCGTCGCGAGCGCGCACCTGATCAGGCACATCGACTCCGCGCCCCTGCGGGACCAGGACCTCCCCTGGCCCTTGAGCCTCGCTGCGCCGACGTGGGCGTTGGTGCCCTCCATCGTCCCGAGCTCGCGTCTCGGCGGGCGCATGCCGGATGCGTGGTTGGCGGCGTAGGATGCCAGGTCGCGGATCCTGTCCCGCGCCTTCCCCGGCTTCGACCTCTCCGCGACGCGCTCGCACATGCGCGCCAGCTGCAGGCCCTTGCCGCGCACGGCGAGGTTGACCGCCCACTCCCTCTTCGCCGACCCCTCGTCCGGGAACGCGCGCGTTATCTTCTGCATCACGTGGAAGAGGTCGAGCGTGAAGTCCACCGAGCAGCCCTCGGGCGCCATCGACTCGACGCGCTCCGGGCCGCACCACTCGGCGCCGTCGCCGCCGACGGCTATGCGCTCGATGTCATCCTCCTCGTAGTTCTCGCAAAGCATCCGCCAGGCGCGCTCCCAGAAGGCCCCGGCATCCGCGTCGGCGCAGGTCAGGCACAGCCCGCCGCGCTCGTAGCGGCCGGGCGCAACCTTCGCCTTGCCCGCGTAGAGCGCGGCGATCTTGAGCTCGAAGGACTTGGTCTTTTTGGCCTGCTCGTACAGGAAGCGCGGAAGGGCCGCCTTCCTGTGATCGTGCTCCTGCAGGTGGACCCACAGCCCGTCGGATTCCAGGAACAGCTCGTGCTGGCTCACCCGCATGCCGTCGCGGGCGAACTCGGCGCCGCTCTCCCTGAGCAGGGCGCCCTCGCGGTGCACGACGCTCATGACGGTGACATGGCTGATGCGCGCCGACGTGAGCGCCTCGAACTCGGCCGCCGTCTTCCGGTAGGAGAGCTCGGCGGCGTGCGACGCTATCCACAGGAAGCTGCAGGGCGAGAGCCGCGCGCGCGGGGGTATGCCCAGAAGCTCGTCGGCAAGCGCCCTCCTGCGCCCGAACTCGTCCAGGAACACGGTGCGTTCGAAGGTCACGGCGCCAACGAGGGTTATCACGGTGCGGCTCGCGCGCTCGTGCACGGACCAGCCCCTCGGCGCGGCTTCGACGAGGTCGGCGTCGAACCGCTCGATGCAGCGCCTCATCGCCCCGGCGGCCATCGTGCGCATGTCGGCCGCGACCAGCGCCTCGAAGGCCCGGAAGTCCTCGGTTTTGGCGAGCTCCGCGTAGAAGCAGTCGGCCGCGGCGTCCGCGACCCTTTCCATGATGATAGAATCCGTCATTGGAGAACCTTTCTTTTCTTGGCTTCGACACCCATAGGATATCGAAAGGTTCTCTTCCTGCGTCTAGCGCAGATTCTTGGACGGCTCCCCGGTTAACTTAACTCGCACCCATTTTGTGACGCATTTGAGTCACCTGATCTGGGCTTTTATCTCCATATACCCGTCAAACTCATCGCATCTTTAAGGATGGTTTTGCGAACAGGCCTAATGCGATGCCTTCAGAACCCTTAGGATCCCTCTCCTACCCCGCTCATGCGGATATAGGCC
>CAYZCY010000073.1:1415-3095 GCA_964477115.1 uncultured Eggerthellaceae bacterium | reverse complement strand
GCCGCCTTGATGGCTGCGGCCTCGTCCATCATTTCCTCATCGACGTGCAAACGGCCCGCGGTGTCAATGATGACCACATCGCGAAGATGGTCAATGGCATCCTGCACGCCTTCCTTGGCGATCTTCACCGGGTCCTGCCCGTCGCCACGATAAACGCGCACGCCAATTTCGCCACCAAGAGTCTGGAGCTGATCGGCTGCAGCAGGACGGTACACGTCGCAGGCTACAAGCAGGGGCGAATGGTTTTGCTGCTTCAGTCGATACGCAAGCTTAGCCGCCGCGGTAGTCTTACCGGAACCCTGAAGACCAACGAGCATGATGACGTTGGGGACGCGGCTCGAAAGAATCAACTTGGAATCAGTACGGCCGAGAAGGCCGGTCAGCTCATCAAGAACCACTTTGATGACGTTTTGAGCGGGCGTGAGGGAATCGAGAACCTCGGCCTCTAGGCAGCGCTCCTTGGTTCGCTTGACGAAGGCCTTGACCACCTTGAAGTTGACGTCAGCCTCAAGCAGCGCAAGGCGAATCTCGCGCATTGCGTCGTTGATGTCGTTTTCAGTCAAACGGCCTTTAGATTTAAGACCGGAGAATATCCCCTGAAGTCGATTGGAAAGGTTTTCAAGCATTACCTTGCTCCTTGGTATAAAGAGGGCTTATTCGGCACGGTCGTCGAGCTCGCCGACAAAACCGCGCGCGAAGTCGTGGGCGTCGAAGTCCTTGAGGTCATCAATGCCTTCGCCAACACCGATCTTGATAATGGGCAGGCCGAGTTCATGGCTGACCGCAAGGGCAATACCGCCCTTTGCCGTACCGTCAAGCTTGGTGATGATAAGCGCGTCAAGCTTGAGGGCCTTGTTGAACTCACGAGCCTGCTGCAGCCCGTTCTGACCCGTGGTAGCGTCGATGACGAGCACGGTGTACACAGGTAAATGAGAGCGCTTGCGAACAACGGCGACCACCTTTTCAAGCTCGCGCATGAGGTCAGCAGAGGTATGGAGTCGGCCCGCCGTATCGATAAGCACGAGATCCGAACCCACCTCTTCAGCACGCTCAATAGTGGCATAGCATACGCTTGCGGGGTCACTTCCGCGCTCGCGCGTAACCATCTCCACGTTCGCGCGCTTAGACCACACCTCAAGCTGCTCGATAGCTGCAGCGCGGAAGGTGTCAGCAGAACCCAGAATGACCTTTCGACCCGCGTCGGTTGCCTCCTTGGCAATCTTGCCTACCGTGGTAGTCTTGCCCGTGCCGTTAATACCCACGAACAAAACGAGCGCTGGCTCTCCCCCAAGGATCTCTTCCCCACCGGAGGTAAAAGTATCTGCGATCTGGTCGTTGAGCATATCGAACACCGCGTACGCATCGGGCAGTGCCTTGCGCTTTGCCTGGTCCTGCAAGTTCTCGACGATTTCATATGCCGCAGAACCACCGATGTCGCTCAGGATAAGAGCCTCCTCGAGACCCTCCCAAAACTCATCGTCAAGGTCGGGTCCACGATCGAGCAGAACGTTCATCTGCTCCTTGAACTTAAGGCGCGAACGAGACAGACCCTCGCTAATTCGGTCAAAGAATCCCATGGGGCTCCCTTGCAATTAAGTGACAAATAACTAACTTTTCTATGATACCCGTAAATCTTTCGAATTCACGGCTTACTTTGCTGGGAGCGCTTGTGGGTCCTGG
>CAYZCY010000073.1:0-1315 GCA_964477115.1 uncultured Eggerthellaceae bacterium | reverse complement strand
CGTAGTCGCGCGCAGTCGCCTGCGTTATCCCTTAGCGGCCTAACACATGGGTCAGAGGTAGGATCCTGTACGGATACGGCGTCGACCCCTATGTCTGCCCATCGGTCGTGGTCAAACAGGTCAGCCAAAGCCATGTCTTTGCACAGAAACGCCTTTCGCTCCTAAACGCAGCTGGTTAAGAAGGCCACGAGAGCCTGTTCCGGCACAAAAACCGCGTTGAAACCTAAGAAATCACGCTGGATAAGCGACTTTTGTACAAAAAAGCTAGGAGCCCTACGCCTTTTTGCGCATCGGATGATTTACTCTTCTTTCAATAATTCTTCTAAAACATAAATAAGGCTTTGACCTGCGGATATGCTGGGGAACCGGAGAACCCCTCAAACGCGAGCCTCCCCTCATCAAGCCTAACCCCTCGTTTTTCTAGGGCTCAACGGCATTTCCGCCAGACCCGTAGATCTCAACTGTGTTTTTGTACAGCTACCAAAACAACACGCGCCCAGAGGAGTTAAACGCGTTCCTGAAAGCATGCAGAAGGTACGCGCAGGAGAGCGTTGAATCGGCATTACTAGGTGTGCCAACAAAGACGAGACAAGAGCTCAGCCACTTATCAAATAGCAACTTGTGCACCATCCGACTAAAGGCGATCGCGCATCCGATACAGAGTGACGCGTAGGCTGCGCCAGAAACTGAAAGGCCGTAAGCACTAGCAAAACGGCCTTTCGGTAAACAAACGACGGCGTTGCCCAGCGGAACAGACGCGGGCAACCGTCGACCTCCTTATAGCAAGCGGTATTTCGAGCGGCAGGAAACGCGGGCCTAATCCCCAAACCAGTAGTCATCTATGCGCAGGGTGGTGCAGTTCTCGGATACAGCTCGCACCACAGGCACGGAAAAGCCCCCTGGCGCATGCACCTCGACCTCGAACTTTAACTCCACTCGGGCACCATCTACTTGCTGCAAGTTGGAAACTACCTCATCCATAATCATGCGCAGATCACGATTCACGCGCGTCACATCCAACTTAGCGCTCATAGAAAAACGCGTGGGATCAGCTGGTTCTTCAAGCTCCTCGGGCACGTCGAACGCACCGCCGCCCTCAAAGCCGCTCATCCAATACTCCGAGGAAGAACCTTGCCCAGCAGTCGCTCCATTGCCAGTAAACCCCGCAAAGCTGCCAGTGTTTCCAGTAGAACCCTGCTGCGCAGACCGTTTCTCCTCGGCAGCCCTTCGCTCGGCCTCCTCACGCTCCACCTGCCCTTTTGCAGCAGCAGGCCTCACCAAAAAGTCGCTCAAACGCACATCGGCAACACTTTGG
>CAYZCY010000072.1:0-3491 GCA_964477115.1 uncultured Eggerthellaceae bacterium | reverse complement strand
TCAAGCCGATCTAGCGTTTCGCGGCCGATATTAGCGCAAGAGCCTCAGCACGCGTCGCGTCATGATGCTCAAAGGCGCCGCGCACCGCACTGGTGGTGGTCTTCGAACCGGGCTTCTTCACGCCGCGCATGGTCATGCACATGTGCTCGGCCTCCATGACCACCAGCACACCCTGCGGCTTGAGCTCGGCCATCAGCGTCTCGGCAACCTGCGTGGTCAGACGCTCCTGCACCTGCGGACGACGCGCAAAGGCGTCAACCAAACGTGCGAGCTTTGACAGACCGCACACACGCCCGTCTTCCGAAGGAATGTAAGCCACGTGCGCAAGCCCAAAAAACGGCACCAGGTGATGCTCGCACATCGAGTAGAACGGGATATCGCTCACGATGACCATCTCGCGGTGACCCTCGTCAAAGGTGGTCTCGAAATGCTTCGCCGGATCCTCGGTCATGCCGGCAAACACTTCCTCGTACATACGAGCCACGCGCGCGGGCGTCTTCAGCAGCCCCTCGCGATCGGGATCCTCGCCGATGCCCTCGAGAATCAGGCGTACGCCCTCTTCGATTTTCTTGGTATCCATGAATCACCAGTCCTTCGGAAATGATGCCCACATTATTGCATAGTGGAGAAGGTGAGCGCGCCGTTTATGCCCGATCGTGCGCACGCCGTCGAGGGGCGCAAGGTGCCCGAGAAGGCGACCGGTCACGCTGCCGGACAGGCGCCGCTAACGCAGCGTGAGGCCAACCGGGCAGTGGTCGCTGCCAAACACCTCGCTGTAAATGCTCGCCGACTCAATGCGATCGCGCAGCGCCTCGCTCACCAAAAAGTAGTCGATGCGCCACCCCGTGTTGCGCGCGCGGGCGTTGCCGCGGTAGCTCCACCAGGAATACGCGCCCTCAAGATCGGGGTACAGGCTGCGGAAGGTGTCAATGAAGCCAGCCTCCAAAAGCTGCCCGAACTTGCCGCGCTCCTCATCGGAGAAACCGGCGTTTCCCCTGTTGGGACCTGGGTTTTTCAGATCGATCTCCTTGTGCGCCACGTTCAGGTCACCGCACAAAACCACGGGTTTGGGATCAGCCGTCTCCCCCGGCTGCGTCAGCGGCAGCTCCTCCCAAGGCACGCGCTCATCGCCCACGCCGGCCGCCGACCCCGCGCGCTCCACGGGAACGCCCGCGGGTAGCACACCGGCCTCAAGCCCCTTGCAGAAATCGCGGAAGGCGTCCTCCCACTCCATGCGATGGTCGATGCGCTTCAATCCGTCCTGAGCGTTGGGCGTGTACACGCACACAAACCAGAAGTCGTCGAACTCAAGCGCCACCACTCGTCCCTCGGTATCCAGGTAGTCGCTACCCACGCCGTGGATCACGCACTTCGGCTCCACCTTGGAAAACACCGCCGTACCCGAATAACCCTTCTTCTGCGCATAGCTCCAATACTGACGGTAACCCGGCAGGTCGAGTTCGACCTGACCCTCCTGCAGTTTGGTTTCCTGCAAGGCGAAAACATCGGCATCAAAGCTGGCGAATATGTCGAGGAAGTCCTTCTTCAAAACGGCGCGCAAGCCGTTCACATTCCACGAAATCATGCGCATAGTGAATCCTCCTATTTATGATACGGCTCGCCGCGGGATATCTTCACGGCGCGGTACAGCTGCTCAAGCAGCACCACGCGCGCCAGGTTGTGCGGCAAGGTGATGGGCCCGAAGGAGAAGGTTTCGTTCGCACGGGCGTACACCGCTTCATCCACACCGTCGGATCCTCCTATGACGAAGGCGATGTCGCTTTTGCCCGACAAGCACAGCTGATCGATGTGACGGGAGAATTGCTCGCTCGAGCGCTGCTTGCCCTCGATGGCCATCAGAATCACATGAGAGCTCGCAGGCAGCGCTGCCAGGATGGCGGCGCCCTCCTTCGTACGCGCGGCCTCGATGCCGCCAGCACGCGCGGGGTCTACGTCAGCGATCTCCTTCACGCTTACCTTCGCGTAACCGGAAAGCCGCTTGAGGTACTCGGCGCATGCGTCAGCCCAGAACTTCTCCTTAAGCTTTCCGACAGCTACAATGCTTACCTTCACGTCACTTCCAATCCGCGCCGATCAGCACGAGGAAGTCGCCCTCGTACAGATAGCTGCCGTCGTTTTTCACGGCGGTGCCCACGCCAAGAGCCTCGACGATCTCCTCGGCCGCCGCCTTCTGGCTTGAGTCAGCATAAACGACCACGGTCTTCTGGTAGTTGAAGTTGTTCGCGTTGCTGGCCGTGGCGGTGTAGCCAAGCGGCGTCACGCGGCTTACGGCCTCCTCGCCCACACCAGCCTTGCCGTTGCCGTTCTTCACCGTGACCGTGCCGGAACGCTGCACCGACTCGCTGGAATCGGATGACTCGGTTTGACTGCCGTTGCCTGAAGTGGCAAGAACCGTGCCCGTCTCTTCGTGAACCACGTCTTCCTCATAAGGGGGCAAGCCCTGATCAACGCGATCCATCATGGTGTCCCATTCACTTTGGATAACCTGCTCCCACCACAAGCCGTCGATATAGGCCGAGGTAGTGGGCATTTGAGCCGTATAGAAGCTGGAGTCCACATCCATGCCAGCCATTCCCACGGCCAAACTCAGGATTTCGGTCACGCTCATATCGGTTACCACGTACTCCGAAAGCGACTCAACGGTGCGCACCAGGGTAACAGCGTCGGCGGAAAGGACCTCTTCCATGATGGCGCCAAGCACTAAGCGCTGGTTGGCGGAACGGAACATATCGCCTGCGCCGTAGTCGTCATAAGCATGGCGACTGCGACACAGCGAAAGCGCCTGCGCGCCATCGAGCCTCTGCACGCCAGCGGGAACATAAGCCTCGACGTTGGGGTCGTCAATTTCAATCGGCACGTCAACCGTGATGCCGCCAAGAGCATCGACCATAGCCTTGAAGGCGTCGAAGTTTATCTCGGCGTAATGCGAAATCGACACGCCAGCCAAATCCTCAACCACCTGCACCGCATAAGCCGGGCCACCGTAGGCATGCGCGGCGTTGAGCTTCTGCGTACCGTATTTGCCCATGTCGACCATGGTGTCGCGCGCCAGCGAAATCATGGTGACCTGCTTTTCTTCGGGGTCGATGCGCGCGAGAATCATGCTGTCAGAGCGAGTTCCCGTATTGTCGTTCTGCTCTTCGGCGCCGCGTTCATATGAGCCGTCAACACCCATGAGCAGCATGTAGAAGGGCTCTCCGCCAACAGTCGGGTCAAGCACGGTGAGAAGCTCGGTATCAAGACCCTGCTGCATGTTGCTCTGCACCTTGTATAGGAAGGCACAGGCCGCAGCGCCCATAGCCAAAAAAACAACCAGCGCGGCAATGAGGACGATCTTGATGACGCGACGATGCTTGGACCTCTTGCGTGACTCGGCTGCGTAGGAGTCCTTGGCATACCTGCGCGAATAGGGGTTGTCGGAGGCGCTGGCGCTATGACGGCTGTACTTGGCCAGCTCAGCGTCCATGCCG
>CAYZCY010000071.1:0-3506 GCA_964477115.1 uncultured Eggerthellaceae bacterium | reverse complement strand
CGCCATCTACCTGCGCTACGTATCCCCCGAAGACGTTCACGTTTACTCGATCGACGAATGTTTCATCGAAGCCACACCCTACCTGTCGCTCTACGACACCGACCCCCGCGGCTTTGCCAGAATGCTCATGCAGGCCGTGCTCGACGAGACCGGCATCTGCGCCACGGCGGGTGTTGGCACCAACCTCTTCCTGGCAAAGGTGGCACTTGACATCGGCGCAAAGCATGCGGCCGACAACATCGGCTACCTGGATGATTGCCTCTTCATGCGCGACATCTGGTTCCATACGCCCATCACCGACATATGGCAGATCGGCCCGGGTACAGCGCGGCGGCTGGCAAAATACGGCGTGCGCGACCTCGCGGGCGTTGCGGCCATGGAGCCTGCCACCCTCTACCGCGAGTTCGGCAAAAACGCCGAGTACCTGATCGACCACGCCTGGGGGCAAGAACCCTGCACCATCGCAGAAATCCAGTCCTACGTGCCCGAAGGCAAGTCCCTCGTCAACGGCCAGGTGCTCCCCTGCGACTACAGCTTCGATGAAGCTCGTCTGGTCATGCGCGAAATGGCCGAAGCAAGCATACTCGAGCTGGTTGAGCAGGGGCTTGCCACTAATCACATATCGCTTCACGTGGGCTATAAACGCAGCGAAAGCGAAGGCGTCTGGGGCGCCCACGGCGGAAAAGACGCCGAGCTCTTCGACGGAGGCCACGGCCTTCGCCCTGCGCACGGCGGACACATGGGCAGCTATTCGGGAGGCAGCCGCAAGCTTGATCGCTACACCAACTCCCGCAGCTACCTCATAGCACGCCTCGAGGAGCTCTTCGACGAAACCACCTCACGCGCCACACCCATCCGCCGCGTCAACATCGGCTTTGCCGGCCTCTCGCCCGAGTCAGCCATCACTCCTTCGCTCTTCGATAACATTGACGCCTACGAACGCGAACACGACCTGCAGAAAACCGTCGCAGCCGTTCGGGAGAAGTTCGGCAAAAACGCCCTGCTCAAGGCGAGCAGCCTGAAGGATAAGGCCACGGCGCGGGAGCGCAACGAGCAGGTGGGAGGCCATCATGCCTGACGACGGCTTTGAGAGCGCTCACCTTCCCCATCTCGATTGTTGGGAGGGCTTATCAGCGCAGGAGCGCGAATACCGAAGCATCAAGCTTTTGGAAATAGAGCGGCGCATCCAGACAGACGGACCCCACCGAGCAGTGCCGAGCGCTCAGCGCGCACGGCAGTTCATGCCCTTTGCCGCGCTCAAGGGATATCACGAACTCGCGCACTCAAAGGAGCGCTGGGAGGAATAGTCTTGAGGGAGTCGCACCATCTGCAGAAGAGATCAAATAACAACAGCTCTCATTGAGGCAGAAATCATTGGGGTCATCGTTTTTCACATAGTGATTCAGGCCAGCAAACAGCGGCACCGAAAGCGCAAGCACAGTTTATGGGACAGTTTGTAACAAAACAGAAGAGCAGGCTGAATCGCTAACAGTCGAACTCGGCTTGCTTTGCGCAGCCTAGCCAGCCTTAGGTGGGTTTTCCGGAGCTTCTCCGCGCGGGACAACAGCCTGCCCAAGGCTGCCATACACCATGCCGAGGATTATGTCGGCCATCTCCTCGGGCGTCTCGCGCTCCCTTCCTTTACGAATCCAAGCCGCAACTGCCTTCTGCCCGCCCGCGGTAACATAGTCGGCCACGTAAGCCGCACATGAGTGCCCGAATGCGGGCTCAAGAGCCCTCATCATCGCCTCGGCGCGCATGGCATGCGACTTCTCGAAAATGTTTGGGTGAACGCGCGTAACAAGGACTCGATACAGGTCCATGCGCGCCTCGATGCATCTAAAGAAGTCAATCTGAGTTTCGTAAACAAGGCGCCGCGCCTCATCGGACGAATCGAGATAGCTGGCCTCTGTGCCGTGCGCCTCGAGCTCCTCTATAAGCTCACGCTCAATTGCATCGAGCAACTGAAACTGATTGTCGAAATAGCGATAGAAGGTCGAGCGGTTTATTTCGGCCTCCTCACATATGGCCGAAACGGTGATCCTCTCAAAATCCTGCTGCTCCAGAAGACGCAGCAGGGCTTCCCGGATAAGCCTCACGGTAAGCCGCGATCTCTGGTTATCGGCACCCGACATGATCCCCCCCGATCACGCTTCTTGACTCGGATGCGACAAGCCTGCCTAACCGAGTCACTTTCCTGCCAAATGTCGCAAGTTCAACATTACTGCAACGTTCTGTCGCTTTCGCATCAAAACGTTCGAAACTACTGGTTTTCTCTCGAAAAAGCGCTTGATACATTGCGTTTAACGGGGCATTCATAAGAGAAAGCCCTGTTAGGAGAGAGAGGAGACAACGTGGGAGGATACCTTAAAGGCAATGCCTACAACCCCGACCTGTACCATGACGACAGGTACACCTGGGAGGAGGGTGAATACACCGTCGTCCGCACGACGGCCTACACCGCACCCGGATGCCATGACGGTTGCGGCGTTCTGTACTACCTGAAGGACGGCAAAGTTGCCAAGGTAGAAGGCGACCCGTGCAACGGATTCAACCAGGGTACGCTGTGCATGCGCTGCCTCAACATGACCGAAGCGCTCGAACTTGACAGCCGTCTGAAATGGCCCATGAAGCGCGCCAAGGAAGATCGCGGACTCGACAAGTGGGAGCGCATCAGCTGGGATGAGGCCTACGACATCATCGAGGAACGCGTTAACTACTACACCGAGCGCTACGGCCGTCAGTGTATCTCCGTGCACTCAGGTACCGGCCGCAACGTCACCTGGCAGATTCCGTGGCTGGCAAACGTGGCATTTCGCACCCCGAACTATGTGAGCGGTTTCTTGTCAGGTGACTCCTGCTACACGCCGCGCGCATCCATCATGGGGCTTACCGCCGGCGACTTCATGATCCCCGACATGTCCCAGACCCACCCTGACCGCTACGACAACGAGGAATGGCAGCTGCCTGGCACCATCCTCATCTGGGGTTGTAACCCTGTAGTATCGAGCGCCGACGGCTTTTTGGGTCACTGGATCGTAGAGGCCATGAAGCGCGGTTCTCAGGCAATCGTCGTCGACCCGCGCTGTACCTGGATCGCATCGAAAGCAGCCTACTGGCTGCCCGTACGCCCTGGCACCGACGCAGCTCTTGCCATGGCCATCGTAAACGTGCTCATCCGTGAGGATCTCATTGACCACAGCTTCGTCGACACCTGGTGCGAGGGCTTCGATGAGCTTGCAGCTGCCATGGAAGAGTGGACGCCCGAGAAAGCCGCCAGCATCTGCAACGTCGATGCCGCACTGATTGAGGAGGCGGCAATCTTTATCGGCAACAATACGCCCGTCACGCTGCAGTGGGGCGTGGCCTGCGACATGCAGGCTTCCGCGACTCCGCTGTGCTACGCGCTGCTTGACATCATCGGTCTCACCGGCAGCGTTGATGTACCCGGCGGCTTCATCATAATGCCGGGCCACGCCTTCGGCATCGGCCTTGAGCCTTGGCTC
>CAYZCY010000070.1:0-3582 GCA_964477115.1 uncultured Eggerthellaceae bacterium | reverse complement strand
GCATACGTTTGCGCTAAAAGCTTCAAGGTCCGCATGCCAATGCTCGCTCGTTTCACCCAGAGCGCTCCAGCGCGCGTTTGGAGGTTTAAAGCCGGGGATGTCAAGGCACTGTGAATTATATAAGGTTTTAAAAAACCCGATGAGCGGTTATCGAAAAATGTGTAATAGGCTATCTAATACGTCGGCGGCGAGGAGGCGCGTTGCGTCGCGCCGACGTTAGGCGAAGAGGCCGTGCCCGGCTTCCCAAGATGTCTGCATGGGGAAAGCCACGAAGGGCACCGAAACTAAGGAGAGTCAAACAATGAGCCTACCTGAGGAGAAGGTCCTGCAGCTTTTGGAGATCATGAACTCCATCAGCGATGCGAAAATCCCGCCGAAGCCGCCCGTCATCAAATGCTTCGAGCTCGGCATGTGCGAGAAGACGCTCGACTTCCTGATCGCCGTCGGCAAGGAGCCGCACACGCTGCCTGAGCTTCGCGCCATCTACGACACCGTCTTCGACGACGGCGACGCGGGCTGGGAGACGGTTTGGGCGGAGATCTTCGAGATGAGCTTCCTCATCCCGACCGGCATCGACGAGACCTACATCATGGTTCCCGTGTTCCCAGGCTGGATCGAGTTCTCCTGCGCCGGCGAGCTGACCCCGAAGCGCAAGGCCATCATCAACAGCTTCATGGAGTTCTGGGGCGTTCTCAAGGAGAGCAACGTTCCGCCGGTCCGCATGATGACCAACAAGCAGGGCCTTCGGAGGCGTGACGAGGACAAGCCCTACATCGCAACTTACGTGACCCTGAACGAGCCCATCACCAGCGAGCATCGCACCCACACCTACCACAGCGCCTACGAGCTGCTCGAGAGACACAAAGACGAGCTGGTCGTGGGCAACTGCATCTGCCGCCGCCATAAGATCTTCGAGAAGGGCGATGACTACCTGTGCGAGGACAGCATCCCCCTGGAGGCATGCATCTGCATGGGGCCGGTCAGCGAGCAGCTCCTCGCGAACGGAACCGCCCGCAAGCTTCCGTGGGACGAGGCGGTCGAGCTGCTTCAACGCATGGAGAAGGACGGATGCGTCCACACCGCGTTCCACTACTCCAACAACATGGACGACGGCGTGTTCGCGCTGTGCAACTGCTGCACCGACTGCTGCCTGATGTATGGCGGCTACCAGGAGGGCTACCTCAGCAAGATCTTCGTCAGGGCCTACCATGCCCCGAAGGTCGTTGACGCCGACGCCTGCGCGGGCTGCAACCTCTGCGGCGAGCACTGCCCGACCGACGCCATCTGGTATGACGCCGAGGCCGGCGGGCTCTCCTTCAACTACGAGAACTGCATTGGCTGCGGGCAGTGCGTAACCCAGTGCCCGTTCGGCGTCCAGGAGATGGTCGAGGACGAGCGCAACGTGTTCGTTCAGACCAAGCCCCGTCCCGACGAGGCCGTCGAAGAGCAGGCGGGGGAGTAGCATGCACGAAGGCGTCGTATGCTCCGAGATCGTCGACATCGCGCTGGCCGCCGCCGAGAGGCACGGCCTGACGCGCGTGGACGAGATCATCGTCTCGGCGGGGCCGTATTCCTGCCTGAACGAGGCGGAGCTCAACTTCTACTTCCTCATGGCCCGCGAAGGGACGTGCATGGATGGCGCCTACATTACCGTTGAGAGGGACGAGGCCCTCGAGGGCGTTTCCCAGATGTTCGTGAAAAGCATTCGAGGTGAGTGACGTGAAGACGATTCCCGTTAATGTGAGCGTTTTGAACAAGAACAGCGAGGTGGCGGCTCGCGTCCGTGCTTCCTTGGAGGAACGCGGGATCAAGATGATCAACCTGCTAGGCACGCCGGGCTCGGGTAAGACCACCTTGCTCGAGGCGGTGCTGGGCAGCGGTTCCGTAGACCGCAATACGGTGGCTGTGATCGAGGGAGACCTGTACACCGACCAGGATGCGGAGCGCATGGAGGCCATGGGCGTTCGCGCCGTTCAGCTGAACACGCAGGGCGCGTGCCACCTCGAGGCCGATATGATCGAGCAGGCCCTCGAGGTGCTTGACCTTGATGGGGTTCGCACGGTCGTGGTGGACAACGTCGGAAACCTGGTGTGCACGTCTGAGTTCGAGCTCGGTGAGCATGCCCGCGTAGGCGTGAGCAGCGTGACGGAGGGCAACGACAAGCCGTTCAAGTATCCGCTCATGTTCCAGACGGCGGACATGGTCGTCCTCAACAAGATGGACCTAGCCGCGTTCACCAATTTCGACGTCGAGCGTTTCGAGAGTGATGTCCGCGAGCTGAACGCCGAGGCGGAGATCGTTTGCTGCTCGGCCTGGAAGCAAGAGGGGCTGGAACCCGTTCTGCGCTTGTTCGCGTAAGCGGCCACAACCCGAGGGAAGCGTCCGTGCGGGCCGTGCGTCTGCGCGGACGCGTCTTTGGTCGCTGTGGCCGCGGTTCAGGTCGTACACGGAAAGCTCGTGCCCATGGAGAAGGTCCGCGGCCGCAAGAAGTCCCTCCACGCCCTGGTTGACCACATGGCCGAAAGCGCCGTGCAGCCTGTGAACGAGCAGCTGGTGCTCATCACGCACGGCGATTGCCTAAATGAAGAGTGTCGCGTTCTCGCGTGAGATTGCGGTAGTCTCAGAACCATCCTTTGCGTTACACATCGGCATGCGGGCAAGATCGGAGAAATCACCAGCTCAGGCGTGTCGGATCGCCTAAAAACCGGGCGTTTGCGAGACTGGTTGAAGCCCATTGCCTTCGATCGCGCTGATACAGCTACTCACTCTTTGCGATTTCTTCCCGGCATAGAAACAGTTGTGGGATAATCCGAGGCAGTCATGCATTCGCTGTCGATGCGGTTGATTTGCGGAAACGCCCTCGCAAGGAAAGATCCCTGAAATGAGCGAGCGTATAATTTTATTCGAATCCGGTGACGCCGAGGTCAGCCTCGACGTGCACTTCGACGGCGACACGGTGTGGCTGACGAAGGAGCAGATGGGCGTCCTGTTCGACCGCGACAGGACCGTCATCTCCAGGCGCATCGCGAACGTCTACCGCGAGGGGGAGGTCGAGCGTGAGGGAACTTGTGCAAATTTTGCACAAGTTCGATTCGAGGGATCTAGGGAAGTCACCCGTCGGGAAGAGCGCTTCAACCTCGACGGCAACAAGCGCATCGCGGCAACGATGTTTCTCTACTTCCTCGACCGCAACGAGGCGTTGTTCCGCGATGGGGCCAAGCTCATCGCCGACGAGACGCTCGTCGCCATCACCATCATGATCGCCGAGTCGAGGCCGGACGAGAAGGACGCGATGATCGCGCTTGTGATGAATTGTCTGGCGCTCGGACGACAGGGCTAGGCGCGGCTAAGGGCTGTCTGCGCGCATCGCGTCGGCCAGCGTCAAGGATGGTCTCAAAAACCCTGGTATTGTTACGTTCCGGGACTCCCATCAGGGCTAACTCCGTGATAGCCAATCGTTCCATATACCGTCGAAATAGTTACTTATCGAAGCAGACCGAAACGCGGATTTTGAGCTCATCAAAAGGTCGGTTTGCGCGAAGGCAAACAAGCGACAGGGGACTAGGCAGGGGCCTTTCGCCG
>CAYZCY010000069.1:0-3707 GCA_964477115.1 uncultured Eggerthellaceae bacterium | reverse complement strand
GCGAGAACTGTACTTTAAAGGCCTATATCCGCATGAGCGGGGTAGGAGAGGGATCCTAAGGGTTCTGAAGGCATTGCATTAGGCCTGTTCGCAAAACCATCGTAATGTTGAGCGACGAAGAAGCGTTTTGGATGTATACAATCGTCTGTCGGCCGAACAGCGGGTGCTTTCGCCAAATCATGGGAACGCGCTCATAAGCAGGACGGTTCCTCCGCAGGCGAGTAAGGTTGGCGTGATGATTCGGCTAGCCCTCGAAGGTTCCTTGGGGACGGGCGAGTCTGTCGATGGTGTCCCGCAGCGCTTCGTGGGAATAGTTCCACATGCGATCAAGGCCTCCTTCGGGAAGGCTTTCGTGGCGCATGACGTACCAGTATTGCAGCCGTCCGATGTAGGCGACCGTGTGGTACTCGGTGAGGAATTCGATTTCCCCTTCGGGCATCGTCAGGTCCGGGCCGATCATCTGCACGATGCTTGTCCTTATGGCGGGCTTGAAAAGACACAGCAGGTAATAGTAGAAGTCCAAGTAGCACGGGTAAGACAAGATGCGCTGGTAATACTCTGACTTTCCGTTGAGCAGCTTGCAGAGTGCCTTGGTGAACTCGCTTTGGTCGAACCTCCCCTCATCGAGGGGAGCGCGTGCGAAGAAGGCCAGGTCTGGGTAGGCGTCGAAAAGCGAGGGATCTGGGTATACGAGCGCAAACTCCTCGAAGATGTCATCCTCTAGCGCTTCGGCAAGCGCGCTGCGAAAGATCCAGACAACGAGGTCGCTCGTGTTGTCGAAGTATCGGTAGAAGCTCTTGCGGTCCATCCCGAGGCGGTTCACGATATCGGTCGTGCTTACGCGCTTGCTCGGGTCGGACGACTCGACGACAAGCTGGATGAAGCATTCGGCGATTCTGGTTCTAGATGCGCCCTTCCTGCTCATTGCCCCTCCTTCGCCTCGATCAAGGGAGATACTTTTTCAGAAGAGCTTTTGTGGCTCATTATAGAAACCGCAGGCCGCGTTTGCGCACGTGAAATGTGAACGTTCGCAGTATTTGCCCCCACATAAATGAAATTGGGGGCAGTGCTGATAGTGGTCGGCCTGGCTTTTGCGGCGTCGCGAGCTCGAGGCGTACGAAAGGGGTTTTCCATTCGGACTTGGCAACCTTGGGTCACGTTGCAAATTGCCTACAGATCGCCTGTTTTGGGGCCTTATCGCCTGAAATCTCAGCTTGCAATAATGATCATGACCCGAACCGGGGTCAAATAGTCAATTTGAACGACGCATGTAGTAGGAGGAAACATGGCTGGAGGAACTTACGACTTCCTAGTCTTGGGCGGTGGCCATAACGGCCTTATCAGCTCCATCTACCTCGCCAAGGCCGGCTTTAAGGTAGCCGTCCTCGAGGCTAATAGCGAATTCGGCGGCGGCACCCGCTCCGAGGAGATTGCGCCCGGTTTTGTCGCCGACACGGGCGGCATGGTTCACAACCTCATCTCCCGCACTCCCATCGTGCGCGAGGACGAGCTAAACCTGTTTTCTAAGTACGGCCTTGAGTACAAGTTCATGGAGTCGCTGTGCTGCTCTATCTTCCCCGACGAGCAGCATCTGATCCTCTACAAGGACATGGACAGGACCATCGAACAGATCGCCAAGTTCTCCGAGAAGGACGCCGAGACCTACGTCGAGTGGAACAAGTACCTCGCCCAGCTTTTGGGCGCAGCTTCCGTCGGTGCAGCTGGTTGCATCCCCGCATGGGGTCCCATGCAGAACGTTCTTGCCAACAGCGAGATGGGCATGGAGTTCCTGCGAATTATGAACTCATCGGCTCAGCAGATCGTCGAGGAGTGGTTCGAGTCCGAGGAGATGCGCGTCACCCTCACCCGCTGGTGCACCGAGATGATGATCGACCCGCGCCAGGTCGGCACCGCGTCCCTGCTCTCCTTCACCGCGTCCCTGCACGCACCGGGCAACCCCGGTGCACCGTTTCCCATCGGCGGCTGCGTGAACTTCGTGAACGCGCTTTGCGCCTGCGCGAAGGACTACGGCGTAGACCTGTTCACCGAGCAGTGGGTTGACGGAATCAAGGTCGAAGGCGGCGAGGTTAGAAGCGTCACCACCAAGGCCGGCGACGAGTTCATCGCCAGGGAGGCCATCGTTTCCACCATCAACGTCAAGGACCTCTACGAGATGCTCGGCGACGACGCCCCGGCACGCGAGGCCAGCTACATCCGCAAGGCGAAGAACTCCGACTTCGTGCCGCTGAACACCGCCTGGGCCCTGAAGAAGGTCCCCGAGTTCAAGACCGGCGAGCAGGTCAAGGACGCCTTCTGCATCGAGTTTGCTCCTGAAGAGAAGCAGTACCTGCGCACCTTCTCCGAGTACCTGCTTGGCGGCTTCAGCCCTGAGCTGCCGCTCATCACCATCCCGTCCCTCAACGACCCGAGCCGCGCTCCGCAAGGTTGTTCCGTCGTCAATATCTACAGCTACGCTCCGTGGCAGCTCGATGGCGACTGGCGCAATTGGGAGACCAAGGGCGACGAGCTCAAGTGGCAGCTTTGGGAGTTCTTCAAGAGCCGCACCACCAACATCACCGACGAAGACATCGTTGCTCAGTGGGGCAAGACGCCGCTCGAGTACTCCCAGTGGAACCCCGCGTTCAAGAACGGCGACATCGGCCAGATCGGCATGCAGCCGTCCCAGATGTACGACTTCCGCCCCTTCCCGGGCGCTGGCCACAAGTATCACGGCGCTATCGAGAACCTGTACTTCATGGGTTGCTCCGCGCATCCCGGCGGCGCGATCGCAGCAGCTGCACGCACGGGCATCCAGGTCGTCCTTGATGACTACAACATCGACTTCAAGGATATCTGCAAGAACTAACATGGCATGTGGCGGGGTGGTTTAGCTTGCTCCGCCCGCCTCGCGGTGGGGCGGTCTTGTCCGCTCCGTCCGCTCTTCGGCCGCGACCCAGCTGAGGGTTTGCGACCGTCTACTGAGTCATCCGGCCCGTACCCCCCAGATTGCGGGTCCCGTCTCGAGCGGAGGGTGTGTCCCCTAGCCGCCCTCCGCTCCTTAACGAAGAAGAAGTGAAATGGCGAAACCTAAGAAAATAGCAAAGCCCTCCATCGTGGCAAACATGGAGGACGGCAGCCCCATGGTCGAGATCTTCAAGATCGAAAAGAACGACAAGGGCGAGCTCGTAATGGATTGCAAGGCCCTCGGCAGCATGCGCATGGACGTCATCGTGTCCGCTGATTCCGTAGCCGCAGGCTGGCCGGTTATCAAGGCGAGCATGGGCTCCATCATGTCCTTCGCCAAGCAGATTCCCGGTGCTCTTAAGCGCGCTAAGAAGGCTAAGGAAGCCGAGGAGTAACGATAAATATCCAAAAGCAAATCAGCTAGGATGAGACTTCTTTGGCAATCTTTGCTGGCTTGATCAACCTTTACATGAACTTCTACCAGTAACTGCCCTCCTATGCAGATCTCCTCACTGGCTTCCCGGCTGTCGTAGCCGCTGCAGCTGGCCTTGCCTCCACGGCGACGGCGAGCCCGTCTCCTCGACGCACATCAGGAAGCTTATGGCTCATGGCGCGCTCGAAGAGGCGGAGAGCCTTCTCAACGGATAAGCGCGTTAACCGAAGTGTCCGTAACATTACCATCGTCTGCGTTACGCATCGGCACGCAGACAAAGACAGATGGATCATCAGCTCATCAGCCACGA
>CAYZCY010000068.1:0-3779 GCA_964477115.1 uncultured Eggerthellaceae bacterium | reverse complement strand
TCAGTTTTTGGCCGAGTTGAAATCGAACATCCACATGCTCGAGGACGAGGAGCAGGGACGCGCCCCAAAGCGGGATGGCTTTCGGGTTTCTTCAGTGGCCTGACGCGCGGCACTCTTCGCGTGGAGGCGGAATACGACGCGCTCACTATGGGCGTTGGGCACTCTTTCGACTCGCGCTATGACATGACCTGGATTGAGGTTTATACGGTCGACGTGCTCGATGACTTTGAGCTCTTCATGCAGACCAAGGACGAGATCTTGCAGGGACTCAAAGAGGGCAAGCTTGTTGCGGTTCCGGGCGACTACTATTTTGACGTGAGCGTATCGGTCAATCCCGCCGACAAAGACCGCGTTTACATCACCCATGAAAGCGTTGAGTATGCGTACGCTAACAACGACGCCAGCCGAACCATCAGTTAAGCTGATCCTTGCCAGCTGAGCAAGCGTGTTACAAGGTCTCGCGGGTGATTCACAACAAAGGAGGACAGCCGTGGCAGTCACAACGATAACCATACGCATAGACTCGAGCGACAAGACTCTGATCGGCGACTACGCTAAGACTTTCGGCATGACGGCCTCCGAGTTCGTGAGGATGGCCGCACTTGAGCGTATCGAGGAAGAGCTTGACCTGCGCGCCTGGTATGACGCGAAGGGGGAATACGACGACAACCCGGTGAGCTACTCCGCCGAGGAAATCGCGCAAAAACATCTCTGATGCATCGTTTGACTTTTCAGCCAAGATAATCAGGCAGGCCCTGGGTCCCCGCAGACAAGCAAAGCCTGCGGGGACCCTTAACGCAAATCGCTAAAAGCCGAGAAGGCCCTGATAGAAGGCGCTCGGGAAGCTAAACATGCGATCCTTCTTCTTTACATCGCTGTTGAAATGAATCTTGATAAGCCCTTGAGCTTCCCTAAGTTCAAGCACCCTTCCGTATCCAAAGGCTTTATGGAAGACCACATCTCCCACCCCGAGCATCTCAAGATCCTCTTCGGTGAAGGTGAGCGCTGGCTTAGCATCCACTTCTTCCTGGCCCTTCACTACGGCTGCAGCTGCCTTTGAAGACTTTGCGTCCTTGGATTTAACCACCGCAGGCTTTTCGGGTTTTACGCCTTTAGTGCGTTTTGCAGCCGTTTTCGCAGGCGGCGCGGCCGACGATGCGGCCTGCGCTCCCCCACCACGACGCATCAAGCCGTCGGGTGCGATCATCGACTCCTCCTGAGCCATCACCATATAGTCGTACTGCGAAAGCGAGGTATCAAACAGGCCCACGCGCTCGCCCTCATGACGATTCACGCCTGCATACTCAAGGCTTGCGTTTTCGTAGCGGCGGAACTTGTACACGGCGTCATTCATGAGCGCATCGTTGAACACGCCGAGCGATACCAGCAGCTCAAAATCCTTCACCTCAAGGCCGGTGACCTTCTTGAACAGACCCGGCTCCAACTGCGTGATGACGTCCTTCAGCGTTTCCTCGCGGTAGTCGGTGAGATACATGAATACGGGAATGCGCGTGGCGAACTTGATGAGCTTTTCCTGGACGAGCTTGCGCTTGGATTTGTATTCCTTTTCCTCAGCGGTCAGCTCTTTCTTTTCCTTAGGTGTGAGGTTCTCGCCCTTTTCACGCTTGGCCTTCTTCACGGCCTCGCTCTTGTTCACGATGGTCTCAATGATATCGCCACCAAGCGCGCGGAAGCCCTCGATGCTCATGATGGCCTTCATGGCAGCTTCGTTGTCCAAGATGCGGCGTAAGGTGTCGTTGTCGACGTTCACCAAAAGAGCGCTTTCCCAACGCCGCGCCAAAAGCGTTGCCGATGTGCCCGCCAAAGCCATGTCCAGAATATCAGCAGCGCTCACACGCTGCATGCTGGAGCCATCATAGGCAAGCACCGGCAAGAAGTTGATAAACTCGCCCACCTTCTGCTCCGGCCCCACGTTCTCCTCCACCTTCAGGCGGCAGCTGTAGTCGGACACCATGCGCAGAGAACGGTCAAGAGCGAAGTCAAACAGGTAGCACTCCTGCTTGATGATATCCTCGCCGCCACGATCATTTTCTGCGGTCCAGGGGCTCTGCACGCGGAAGGCTGCCTGGAAATAGCTTTCGGGGCTGCGCATGTTGGTAAGCATGAAGATGCCCGTCCACGGCTTCACCGTCACACCCGTGGTGAGCTTTCCGCAGGTGAGCGTGATGGTTTGCGAATGCAGTGGGTCCTCCATGGTGACACGCACCTTGTCGAGCGCGGCAAGGCCTACGCCTGCTTCGGTGCCTGCACACACGTTTACCGTATAGTCATGAAAGAATGCGTTCTGCGGCTCGCGCAGCAAGTTGCGCATGGCGTAGCAGCTGTTCACGCGTGGCAAATACCACAGCGTGTGGTTAAGCACCTTGAGCAGACGCGTGTCGGAATACGGCAAGGCAGGACGCTCTGCGCCAAGCTTCAGGTCATCGGTTGCGGATGGCTTATGAGCACCGCGCATGAGGTTGAGCCACATCTGTACGTGATCCTTCAGCACAAACTCCGCAGAGTCACCTTCGCCCTTCGCCTCGAAGAACACATTGAGGTCGAACTCGTTATGCTCGCCGCCAAGCGCCACGCGCTTGATCTCCTCGGGCATTTTGTACGTAAGCATGACCATACGAGGAAGGCTGGCGTACGGATTTGGCAGCCCCGGATGCTCGAGCTGCCAAGCAGCCTTAGCGGCCTGTTCGTCGGAGTAGGTCCAGTTGTAGATTTGTTCCTCGATGAACTCGCCGGAGTTGAGCGCACGGAAGGGTGTGCCTGAAAGGAAGAGATAGAACCTGGTCACAATGGGCAAGTCGCCTTCATTAACCTCGTTGCCCGTATTGGCTCGCCCGAGGCTGGTATCACTCAAATCCTCGAATGTATCGCGCTCGTCCTCGGCCTCTTGCTCGAAGAGTTTCTTCGAATTCTCATTCCAGGCGCCAAAGTGGTACTCGTCGAAGATGACGAGGTCCCAGTCCTCAAGGCGAACCCATTCGTGATGAGCCTTGATGCTGCCGCTGCGTGCGTCGCGGCCCATGAAGTCCTGAAAGCTGCCAAAGCACACGATGGGACGGCTCTTGTCGGCGCGCGCATACTGCTGCGCAATGTCGGGAGCACCAAGCTCTTTCGGGCGGCTGATGAACTGCCAGCCCTCAAAGTCCACATGCGTGAGCAGGTCTTCCTCCCAAGCCGCCATGACAGCGGGCTTGAAGGTAAGCACGAGTACGCGCTTGAAGTTCATGCGGCGGGCCAGCTGGTAGGCGGCGAAGGTCTTGCCGAAACGCATCTTGGCGTTCCAGAGGAACTTCGGCGTGCGATGCGTGGCCTCGGATGAAACGTCGCGGAAGTACTTTTCGGTCTTATGGACAGCAGCCTCCTGCTCGGGACGCATGGGGAAGCTGCGCGTGCGGTTCTCTACGTTGTCCGCACGATCGCGAACCGAGATATAGGCAGCCTCGACGTCGCTTTTAGAGCAGCGAAACCACTCGGTAAGCTTGCCATCGCGGTCGCGCATACGTTGGATGTAGCGAGCGGAAAGGGCGGTATGCATCGCGCCATCGCGAAACGTGGTGCCATCCGCGCGCATGGCGGGCGCTGTGAACACAACGCGATAGGGTTGCTCGCCGGGTTTGAGCGTGGGGTAATGCTCCCGCATGCGCTCATCGATGGTGCGCGCGGTGAAACCCACCTTGAGCATGCCCTTGAGCTGCGGGTTGCCAGGCTCCTCATAAGCGTAGACGATGGGCCTTGTTTCCGGGCGCTCAGGAAAGAAGTCG
>CAYZCY010000067.1:0-4062 GCA_964477115.1 uncultured Eggerthellaceae bacterium | reverse complement strand
GATGCGGGCGCTGGTTCAGGAGCTGGCGCAGACGAAGGCGCCTCTGGACGCATGCTCATCCCCCGTCAGGGAACGCCCCTCAGCAAGCGCAGCGAATCAAGCCGCGCCATCACCCAGGAAGACATCGATGCCGTCAACGCCAGGCGCAAGGGCGCGCGCAAGCAAAATGCGCAAGCGGGCGATCCGCAGGCAAGCGGCAAGCTCCCGCGAATCGACGGCAAAGCGCCCCGAGGCGGTAGCGGCCAACGCGCGTCACGCGGCGGCCAGTCGGGCGGAAAGCGCGGCCAGCGAGCTTCGCGCGGCAGCCAGTGGGGTGGCCAGCCGGGCGACCTTGGCGGCCTCCAGAGCGGCTCCCGCAGCGGCAGCTCCCTCGGCGGAAGCTCCCTCGGCAGCAAGCACAAGGGCCTCATGGGCGGACGCAACGCGGGCCGCCCTCCCCGCAACTCGGGCTTCTCTTCCCAAGGCACGGGCTTCTCTTCTTCTGGCGGCTTTAGCTCCAAACCCAAAAGCCGCCTCCAGGCCATCCTGCCGAAGGTTCTCGTACTGCTTATCATCATCGCGCTCGCCGCGGGGCTCGCGCTTCTCGGCCGCGGCTGCGTGGCAAAGGTCAACGACTTCATAGCCGACTACCAGGCACGACACGCAGAACCCCCCGAGCCCGGCCCCGTCCCCGATTTCTTCGAGGTCTCGGCCATCGCGGGTGACAAGCTGGCCTTCAAGCTCATCGAGAAGTCCATCATTCTCCCGGACGCATACTGGATCGCCATGAACGTCGATCAGTACGAGCAATACGGCGCCACCTACCAGCGCAAGCTCATCCGCCTGGCGGCCATGGACACCAACGCAGTCTCCTTCGTGCGCGGCTACCCCGAGTCCTATCCCGCGGAAAGCGGGCAGAGCGGTCTTTCCGCCTGGGAGGGCGAAGGCGTGCCCCTCTACTATCAGTACGACGAGCGCTGGGGCTACGTGGAATACGGCGGCAAGGGCTTTGCCCTCACGGGTTGCGGACCCACCTGCCTGGCCATGGTCTACCAGCACATCACCGGCCAAAACGACATGTCCCCCTACGACATGGGCGTCTTCGCGAAAAACAACGACTACGTGACGGAATCGGACGGCACCTACACTTCCTTCTTCCTGGAGGGCTCCACCTCGCTGGGCCTCTACCCGCATGACCTGCCCATATCCGCAGACAGCATCACCTGGGCGCTGCAAAACAACGGCGTTATCGTTGCCAATATGGGCGAAGGAGACTTCACCGAAGGCGGCCACTACATAGTTCTCGCCGGTTTAGATGACGAAGGTAAGGTCATCGTGAACGACCCCTACTCGAGCACCAATTCCGCCAAAACCTGGGATCTGGACACCATCATGTCCCAGTCGACCAAGATGGTCGCGTTCTATAATGGATAGACACTGCCTCGGAGCCGATTGATGCGACCGAAGCGTACGGCACCCGAAATCCGTCTGATGCCCAACCGTTACGCGGGAGCGCGGGTGCGCGGCGCGGAGTCTCCACAATGATGGTATAGTGATCGCAAGACACGACTCCGAGAGATTGGACCCTCATGAAATTCATCGTACGCTGGCTTGTGACCGCCGTTGCCGTCGGTGCCGCCGTGTGGCTGGTGCCGGGCATCATGGTTATCGGAACGGACAGCGCCTGGGTAGGCGTTGGCCTGTCTGCCCTGATCTTGGCGCTAATCGACAGCAGCATCAAGCCGGTGCTGCAGTTTTTGGGCGCGCCGGTGTCGCTTCTGACGCTGGGCCTGTTCTACCTGGTGATCAACACGCTGATGCTGTATCTGGCCGCCTGGCTTGCCAACGGCGTCTTCGGCGTCGGCTTCTACATCTCCAGCTTCGGCGCGGCCTTCGTGGCGTCCATCGTGATCAGCGTGGTATCGACGATCGTCAACTTCTTCGTGGGCGACAAGTAGGGCACGACAACGCGCGAGCCAAAACCAAGTTCGCAGCGCATCACGCAGGCCCAAGCAGCCCCCGCGCCGCATCACACGGGGTCAGGGCGCGCTTACCTTCGCCACCTACAAAGCTAAACGGTAAATCTCGCGGGCGTCATCGAGCGACAGTCGCTTGAGGCGCCCGATCTGTTCTCCCTTGTTGGCGCGCAGGGTGGGAATCATGCGCTCGATGTCGGCCTCGACTATGCCAAGCTCTTCAAGCGTCGTGGGCATCCCGAGCGACGCGAAGAAGGCGCGCGTCTCGTCGATGGCCGAAAGCGCGTCGGCGAGCAGGTCGCCCGAGGGCGCGATGCCGAAAATCTCGCGGCCGTAATGCGCGAAACGCGCGGGGTTCTCGGTGACCACGTACTCCATCCACGCAGGGAACATCACGGCCAGGCCGGCGCCATGCGTGATGGCGGGGTTGAGCGCCGAGAGCTCGTGCTCAAGCGCGTGGCTGGTCCACTCCTCGTGGCGGCCGACGCCGGCGATGCCCTGGTGGCACAGCATGCCCGCCCACATGACATTGGCTCGCGCCTCGTAGTTTTCGGGGTCAGCGAGCACGCGCGGGGCCTCGGTGCGCACGGTTTTCATGAGCGAGAGGTTGAGGTTGTCCGTCACGGGCACGGCGCCGTAGTCGTCGAAGAAGCGCTCGAGCAGGTGCGCGAACATGTCGGTCAGGCCCGCCGCGGTTTGGTAGGGCGGAAGGGTGAAGGTAAGCTCGGGGTTCATGAAAGCCAGCTTGGGGCGGTGGCACTCGTTGGCATAACCGGTTTTGCGGCCGAGCGCATCGTTGCTGATGACGGTGTTTTTGGACGCCTCGCTGCCGGCCGCGGGAATGGTGAGCACCACGGCGATGGGAAGCGTTGCGGGGTTGGGACGCTTTGTCTCAAACAGTTCCCAAACGTCTTCGTCAATGCAGGCGCCGTTGGCGATGGCCTTCGCAGAGTCGATCACCGAGCCGCCGCCGATGGCGAGCACCCAGTCGGCGCCGCTTTGCTTGGCGAGCGCCACTCCTTCGCGCACGAGAGTGATTTCGGGGTTGGGACGAACGCCGCCGAGCTCCACGTACTCGATGCCGCTTGCATCAAGCGAAGCGCGAATCCTGCCGAGAAGCCCGCTGCGCTGCGCACTCTGGCCGCCGTAATGCAAGAGCACGCGTTTGGCTCCGCGCTCGGCGAGCTTTGAGCCCACCTTCTCCTCGGCCGCGCGGCCGAACACGAATTGCGTGGGAGAGCAGAACTCGAAGTTTTCCATTGATCGTCCTTTCGGTTGCCTAGCTGGCGTGTTTGCGGGCGCGGGTGGATATTCAAACGCATTCGTGTACAAAAACCGCGTTGAGATCTACGGGCCTGGCGGAAATGGCGTTGAGTCCTAGCTTTTTCGGCCTTTTCGCCAGTTTGAGAAGGTAAGCGCTTTGGAGCCCTTGATGTTTCCGCAGGTCAGAAGCTTGTTTAAAATCCAGTGTTTTTCAAATGCACAAAAAGGGCTAGGAGTCCTAGCGCTTTTTGCTCACAAAACACGATTATAGCGAGGAAACCTAGGGCTCAACGCCCTTTTTGTGCAGATTTGGCCTTCTGAGGGCCTTGCCCGATGAGGGCAAATAGGACTCGACGGCATTTTTGTGCATTCGACCCGCGCGGAGGGTCGTTGGGGGCCGAATCGTGGAGGCGCCCAGCGGGCAGACGCAGGATGTCCGCGCTGCGCGCCCGAAAACTGCGGGCGCGCGAGCCCCCGCAGCGGGTGCCACCGCGCAGGTGCGGCAGTCGGGGGCGCGGCGGCACGGCCGAAAGCCGGGGCCGCAGGGGGCGCTTACCTTCCCATACCCAAGTGAGAGAGTGATGGTTTTTCGGCGATGGGAAGGCAACGATTTCGTGAAGCGTTTGACGTAGATATAAGCGGCTGGAATACTCTTTCTCGAACGAACGCAAGCACTAAACCTCGCCGGAAAACGACCAACGCGCCGCGGAGAGCGGTGCGGGCGCCACGGGAAACGAGCCATGAAAGCGCGCCGCAGGAGGAGCCCCACGAGAGCGCGTCCCGGGAATACGCACGGGATCGCGCGAAAGCGCCCGACGCGTCGCACGCCGCAGGATTAGCGCCC
>CAYZCY010000066.1:0-4074 GCA_964477115.1 uncultured Eggerthellaceae bacterium | reverse complement strand
TTTTCTTTGGCGGGGTTTCAGCTTGCTAGATCGTGTCGCTGGCACCCAGCAAGCTATCCAGCAAATCACGTGCGATGGGAGATGGCGGCTATCTGGTCCTTTGCATGATCGGTGCGGCGAGCGGTTTGCGGGGGCTAGGTCGGTCGCCTGCGAGCTATTTGGCGAGGTCCGCCAGCGTCACGCCGCTTACGTAGTCGTCGATCGCCTGGTCGAGCCCGCGCCAGAATTCGATGGTGGTGCAGGTGCCGGCCCGCGGGCAGTTCTGACCCGATTCCAGGCAGGACACCGGCGCGGTGCTGCCCTCTGCCGCTCGGAGGACCTCTCCGGCGCTGATCAGTTTGGGGGAGCAGGCGAGGGTGTATCCGCCGTTTTTGCCGCGCACGCTGCGGACCAGGCCCGCATCGGCCAGGGGCCTAGCGACCTGCTCGAGGTACTTCATGGATATTCCCTCATGCTTGGAAACCTCCTTCAGCGAGATGGGGGCCTCCCCGGCTTGCTGGGCGAGAAAGATCATCATGCGAAGCGCGTAGCGTCCCTTCGTAGAGATGAGCATAAGGGCTCCTTCTTATCGTTATAAGGATTATCGTCTTTTCTTCGTAATCATACCAAAATTATAGGAATAATGCTTGACAAGGTGATAAACGAGCATAATAATCCTAGCTAATAACTAGGAAAAAAGCGGGGAGTGAGCGATATGATCTACCTGGATAACGCGGCTACCACCAAGATGAGGCCCGAGGTTCTCGAGGCCATGACCGACTACCTGCGAGACGAGTTCGGCAACCCTTCGTCCATCTATCCGCTCGGGCAGAGCGCGGCGAGGGCGGTCAGCGCCGCGCGCAGCGCCATAGCGGAGGAGATCGGCGCCGATCCGCGCGAGGTGACCTTCACCTCGGGGGGCAGCGAGTCCGACAACTGGGCCCTTGTCGCGGGGGCGCACGCCCGCAAGGACCGCGGAAGGCATATCGTCACGAGCGCCATCGAGCACCACGCGATCCTCCACACCTGCGAGTACCTGGAGGAAAACGGCTTCGAGGTGACCTACCTGCCCGTCGACGAGTTCGGCTTGGTGTCTCCTGAGGACCTCGTGCGGGCGATGCGCGATGATACGATCCTTGTGTCGATCATGTACGCCAACAATGAGATTGGCACCGTGCAGCCCATCCGCGAGCTGACCCGGGTTGCCCACGAGCGCGGCGCGTTGTTCCATACCGATGCCGTTCAGGCCTTTGGCCATGAAAAGATCGACGTGAGCGAGCTCGGCGTCGACATGCTTTCCGCATCCGCTCACAAGATCAACGGTCCGAAGGGCACTGGTCTTCTCTACGTGAGGCGAGGGATTCGCCTGCAGCCGCTTATCCACGGAGGGCAGCAAGAGGGAGGCAGGCGCGCGGGTACCGAAAACGTTGCTGGCATCGTGGGGTTTGCCAAGGCCCTCGAGCTTGCAGCTGCGCAGCGCGAGGCGGAGAACGCGCGCCTACGGGAGCTGCGCGATCACGCCATCGCGCGCATCACCTCCGAGATTCCTCATTGCAGGCTTAACGGCCACCTGGAGCATAGGCTTGCGAACAATGTCAACGTGAGCTTTGAATTCATAGAGGGAGAGGGCATGCTCCTGCGCCTCGCGGCAATAGGGGTTTGCGCCTCGAGTGGGTCTGCCTGCACGAGCGGGTCCCTCGATCCGAGCCACGTACTTTTAGCCATAGGACTGCCGCATGAGAAGGCTCACGGCTCGCTCCGTCTGTCGCTTGGCCATGAGACCACGCGCGAGGATGTCGACTTCGTGTGCGACAAGCTGGTCGGTATCGTAGCCGGGCTGCGGGCGATGAGTCCGCTGTGGGAAGACTTCGAGAAGAGCAATCGCAGCGCCTAGCGAAGGTGCCCGCTGAGAAACCTGAGAGGATGAATCATGGCATTTGAGTACAGCTCCAAGGTGATGGATCACTTCACTAATCCGCGCAACGTTGGCGAAATCGAAAATGCGAGCGGTTGCGGGACGGTCGGAAATGCGCAGTGCGGCGACATCATGCGCGTGTACCTCGACATCGACGACGCCGGGGTCATCCGCGACGTCAAGTTCAAGACCTTCGGATGCGCGGCGGCCATCGCGACGTCGAGCATGGCGACCGAGCTTGTGAAGGGCAAGAGCGTCCAGGATGCGCTCAAGGTGACCAACAAGGCGGTCCTCGAGGCTCTCGACGGCCTGCCGCCGGTGAAGGTGCACTGCTCTCTTCTGGCCGAGGAGGCCTTGCACGCGGCCCTGTGGGACTACGCCCAGAAGGAGGGTATCGTCATCGAGGGCCTCGAGGAGCCCAAGGCGGATATTCATGATCACGGTCACGGAGAGGTGGCGTAGGGCGCCCTTCCCGGGAAGAGTAAACGAGGAGTCGCCCACGTAGGCGGCCGCACGCGAACAAGAGAGGAACCGATCATCATGGCCGACTACCAGTTCGAGACGCTTCAGCTGCACGTGGGGCAGGAGAGCCCCGATCCCGCAACCGATGCGCGCGCCGTGCCCATCTACGCAACCACGTCCTACGTCTTCCACGACTGCGCGCACGCGGCAGCGCGCTTCGGCCTTCAGGACGCCGGCAACATCTACGGAAGGCTGACCAACTCCACGCAGGAGGTCCTCGAGAAGCGCATCGAGCGCCATGCGGAGAACGCGCGCAAGGTGGTGGGGTACTTGGCGGCGCACCCGCAGGTCGAGCGCGTGAGCCATCCCTCGCTTCCCGACCACCCCGATCACGAGCTCTACCAGCGCTACTTCCCCAACGGGGGCGCTTCGATCTTCACCTTCGATATCAAGGGGGGCCAGGATCAGGCGCACGCCTTCATCGACGAGCTGCGCGTCTTCTCGCTCCTTGCCAACGTTGCAGACGTCAAGAGCCTCGTCATCCACCCCGCGACCACGACGCACAGCCAGCTGACCGAAAGCGAGCTCGCAGACCAGGGGATTCGCCCCAACACCATCAGGCTCTCCATCGGCATCGAGCACGTCGACGACATAATCGCCGACCTCGAACGAGGCTTCGCCGCAGCTCGGTAGAGATCATCGACGACCATACGAAAAGGAGCAACTACCATGGCATCCATAGCCACTTCCGCAGATCAGCTGATAGGGTCCACGCCGCTGCTCGAGCTCACGCGCATCGAGGGGGAGCTCGGCCTGAAGGCGCGCCTTATAGCGAAGCTCGAGGGATTCAACCCGGCAGGCTCGGTCAAGGACCGAATAGCCCGCGCCATGATCGACGACGCCGAGGCCTCGGGCAAGCTTGCCCCCGGCTCGGTCATCGTAGAGCCCACCTCCGGCAACACCGGCATCGGCCTTGCGGCCGTGGCCGCGGCGCGCGGGTATCGCATCATCCTCACCATGCCCGAGACCATGTCGGTCGAGCGCCGGCAGCTCATGAGGGCCTACGGCGCCGAGCTCGTGCTCACCGAGGGCGCCAAGGGTATGAAGGGGGCCATCGCCAAGGCCGAGGAGCTCGTGGCTGAGATGCCCGACGCCATCATCCTGGGGCAGTTCGTGAACCCCGCCAACCCCCGGGCGCATCGCGACACCACCGGCCCCGAGATCTTCGAGGCGACCGAGGGACAGGTTGACGTGTTCGTGGCCGGCGTGGGCACGGGTGGCACCGTGACGGGAGTGGGGGAGTACCTCAAGCAGGTGAAGCCCGACGTCAAGGTGGTGGCCGTCGAGCCTGCGACGTCCGCGGTCCTGTCCACCGGTGTGGCGGGGTCCCACAAGATCCAGGGAATCGGCGCGGGCTTCGTGCCCGAGGTCCTCAACACGGGCATCTACGACGAGATAATCGCCGTGTCCGACGAGGACGCCTTCGCGACGGGCAGGCTCATCGGCTCCAAGGAGGGCTACCTGGCGGGAATCTCCTCGGGTGCCGCGCTGTTCGCAGCCATCGAGGTAGCGAAGAGGCCCTCAAGCGAGGGCAAGACCATCGTCGTGCTGCTGCCTGACGGAGGCGAGAAGTACCTTTCCACGCCGATGTTCTCGGAGTAGGGGCGTTTCTCGGAATTAGTTAGCTTTATCGTCTGCGCGAGAAAGAAGCCGCACCA
>CAYZCY010000065.1:0-4259 GCA_964477115.1 uncultured Eggerthellaceae bacterium | reverse complement strand
TTCTTGCCGCAACTCGGGCAGATGTCGTGCAGGAAGCAGTCGATGCACTTGGGTTTTTTGGCATCGCAGACTTCGCGTCCGAAGAGCACCCACTGATGGTTGATGGGACCCCAGTATTCGCGGGGGTAGAGGGCAAGTAGCTCCTCTTCCGTTTTGGCGGGCGTGTCCGCTTTGGCAAACTTCAAACGATGCGCAATGCGGAAAACGTGCGTGTCTACGGCAATACCCTCCACTATGCCAAAGGCCTCGTTGAGCACAACGTTGGCGGTTTTACGACCAACGCCGGGGAGTTTTTGCAGCTCGTTGATGTCACGGGGGATTTCTCCTCCGTATTCGGAGAGAACCATCTGCGCGCACTTGATGCAGTTGGCTGCCTTGGTGCGGTAAAAGCCGATGGAGCGGATGATGTCGGATACGTCTTCCACCTTGGCTGCCGCGAGATCAGCGATGGTGGGATAGCGCTCCCACAGCGCAGGCGTAACCTTGTTTACACCTTTGTCGGTGGTTTGCGCGGAAAGAAGCACAGCTATGGTGAGCCTGAAGGGGTCGCCGCCGTAGACGAGCGCGCACTTGGGTTCGGGGTAGCGCTCGTTCATGCGCTCGGCAACGGCAAGCGCACGTTCGAGCTTTGCCTTCTTCGATTCGCGGGCCACGTGATTCTCCTCGCTGTGCTCATCGGCTGCAATCTGTGCTAAGTATAGTAAACTGCTACCGCCTGCCGCGAAAAATCGCGGCTATACGTGTTGTATGACCACGCTTTGGGCTTAGGCCATCGGAGGTTTCATGCTTATAGATTCTTTGACCTTCGCGCTCGCGAAGTCGGGTTGTCTCGAGGGATTTTGGGGAAAGCTTGATGCGGGAGAAGATGCTTCATTGGGCATCGCCGCCTCCGCGCGTCCCTTCATGGTTGCAGCACGCTTTGCCCGCAAACCCCAGACCACCTTTGTCGTGGTGGCGGGGGAGGATGCAGCTGTGTCCTTTGCGCGCAGTCTTGCCGCCTATGTGGGGGAAGAGCGTGTGTTGCGCTTTCCCGAGCGCACCGACCTTCCCTTCGCCCCGCGTCCTGCAAACTTGTCCGTAGTTGCACAACGCATGGAGGCAGCCTACGCTCTTCAGTCGGCAAGACCCGTCATCGTGGTGGCAAGCGCTGCTTCCTTGGTACGCATGATGCCGCCCGCATCCGAGGGCGTTGCCGTACCTCTTCGCCTGGAGGTGGGCGCTGAGCTTGCCGACATGGGCATCGCGGGCCTTGAGGAGCTGGGAGATCTGCTGCATGCGCTCGAGGAGCGAGGCTACGCGAACACCGGCGAGCTCGACGGGCCGGGTACCTTTGCCGTTCGCGGAGGTACGGTAGATGTTTTCCCCGGAAACCTGAGCTATCCCGTCCGTCTTGATTTCTTCGGCGATGAGCTTGATGAAATTCGTCGCATCGTTCCCTCGACGGGTCAGACCATCGCTTCTCTCGATGCGGTGGAGATATATTCCGTAACCGAATATTCCTGCTCGAAGGCCATGCTTGCCCGCGCGCGCAAGAAGATCGAAAAGCCGGCGCTCACCAATCCGGCCCTGCGTTCGCTGCTTGAAAAGCTCGAGGGCGGTTTGCGCTTTGACGGCGCGGATGCCCTTTTGCCCTACCTGTATAACAAGACGGTCACTTTGGGCGACTACGTGGACGACCGCGCCCTGACGGTGCTCGTGGAGCCGAGATCCCTCTTTGATGACGCAAGCCGCAGCTATGATGAGCTGGCCGCTAAAGCCAAGGGAAGCAACATTTCCCTTGCGGGTCTTTTCGCCGAGCCTGCGCTTCTAGACTTCGGGGGAGGGCAGCGCGCAACCTACGTGTCCATCATGCGTGTCGGCGGTGCGGTTGATGACGAGCTTCAGGTGAAGCGCGTCGAAGTGGCGGGAGCTCCCGAGCGCCTGTTCGGCAAGCTGCGCAGTTTGGTGGACAGCTCTTATGCGGTGGTTTTCAGCGCGCCGAACTATCGTGCAAGGCAGGACATGAAGCTCGCCTTTGTTGACCACGGTCTTCCCATTCAGGAGCGTTTGGATACGGGTGGCGAAGGTGACTTCGTCGTCGGCGGTGAGGGCTTGGGCTCTCTCGACGTACGTGAGCTAGGGGAGGATGCGGCTGACGCCGCGCTCGCGTGCAGGCGCCTTCGCCGCGGCGTGGTGAACGTGGTCGACGTTGACATTCCCCTAGGCATGATTATCCCGGCGGCTAAGCTTGCCCTCATATCCATTGCCGATACGCAGGGCGCTCAGCAAGCTGCCCGCGAGCGTCGTCGCATCGATGTGACCGAGGTCACCTTCCCCTACAAGCCCGGTGATTACGTGGTGCATGCCGTGCATGGCGTGGCTTTTTTCAAAGAACTCGTGCGCCGCGAGGTCGACGGTACTGCGCGTGACTACCTTCATCTCGAATACGCCGAGGGCGACAAGCTCTTCGTGCCCGTTGAACAGCTCGACCGCGTAACGCGCTACGTGGGTCCCGAGGGAGCAAGCCCGCGGCTCACGCGCCTCAACACGAGCGACTGGTCGCGCGCTCTGACGAAGGCTCGTAAGGCCACGAAGAAGCTTGCCTTCGATTTGGTTGACGTGTATTCGCGTCGTGCGGCTACGCAGGGCTATCGTTTCGGGCCCGACACGCCCTGGCAGCGCGAGATGGAAGATGCCTTCCCCTATCAGGAGACCCCTGACCAGCTTTCCGCCATCGCTGACGTGAAGGCCGACATGCAGTCGCCGCGTCCCATGGACAGGCTCATCTGCGGTGACGTGGGCTTTGGCAAAACCGAGGTCGCCCTGCGCGCGGCTTTCAAGGCAACTCAGGATGGCAAGCAGGTCATGGTTCTGTGCCCGACCACCATCTTGGCCCAGCAGCACTACGTCAACTTCAAGGAGCGCTTTGACCCCTTCGACGTCTCGGTTGAGGTGCTTTCGCGTTTCCGTACGCCCGCTCAGCAGGCTGCTGCACTTGAGGGCTTTGCGAAGGGCGAGGTCAAGGTGCTGGTGGGTACCCACCGCTTGCTTTCGCGCGATGTGAACCCTTATGACCTGGGTCTTGTCATTGTTGACGAAGAACAGCGATTCGGCGTTGGCCATAAGGAGCAGTTGAAAAACCTGCGCGAGAGCATTGACGTGCTCACGCTTTCGGCAACGCCCATCCCGCGCACCATGCAGATGTCGCTTTCGGGCGTGCGTGACATGAGCCTCATTATGACTCCGCCGGACGACCGTCGTCCGGTGAAGGTTCACGTGGGGGAGTGGGATCCCGATTTGGTGAGCGCCGCCATTCGCCTGGAGCTTTCCCGAGGCGGGCAGGTGTATTACGTGTCGAACCGCGTGCGTTCAATCGAGGACGCCGTGTCGCGCGTGCATGCGGCTGCGGGTGAGGCGCGCGTGGGCGTGGCTCATGGCCAGATGAGCAAGGAGCAGCTCGAAGGCGTCATGGAGGAGTTTGCCGCTAAGGAGCTCGACGTTTTGGTGGCTACCACCATTATCGAAAGCGGCATCGACAACCCTCATACCAACACCCTCATCATCGAGGACGCGCAAAGGCTCGGCTTGGCTCAGATGTATCAGCTCAAAGGCCGTGTCGGGCGCTCTTCGCAGCAGGCTTACGCCTACTTCATGTTTCCTGAAACCGTGGCGCTTACCGAAGAGGCCATGGCGCGCCTTACGGCCATCGACGAGCATCAGGAGCTTGGCAGCGGCATGCGCATAGCTCTGCGCGACCTCGAGATTCGCGGCGCAGGCAGCATGCTTGGGGCCGAGCAGAGCGGCAATATGAGCGCGGTGGGCTTCGACTTGTTCGCGCAGATGCTGCAGCAGGCCATTAACGCTGCGCGCGAAGGTGATCCTGCTGCGGGCGACAAGCTGCCTCCGGCTTTGTCTGATATTACGGTCAACGTGCCGGGGCACGCTTACCTTCCCGAAGAATACGTCCCCGATACCGATGAGCGCGTGCTTTGGTACCGAAAGATAGCAAGTGCTGCAACGCTTGATGCGGTAGCGGCCATCCGCGCGGATCTTGAGAGCAAGCGTCCCGATATGCCTCCTGCAGCGCACAATCTGCTCGAGCGAGCCCGCATCAAGGCCTTCGCCTTTGAAAACAAGATCAAGACGATATCGGTAACGGCGGGCAAGTTGGTGGTGGAGCCTATCGTGGTGCCTAAGTCGGCATCGATACCCATCCGCCGAGCGGGAGGGCGTTATGTTGCGGAAAAGAAAAAGCTGACGCTTCCCCTGCGTTACTTTAA
>CAYZCY010000064.1:0-4342 GCA_964477115.1 uncultured Eggerthellaceae bacterium | reverse complement strand
TCGAACCCCGCGAGGGGAAAACAGCCCAGTGGGCTGTTTTCTGAGGAGGCCCTGATAGGGGCCGACGTGCCAAGACGCGAGCACAAGCGGCGCGGCTTGTCGATCCCCCTATGCTCCACCAAATTTCCAGGTCAGTCCTTGCGGCTGGCCTTTTTATTTTTCCAGATATGACAAAACAGACCTCTCATGCATCGAAACCGATACAATTGCTTGGGGTGATTGCGCGGACGCAGCTGTTCTAGCGGAGCGTCTGTTCATATTCGTTTGGAAAGGAAGCACTACATGCTTTTCAAAAACATTGGCATCATCGATGAGAACTTCGGCTATCAGGCAGCCCAGTGGGTGGGCGTTCGTAACGGCCGCTTTGATTACATCGGAAGCGAAGCTCCTGCGGATGCCGAAGCTTACGGCGAGGTGTACGACGGCGAAGGCCGCCTGCTCATGCCAGCTCTCTACAACGTGCACGCTCATGCTCCCATGACTTTGCTGCGCGGCTTTGCCGAGAGCTTGCCCCTGCAGCGCTGGCTGAACGAGAAGTGCTGGCCCTTTGAAGCGAAGATGACCCCCGAGGATAACTATTGGGCCACCGTGCTTGCCTGTGCCGAGATGGCTCGCTATGGCGTGGTTAGCTTCTCTGACATGTACTACGCAACTCCCGAGCGCGCCAAGGCGGTTTCCGAGGCGGGCATGAAGGCAAACCTCTGCGAAGGCTTGCTTGCCTTCGAGCCGAAACCCTATGCCGAATACCCCATCTGCCAGCGCAATGAGGAGTACGTTGAGACACTGCACGGCTCTGCTGACGGTCGCATTCTCATGGACTACAACATTCACGCCGAGTACACCTCCAATCCGCAGGTGTGCGCCGACATCGCCAAGATCGTCAAGGAGAAAGGCTTGCGCCTGCACCTTCACGCAAGTGAGACCAAGTCCGAGGTGGAGGAGTGTCGCGAACGCCACGAGGGTATGTCTCCCATCAAGTACTTCGAGAGCCTTGGCGTTCTCGACGTGCCTGTAACTGCCGCTCACTGCGTGTGGGTTGATGACGATGATATCGATATCATGGTGGAGAAGGGCGTTTTTGTGGCCTGCAACCCGGCATCCAACATGAAGCTCGGCAGCGGTTTCGCACCCATCGCGAAGATGCTCGATCGAGGCGTGAAGGTGTGCCTGGGAACTGACGGCATGGCCTCCAATAACAACCACGACATGTTCGCCGACATGTACCTTATGGGCCTCATCTACAAGGGCGCAACGCTTGACCCTGCTGTTGTCTCGCCGCAGCAGGTGATCGAGGCCGCAACGCGCAATGGCGCGCTTGCCCAGGGTCGCGAGGACTGCGGTTTGGTGAAGGTGGGCATGAAGGCCGACCTGTGCGTGCTCGACGTAACCGGTCCGCAGTGGTGCCCCATGACTGATCCTGTGTACAACGTGGTTTTCTCCGGCGCAGGTTCGGACGTGATTCTCACTATGTGCGACGGTCAGGTGATCTATCGCGATGGCGTTTGGCCCACCATTGATCTCGAGGCGGCCAAGGCGGAGGTTGCACAGCGCGCGCAGCGCATTATCGCCGAGCTCGGCTAGGCCTTTCGGGCAACGGGGCCGGGCGCGTCCATAAGCTGCTCGCCGAGGTGCCCGAACCTGGGAAAAAGGCGCAGCAAGGAAGCAAGAAATGATACTGATGAAGCCCTAAACATTGGGCTTCATCTCTTTTAGGTGATCAAGTTGCGATACACTGAACGGAATCGTCCGATGTTGGGGGTAAGGCCGCTTGCGGCTCTTTAACTTCAGCGTCGGCTTAGCTCTACCGTACAAGGCGAGCGGCCGTACCTTCTGAATCGTCGAGGGCGGTCGCGGAAAACGAAAGTTGGTGGTCAATATGGCAGCTCCCGCTACCGAACATGTGCGCAACATTGTGCTTGTGGGCCAGGATGGTGCCGGCAAGACCTCTCTCGCAGAGGCCATGCTCTACGTTTCTGGCAAGACGCCCCGTATGGGAACCACGCATGATGGCAAGTCCTACCTCGACTTCGATCCCGAGGAGATCAAGCGCAAGTTCACCATTGGCACCTCCATCGCGCCCATTCCTTATAAGAACTACAAGATCAACGTTCTGGACACGTCCGGTCACCCCGACTTCATCGGCGACACCCTCGCAACTATGCAGGCAGCCGAAATGGCCCTGTTCGTTGTCGACGCTGTTGCCGGTCCGCAGGTCATGACCACCAAGCTGTGGCGTGAAGCCGAGGATATGCGCCTGTCCCGAGCAGTGTTCATCAACCACATCGACCGCGAGAACGCTAGCTTCGATGCAGCTATGGCTACGCTGCATGCACGCTTCGGCTCCCGTCTCGGTGCCGTCACCATCCCCATGGGCGTTGAATCCGACTTCAAGGGCGTTATCGACGTCATCCGCATGAAGGCTCGCTACATCACCACGCACGAGGTGAAGGAACTCGTCGACGAGATCCCCGCTGAGTACATGGACGCTGCGCAGGCTGCTCGCGACAAGCTTTGCGACCTCGTTGCCGAGGCTGACGATGATCTCATGATGAAGTACCTCGATGGCGAAGAGCAGCTCACTCAGGAAGAGCTCGAGTCCCTGCTCGACAAGGCTATCGCTCAGGAGATCTTCATCCCCGTCTTCGTTGGCTCCACCATCATTATGCAGGGCATTGTTGGCCTCATGGAGGACATCTGCACCTACTTCCCGCATCCCGCATCTCACGGCCGCTTCCAGATGGCCGACGGCGTCACCGTTGAGATCGACGAGACCAAGCGCCCGTCCGCCTTCGTTTTCAAGACTCTGTCCGACCCCTTCGTTGGTCGCTTGAGCTTCATGAAGGTCCTCACCGGCGTTCTCGAGCCGGGTGCTGAGCTTATCAATTCTCGTACGGGCAAGAAGGAGCGCCTGGGTCACCTCTACGTCATGATGGGCAAGGAGCCCATGGACGTGAAGAGCGCCAAGGCTGGCGACATCATCGTCGTTCCGAAGCTCAACGAGACTCGCTCTGGCGACACCCTGTCTCTCACCGGCGAGATCTCCATCGAGCCGATGCAGACGCCCGAGCCGCTGTACCCGGTTGCTCTCGAGGCTGTCAACAAGAAGGACGAAGACAAGCTCGGCACCTTCCTGGCCCGCGCAGCTGAAGCTGATCCCACCGTCAGGCTGTCCCGCAACGAGGAGACCAAGCAGACCATCCTGACCGCTATGGGCGACACTCAGGTTGACATGCTGCTTTCCCGCCTGAAGGATCAGTCCGGCGTTGAAGTCAAGCAGGTTCCGGTTCGCGTTCCCTACCGCGAGACCATCCGCAAGAAGGCCGAGGCTCAGGGTCGCCACAAGAAGCAGACTGGCGGTTCCGGTCAGTTCGGCGATTGCTGGCTGCGTCTCGAACCCAACCCGGGTATGGGCTATGAGTTCCTCGACGAGATCAAGGGCGGCGCTATCCCCAACGGCCTCATCCCGGCAGTTGACAAGGGCGTTCAGGATGCAATGAAGGAAGGCTTCCTGGCCGGCTACCCGATGGTTGATGTCAAGTGCGCTTGCTTCGATGGCTCCTACCACTCCGTTGACTCCAACGAAATGGCGTTCAAGACCGCCGCGCGCATCGGCTTCCGTGCTTGCTGCGAGAAGGCTGGCGCTGTCATTCTCGAGCCGATGGCAACTCTGGCCATCACCGTTGGCGAGGAATACGCAGGCGCCGTCATGGGCGACATCTCCACTCGCCGCGGCCGCATTGTTGGCACCGACTCCGCCTCTGCGGGCGAAACCGTCATCAAGGTTCGCGTCCCTTATGCTGAGGTTGTCTCCTACACCAAGGACCTTCGTTCCATTACTCGCGGCAGCGGTTCTTACACCATTACCGTCGAGGGTTACGAAGAGGCGCCGGGCGACGTCACCAAGAAGCTTGTCGCTGAGTATCAGGCTGCTAAGAACGCCTAAGGTCTGAAAACGAAGCGAAAGAGGTTTTAAGCTATGGCTAAGGGATGGAAGAGCAAGGGCAGCAGGGGCATTGAGCTGCAGATCGCCGAACTTGAGATCAAGCGTCGCAACGGTTTGCTCCGCGGTATCGGCAGCATTTTCGCATTCGTGCTGGTTGCCGCCGCATACACTTGGATGGCGTACAACTACCCCGATCTTGAGGGGAACATGGTTATCCGAGCCATGATTTACATCACGGCTATGGTTCTTGCCGGCACTTCGGGCTATGGCTTCCGAGCGTGGTACCGCATGGACAAGGAAATCAAGGAGCTTGAGGCTACGCTGACCAAGAAAAAGAAGAGGAAGTAGACTCTCTCCCAAGCTAAAGCTGAATGCGCCTCGAGAAATCGGGGCGCATTT
>CAYZCY010000063.1:0-4363 GCA_964477115.1 uncultured Eggerthellaceae bacterium | reverse complement strand
CACCGCCCGCGGCCACGCACGCCCGCGTGCCACACGCCCTCCCGCACGCGCGCCACACGCCCGCCAGCCCTCGTCCCACCGCGCACGCAAGCGCGCCACCAAAGTTCACGCAGCAAACTATCCTAATGGACAGATTTGGCCATTTTTCGAGCAGCTATCGTTCTCCATAATGAGGCTAAGGTTCCGTCTGTCTTCGCTCTGCTGACTTCGGATGGTCGCTCCCCCGCGAAGGCGCGGAAATCGAGAGAAGGAGAAGACTATGGCTGAGGAGACCAAAGTCGAGGTACTACGCGCTGGTTGCTTCTTCTGCCACGTACGCTGCGGCGTTCTGGTAACGAAGGAAAACGGCAGGATCGTCGACATCAAGGGCGATCCGGATTGTCCGCACAACAAGGGTTATGTTTGCTCTCGTCTGGAGAAGGGCCGCTTCCTTGACGGCTTCGTCTACAACGAGAACCGCCTGAAGAGACCGCGCAAGCGCATCGGCGAGCGTGGCTCGGGTCAGTGGGAGGAAATCTCCTGGGACCAGGCTTTCGACGAGATCGCAGCAAAGCTCACCGAGCTCAAAGATCAGTACGGCCCCGAGACCCTCGCATTCACCGAGGGCACCGCACGTACCTGGTCCTGGCTGCACTACAAGTTCACCAACCTGTTCGGCACCCCAAACACGGGCGGTAACGGCACCATCTGCTACAGCTCCGACATGTGGCTCGAGCCCTGCACCTACGGCGGCTTCTGCTCCGACAAATCCGACTGGGTCAACGCCGACCTCGTCGTCCTGTGGGGCCGCAACACCATCGTCTCCGAGCCGCTTCTGTGGCACTGGGTTGACACCAACCGCAAGGAGCGCGGCGCCAAGCTTCTCGTCATCGACCCGCGCTGCTCCGAGGTTGCCCAGCAGGCAGACCTCTGGCTGCAGATCCGCCCCGGCACCGACGCAGCTCTGGCTCTCGGCTTCCTGAACGTCATCATCAACGAGGACCTCTACGACCACGAGTTCGTCGAGGAATGGTGCATCGGCTTTGACGAGCTCAAGGAGCGCGTCCAGGAGTATCCGCCCGAAAAGGTCTCTGAGATCACTTGGATCCCGGTCGAAAAAATCATCCAGGCCGCCCGCATGTACGCCACCATCAAACCCGCTTGCCTGCCTTGGGGCCAGAAGGGCGGCGATGCCTCCGGCATCAACGCTTCCTCCGCAGTTCAGGCAAAGGCCATCCTGCGCGCCATCACCGGCAATATCGACAAGAAGGGCGGCGACCAGCTGGCGCCTCCGTCTCGCTTCCCTCCGGCATTCTTCGAGCACTACGCTCTGCCGCAGGAGCAACGTGACAAGATGGTCGGCAACGACCGCTTCCCGGGCCTGACCTTCAAGGGCTGGGACGTCATCTCCCAGGCATATCCGTCGTTCTATCCGTACTCCAACGCGCCGCTGCTGTTCCGAGCCATGCGCGACGGCGACCCCTACCCGGTCAAGGCCCTCATCGTTCAGGCCGACAACCCGGTTATGGCGTTCTCCAACACCAAGCTCGTCGTCGAGGCTCTCATGAACCTCGAGCTGCTCGTCGTGCATGACTACTTCATGACCCCGACCGCAGCCCTGGCTGACTACGCTCTGCCCGCCGCAACCTGGCTGGAGCGCCCGGACAACTGCTACGCCGTCATGAACCACAGGCCCATGTACTTCGGCGCGCAGGCTCGCGTCCTCGAGCGCTTCGAAGGCGGCTGCGACATCGACTTCCGCGACGACTACGAGTTCTTCTACGGCCTGGCGTCCCGCCTCGGCCAGGAGGACAAGTGGTGGGGCCCCACAACCGAGGGCATGCTGGACTTCCAGCTCTCCCCGATGGGCCTGACCCACGAGACCTTCTACAACAATGTCAAGTACATGGCTGGCCAGAAGAAGGTCGAAAAGTACAAGGAGCCCGGCTACAAGTTCCTCACGCCCTCCGGCAAGGTGGAGCTCAAGTCCTCCGTCATCGAGAAGCTCGCCGCCGAAACCGGCATCCCGTTCGACCCGCTGCCGCACTTCGAGTACCCGGCCCAGTCCGTCGAGAAGCATCCCGAGTGGGCTGACAAGTACCCGCTCGTCATGATCACCGGCGCTCGCTTCATGCCGTTCTATCACTCCGAGCATCGCCAGCCCGGCCCGTACCGCGACCTGCATCCGGACCCGATCTTCGACATCCATCCGTCCGTCGCTATCGACCTCGACATCAAGGACGGCGACTGGTGCTGGATCGAAACCCACATGGGCCGCATCAAGCAGCGCGCTCGCAAGACCTCCATCGTCGACCCGCGCGTCATCAGCGTCCAGCACGACTGGTGGTTCCCGGAGAAGGAAGAGGCTTACCCGTCGCTCTTCGGCGCGTTCGAGTCCAACGTCAACGTCCTGCTTGACGACGATCCGGACGGCCTCGACCAGCTGATCGGCGCCTGGCAGCAGACCGGCGTCTGCGCCCGCGTCTACAAGTGCGAGGAACAGGACTAACCGCCAACCCGACACCTGCTTTCACCAGATGAGCAGGCGAAACGATCATTTGACCACAAGCCCTCCCCACCGAAAACGCGCGGGGAGGGCGCATGCATTACTGAAAGGCAAGAATATGGCTGACCTTGACAAGTTGTTTGGCATCGACGCCGAGACCATCGAGAAGCTTCAGGGCGCCGGCATCAACTCCATCGAAGAGTTCTATGAGGTAGCCAAGCACGTCGACTCCCGCGCCGAACTCGCCGAGAAGACGGGCGTTGAGCCCTTCAAGCTGGAGGAGCTCTCCTCCACCGCCGGCAACTTCATCCTGATGATGGACTGCGTCTGGGAATAAACCCCGTATAACCACGCGTTCTCCGCGCGCGTTCGCCCCGCGCGCTCCACATGCGCACCCAAATACAACAACTCAAAGGAGACGAGATGTGTTTTAGACCCCCCGAGGCCGGAGCCGGTGAAAGCGTTTGCCCTGGCTGCTACATAATAATCGCGCCCAACCCCGACGGCACCTGCCCCGAATGCGGTGCCAAAATGCGCGAGCCTATGGCCCAAGCTGGTGCACCGGCCGCCCCGGCTGCACCAGCGGCTCCGACCGCCCCCGAGGCGCCCAAAGCTTAGCGTTTCTTTTTTTCGGGGAGCACCACGCGTGCTCCCCTCAGCATTTTGCCCCACCAGAGAACGGCGCCAACCCAATGTTGCAGCCAACCCAATGTCGTATCCAACCCGATACTGGTGCCCAACCCGCTAGCTACACCAATCCAAGGCACACCCAACCAGGAAGCATCACCCAGCCCTCATAACCACAAAAGAGGAGGCAGATGTGAGCGAAAGACAGAACAAGAACCGCAGAAGCGTCGAGGCAAAGCTCGCCCTCGCGCAATCCTTCGTCGAGCTGGCCGAAACCACCTCCATCGATGACATCACAGTCAACATGGTGGTAGAGGGCCTAGGTAAGCATCGCAAGACCTTCTACTACCACTTTCCCAGCAAGTCCCATCTGATCATCTGGCTCTTTCGCTATGAACTCGACCAGGAGCTCGAAAAGCGCTTCCAGCCCGATCAGCTCATCTACGGCTCCTCCGACGACGAATACACCGAATTCGCCTTCTACGCACGTAACATTGGCGAAAGCCAGCGCATCTACAACGCGCCCTTCTTCGACGGGCTCTACGGCTGCTTCGAACGCCGTCGCAACTACTACCGCAACGTGTTCTCCAAGCTAGGGCCGGGTACGCTCGAGCACTACCTTCTCACCTTGTACCTTCCCGCCATCACCGACGACATCCATTACCTCATAGAGCGCAAGATCTCCGAGCAAAAGCTTCTCGTGCAGGAAGACATCCGCATCCAAGTCGATCGCGGCTACTCAGTAGACTTCCTCGCGGAGTTTTTCACCGGCGCGTTCATCTCGCGCTACATTCAGCGCCTGAACTACGCTTCCGTCGGCCGAACCGCCGAGGAGATCTCCCCCTTCGAGAACGTCATCCATGATTCACTCGGCTGGCTCATCCACCAGGAAGTCACCCGTCGAGCCCTACACAAATAGACTAAGATCAACAAGGAGAAGGTAAGCGCCTTCAAGGCAAACGCGAAGACGGCAAACGCTCGGCCCCACAAGTTCAGCCGTAAACGCGAGCTCACCCATCTGAAGGAGGAACCTCATGTGCATTCCATGCGTCATGTGCGGCGCGTGTCTCGATCCTGCCAACGCAGAAGCGATCGCAGAGGGCGTATGCCCCGAATGCGGCCAAGAGATCTCCGAAGACGTTGTGAGCTGTCCCAACTGTTACGCCTTCATCTACCGCGCGCCAAAGCAAGAGGAGTAAGACCGTATACCCTGCCAAACGCACGTCCTGCCGCTCGCCAAGCAAAAAAGAC
>CAYZCY010000062.1:0-4449 GCA_964477115.1 uncultured Eggerthellaceae bacterium | reverse complement strand
TGGTTGAGAAGTTCATCGCCGGTCGAGAGTTCACCATTGCGGTTTTCGGCAACGAAGACGCCCGTGCCTTCCCGGTCATCGAGATCATTCCGCAGAAGAACACCTTCTACGACTATGAGTCCAAGTACGCTCCCGGCGGATCGAAGCACGTGTGCCCCGCCGAGCTTGAAGAGGACCTGGCTTCCCGCATGCAGGCCGACGCCGTTCGCGCTCATCATGCACTCGGTTGCATGGGTGTTTCCCGTACCGATTTTATCGTTGAGCCGAGTGGAGAGTACTGGGTGCTTGAGACCAACACCCTGCCGGGCATGACTCCGACTTCGCTTCTGCCCGATGCCGCTCGTGCCGTGGGCATTTCCTACAACGAGCTGTGCGCAACTATGGTGAAGAACGCCCTGCGTCTTTAAGCAGAAGACGAGCCCAGACTAACGAGCTGTCAATTTTGGCGGCTTGGGTCAAGCAATTCGGCTGTGATGGCATTTCGGTTGACTCGGGTCAATCGAAATGCCATTTTTTTGACCCAAGTGCTTGGGATTGACAGTCCAAGGTGCGTTTTTCGCCCCATTATGTCAAAAGGACTGACCCAGGTCAGTCCTTTTGACATTCTGTCTATGCTTCATTGACCCAAGAGGTCAAAATTGCCATTGTGGGCTTTATTCGTCGATCTCCTCGCCGGCGTCGAAGGCGTAGACGATAAAGTCAGCGTGACCCGCCAGCCACTCGAGGGCGTCGTCGATGACGGCGTCCTTGTCGTACTCGTTGAAGATCTCATGCATCAGGCCGGCATAGATGCGCATGCTCTTGTCGGAGCTGCCGATCTCCTGGAAGAACTCAAGGCTGTCGGTGACGTCGACCAGGGCGTCGTCGGCGCCGTGCAGCAGGATGACGGGATCGGTGAACTGCTCGGCGTTTTCTTTCATCCACTTCTGACCTGCGTTGACGGCACGGAACAGACCAAGCGACATCTCCTTGATGACATAGGGATCGGCCTCGTAAGCGCGACCGACCGCCGGATCAGAGCAAACGCCATCACCAAGTTCGTTGGGGATGTAGAACAGGTCGGGCGCCGGAGCCTCAATTGCAGCCTTGGTCAGGCCCTTGTTGTCGCGTGTCCATGCGCCGGAGAGCACGTAGCCGTCGACCTTGCCCGGGAACATGGTGCCGTAGAGGGCGGAAGCGTAGCCGCCCATGCTGTGGCCGATGATGTAGATGGGAGCCATGGGGTTTTCAACCAGCGCGCGCTCGACTACCACATCAACGTCCTTGGCGATCTCCTCGAAGTTGGAGTAGTAGATCTTCTGGCCCTCGCTGCGGCCGTGACCGCGATGGTCAAAGCGATAGACCGAATAGCCCTGTGCGTTCAGGCGCATGGTGAGGTAATCGTAGCGACCCTGGTGCTCGCACAGGCCGTGCACGATCACGATGACGGCGCGCGGATCATCGACGGCGTCCGTCTTGCCGTAGAGCTTGATGCCGTCGAAGCTTTCGAAAGTGTACTCAACTGCCATGAAGATTCCTTTCCCTAGGAAAAGCCGGCTTTTTTAAACCGACTCGTTACCAAAACCCCACATGCGCACCTCGGGCTCAAGGCGAACGCCTTCCGCTTCGAAAATGCGATCCTGCACGTCGGCGATAAGCTGGCGAACATCAGCCGCCGTTGCGCCGCCGGCGTTGACGACGAAGCCGGCGTGCTTGGTTGACACCTGGGCGCCGCCGACGGTGTAGCCCATAAGCCCCGCGTCCTGGATAAGCTTGCCTGCGAAATAGCCAGTCGGGCGCTTAAAGGTGCTGCCCGCGCTCGGCATTTCCAGCGGCTGCTTGCTTTCGCGACGGATGCGCAGATCCTCCATGCGGGCCCAGATGGCGTCCTTGTCGTCGGGCTCAAGCTGCAGGGTGGCGCTCAGCACCACGTAGCCGCGTTCGTCCATCATGCTGTGGCGGTAAGACCAGTCCGCCTCATCGCGACTGACCTCAACGATTTCACCGTCGGGTGTGAGGCAGGTAAGAGATACGGCCACATGCGCGAATTCACCGTCGTAGGCGCCGGCGTTCATGATGGCTGCGCCTCCGATGCTGCCCGGGATTCCGCTTGCAAACTCATAGCCCGCAAGACCTGATTCCATGGCCGCCTTGGCAACCGCTTCGTTGGAGGCGCCTGCTTCAGCGGAAAGCAGCGTTCCGTCGACAGAGATGGCGGAGAGGTTTTCGGCGAACTTGATCACCACGCCGCGCAGGCCTTCGTCAGACACCAAAAGATCGCTGCCGAGACCGATGATGTGCACGGGCAGGTTGTGCTCACGCGCGCAATCGATGACGTAGCGCACATCGCTTGCAGATGTCGGCGTGACCAGCCAGTCGGCGGGACCGCCGATCTCAAAGGTGGTGTGCTTGCTCATAGGTTCGTTTTCGAAAACGTTTTCATCGCCTGCGAAGAAACGCAGCTGATCGCCAACTTCGGGGCCGACCATCATGCATACGCCGTCCTTGCAGCAAACACCCGCAGGCATCGCCGGCTCGGCCCAAGGGTCGAACTCCTCTTCAGCGGTGGCGGCTGCGAGGTTTTGCTCGGGTAGCGTCTCGTGGTTCATGGAGCTCCTTGCTTTCGACTTGGGTGTAAGCCCATTATAGGGCAAACGAAAAGGGCCGACTGATGTGCAGCCGGCCCCAAGAAGCTTAACTCTTCAAGAAGTTCAATTGGTTTCGAAAGTCGCCATGCCCTCGACGCGACTTACCTGGTTTCAAAAGCAACCAGAAGGCCGCCGCGCTCGGCGTAGAAGCTGTCGAGCGCGCGCGTTGCGTTCAGCTCGATTTGAGCCTCGGGGAAGACTTCCTGCAGCATGCCCTTGAGCTTGGTTGCGCCGGCTTCGTTCAAAACGTGGGCGATGCGGATTTTCCTGCCGTTGCAGCCCTTTTCGACAATCTGCTTCACCATGGTGGCAAACATCTTCTTTTCGCCGCGCACCTTGTGGGCCGGGTCAAGCTGGCCGTCGACGGCAAAGCCGACTATGCGGATGTTGAGCATGCCGGCGATCTTGGCAACCGCGGGGCTCACGCGGCCGTTGTTGGCCAGATTGGTGAGCGACTCCAAACTGAACAGAAGTTCGGTGTTGTCGCGGTACGCTTCGATTTCATCGCGAATGGTGTCGAAGGGAAGGCCCGCTTCGATGAGCTCCTTGAGTTTTTCCGCGATGAGCCACAGCTGCGGGCCCGTGGAAAGGGAGTCCACGATGTGCACGCGAGCGCCGGGATTTTCCTTCTCGTAAACATCCTTGGCAACGATGGCGGAGTTGTAGCTACCAGAGAGCCTGCTCGTAATGGTGGTGCCGAAAACCTCCATCGCGCCGTTGAAGGCCTTGATCCAGTCGCCCGTGGCAGGGCAGGCGGTGCCGGACTTGCCGTTGTAATTAGCAAGGTAGTCAACCATGTCCTCGATGTCGGTTTCCGGGACGTCGACCCATTCACGCTCGCCGGCGACGACCTTGAGAGGGGCTACGCCAAAGCCGATTTTCTCGGGAAGGCCGAGTTGATCGGCGGAGGTCAGGTCGGATGAAGAGTCGGTTACGATTGCGTACTTCATGATGTGCTCCTGGTAAAGTGCCAAGCTAGACGGATGGCCAAATGGGTGAAATATTCCACATACCACAATATAGCATTGGGCCAAAATCGTGTATACAAGGTTTCTAAAACCTTGTTAAATGATTTTAATAACCATATTGCAACAGTTCGTCCATCCCATTAAAATTTTTCCCATGAACATCAATATGAGACAACACATTGCCGATTCCATGGCAGATTTCCGCCTTCCGCGCTATCGAGAGCTGCCCAATGTCGGGCTGTATCTCGAGCAGGTAGTTCAGTACGTCAACTCTTCCCTTGAGCCGCTGGGAGTTCCTTCCCTGACTGCTTCCATGGTTGGCAACTACGTCAAGCAAGGGCTCATTCCCAATCCGATCAAGAAGCGCTACTACGCCGAGCAGGTGGCTTACCTTATGTTCGTCACGCTCGCAAAAAGCGTTCTGACCATCGATAACCTGTGCCTATTCATTCAGATGCAGCAGAGGACTTATGATCTGCCCATGGCCTGGGACTACCTGTGCGACCAGATGGAGATGGCGCTCGGTTACACCTTCGGTTTGATCGACACGCTTGAGGACACGGGCGTTACCGAATCCGAGGAAAAGGCCATGCTGCGCTACTGCGTCATAGCTATGACCAATGTGGTGTACCTTAATAAGTGTTTCGAAGGTGTGCGCGAAAAGACTGATGTCGCATACCCCGACCAGCCCGAGCTCGACTAGCATTCCGCTCCAACCGCAGCCCCGGATCCTTCCCGACGTGCCCCGGCCTCTTTCGACATGCCCCGCACTTGCACGCCGGCCTCAAACCCTTTCCAACACGTTGCGCTCAAGACGAGGTCAGAGCACCCTCTCGTCATCTTTAACAAGGTCA
>CAYZCY010000061.1:0-4526 GCA_964477115.1 uncultured Eggerthellaceae bacterium | reverse complement strand
CAAGGTGGCTGATACCACCCCTCCACTTTCCCGCAGCTGAGCCGGAATCGTTCTGGTCGCTCCGACTAGGGTGGTGCGCAGCATTTACATCACCTCTCTCCGTATCGCCGCTTCAATCGTGGTTTTTACCGTATTGCTCTTCAGGACATAACCATCCTTCGTGAGGATGGTGACCTCCATGAGCACCGTCCCGACCCCGAGGATTGCAGTTTCTTCTTGTTTCAAGGCGAAGCTCAGGATCCCGCGATCAATGGTCGGCTCTTTCTCGATTGTCTGGCGCCCCTTGATGGTGACGATGACCTTCACGGCATCTCGCAGGGCGTCCTGCGCTCCATCAAGGGCTATGTCAATCATGGGTGTCGTGTATTCCTTGAACATGGCACATCTCACCTCCTTTTAGGATGCAGAATCAGGTCGTGCTACGCGCTGAGGATCTTGGCCGTCGCGACGCAGCGACCGTTTCTCATGATTAGCACGAGCACTCTATCGCCAGCCGCCGCCTCGCAGCAGGCGATGGCTCGGGTGGTGATGCTCGATGAGTTAAGCTTGACTTGATAGCTGCCATCGTCATTGACGGCAGCTACGCTTCCGAAAAGGTGAGTGTCACACCGCTGGCTTTCGGAGAAGAAAAGCTTTGCTAACGCATCCTGATTCATTGGCTCACCTCCGCCTGCCATAAGATCGAGCCTGCGGTTTCGGTTTTGAAGCCCGAGCGTAGGAAGCGCCGCGCCGAAAATTCGGTTGGCATGCCGAGCTCCAATCGGACGGTTGCATTCGTCAACGCGCCGCTCCAATTGATTCCGGCTCGCACGTAATCGATGACGATTGCGTTGTTGGGTGCGATTCTCTCGTCGTACTGGCATTTGCCCTCGACGTACTCGATGTTTGAAGATTTGTCGACGAGTTTCTGGAGAGCGAGGGTTTTCAGGTTCGCAAGCCGCTCCTCGGCGGTGTCACCCGAAAGCTCGCTTATGCTCTCGCTATACGTCACCTCATACTTTCGCGTGATCAACGACGCTTTCGAGTCCGGGTCTATGTTCGTCGCCGAGGCGACAAGGGATTCGGCTTCAGTCTCGTAAAGCAATCTCACTACGTTCGGTGTATCTGAGTAGTCGCTTCGCCTCGTTACCTCCGGGTACATGATCGAGCTCTCGTCATCCGCCAAGATGATCGACGCCGGGCGCTCCAAAGGCTCGACATACGGCGTCATTTGAATAACCCCGTAGGCATCGACCCAGGCAGATGAGTAGCCGGCTGCGCCTAAGAGCCAGTTGACGATCGTGAGATAGTTAGCCTCGCTCTCGGTAAACGTATAATCTGTATTAACCACATAGGCACTTGGGTCTGGGTTGTTCACGCGCAGGCCTAGCGACTCAACCAGCTCGATTGCCCTTTGGACGGCCTTCGTTCCCGCGGGAATAGTGAAGGGCGCCCCGTACTTCTTCGCAGATAGGATGAACAGCACGCTTTGGCAATCAAGCGTTCCGCTTATCGTCATGCCGTCATATGCAGGCTGAGGAGCTGAGAATATCATCGTTGCCAGCGGGGAGAAAGTGAAAGTACCACTCGAGTCGATATAGCTGTAGTAGATGCGCACGAGATCGTTATCATCGGGAACCTCGACGCCCTCGAAGGTAAGAGTGCCGGTTGCTTTGAGGTCGGAGAATGCCGAGAGCTCGATTTGCCCGCCAGTGATTTGACCCCAGTCTTCGCCTTCCGCCCAAGATGGCCATTTCACGCGTCTAAAGACGAAGCGCACGTGAGTCCAGCCATTCCATGTTCTCGTCATAGGGCGGCACCATCAATTCGTTTCAGATTCACGGAGACCTCGCCCCAATAGGCGCTTGTGCCCGATATGGGTGCGAATTGCGGAATCGCAATGGCGTGGAACACGAGGCCGTCCCATGTCTTGGCTATCACGGGCTCGCAGGCATCTGCCATCTTGCGAAACGCCCTCGCCTCTTCTCTCTCCATGAGAAGAACCTTGATCGAATACTCTTCTGTCAGATTGTCTCTCATGTATCCGACGGGATATCTTCTTCCCACATAGTGAACGAGCGTATACGTCGGCTCGATCTGATAGGTGGTCTGCGGGTTCCACATTCCCCGCGCCATGCCACTCGTGAAGTAGAGATACGACCAGGAGGTGCCAATTTTCGTTTGGAAGGTGACGGAGTTCACGGCTCCCGAGTCGGCGAACGTCACGGCCTCGTAGGCGTAATCTGCGTTGAGTGGCGCGTACTTGTCGACAAGACCTGAGCCCACCTCAAGGCCGCTGCCTAGCAAGATGCGGCCATCTTCGGTTACCCGATATATCGAGATGGATACGGGCTCGGCCATGCCCTCTCCTTCGTCGACCCCCACGCTAAGCGAGGCGTATCCCGTTTCTTCCTCCGCCTGAATGTCCAGATAGGCGGGCTTCGGTAGAATGAAGTCAACCGTTATGTCACGTGTTGCGGTTGCCGTCAACGTTGATGAAGAGCGGACCGAGACGGTCAGCGTATAGCTCTCGCCGTTGGCTGGCAGCCAATCGTCAGCGAGGATGTCGGCTTCAATCGACGCTCCCATGTCGAGCGCGTAGACGGTAGTCGTACCGCTTGCAATCGTTAGTGCCGCATTGGCGAGCACGCCCGATGCGTCGTCATACTGGAGCTTTATGCGTATCGGCGTGTTTTCAACTACGAAGTCGGCGCCGGGTTCCGCAAACGAGACGCTCGGCTGTTGTCTTAAGTAAAAGACACGATTCGATGACCACGGGCCGAAGTCTTCGTGTGCACCTTTCGTACGGACGCTCCATGTCACAACAGAGTTGACCTCGAACGCGTTGTCGACGTCGACGTTCTGGCTGGCGCCGCTCACGGTGACAGTCGTCCATACGATGTCGTCGTTTGCTGAGGCAGCGTCAGTTGCTGCGTAGTATCTAAGTTCAGCTGTGGTCTGCGCAGATCCGTCTATGGGATTATGGCTCCAGGCGAACTGGATGGCGAGAGTCGCCATCGATATCGTGACACCCGATGCAGGAGCCACAAGCGTTGGCGCATTCGGCGCGCAGATCGTGACTACGGCGTTCGAGACGGGCGACCATGCGGAAACGAGAGCATCCCTCGTATTTCGAGCACGATAATAGAACGTACCCCCACCCGGCTCATCTTCTGTTGCCGTGACAGGCGAGCCTTCGATGGTCGCTACGTCCTCCCATGCGCTTTGATCGGTCGAGCGCTGTAGCTCCAAGGCCGTGGCTGTTCTTGCCTCGTTGGAAATCGAAAGCGCGACCGTCGTCTCGGCAAGACGCGAGGCCGTGATCGATGTCGGCGCGGACGGCGTATTGTAGGTCGTTCCGCTCGTCACATAGGAGCTGTAGCCGACGCTGTTATAGGAGCGGATTCGATATTGATACGCATGGTCGGCTGATGTGCTCGTATCGCTGTAGGATGTCGTCGAACTGCCTACCGAGGCTATCTCGGACCATGAGCCTCCGTCAACCGAACGCTCGACCTTTATAGAATTGACCGGCTTCGTGGTAGTCGCAGAAGGCGCCGCCCAGGAGACGGTGTTCTTCGTATCCGAGTTTCGGGTGTTGACGCAGTTCGTCGGCGCATTCGGCGCGTAGTACGTGATCGCCGGGATGGTGAGCGAGACGCTCACGCTGGTCGACCCGCCGGCCGAGCCATAGCCGCTTACCGTCTCACCCCAGGCGTTGCACTGCACGGGGCAGGAAAACGAGCTCGACTTCTTGCTGACGGTCGTTGTTCCCGAGGCCGAGCAGACCGTCGTCCAACTCGACCCAGGGTTGCTCGTGAGATATCCGCTGGTCGATTTGACCCAGGACCCGTTCACATAGCAGTTCGCGGCCACCCCGTATTGGTAGGCGTACTTCATCTGAACGGAGAACGAATAGCTTATGGTAGCGGTCGTATCCGTCTGACTTGAGATGGATGCGGATACGTATGCGCGGTAGGCACGGGAGCTGCTGCCCCCTATGGAAACCGTGCTTGAGTAAGCGGATGCCAAAAGGGATCACCCCCTTGTTGGATTTGCCGCCTTCGCGCGTTGCAAGACCTTTACGAAGTCGTCGACAGTCTGCACATCGCGCACGTCAGCTGCAGTGATGTGTATGTCGCCAAAGTTGTAGGTGTTGATTGGCTTCTGATCGTTTGATTGGCTTGATTGGGCCGCCTGAGCAATGCCTCCACCTGCGAGCTGCATGGCCAAAACCGAACTGGCCGGCATGTTTCCAAGCGAGAGCAAGGTGTTTGGCAAGTTGAACGCGCTGGCAAAGCTCATGCCACTCCGAGCGACCTCCCCATCGAGGCCTACGTTTACCTGGACGCGACCTGATAAGGAGTCGCTAATCTCATCCTTGGCCGCTTGGGCAATTTCCGTTGCGGCTCCTCTGACTTCTGCGATCTTGGAGCGAAGCCCGTCTGCAATAAGCATCCCGAAGTCTGGGCCGTATTCGTCGGCATCTGCGAGCGGTCCCTCGTCAGGAACCGAGAAGTGAAGGATGGCGCGCGCAGCTGAGGCGA
>CAYZCY010000060.1:0-4657 GCA_964477115.1 uncultured Eggerthellaceae bacterium | reverse complement strand
ACGAGCTCTGGGGTCTGCGAGCCCCTGTCCACCTTGTAACCGCTTTCGTTTTGTCATACAATTATGTAAGACATAATTAAGGAGCCCTATGGTATACGTGACGGAATCGGCCCTCAAGCACGGCTTCGAGGATGAGGACATACAGATCGCCTGGGGCAACGTGTTCGAGTACAGGCGGGTGCGCCACGACAAGCATCCTCCCCACTACATGGCGCTCGGGGTCCTTCCCGACGGCCGCACGGTGGAGATGATCGCCTACTCGACCGGCCTCGATTGGGTCGTCTTCCACGCCAAGACCCCGCCAACAGCCGGCTTCATGCACGAATACGGGATGAACGGAGGCAAAAGATGATCATTAAAGACAGCCAGCTTCCCGCCGCCGAGGGCGGAGTGACCGTGAGCGCCGAGATGCTCGACAGCTGGGTCGAATCCTACGAGGCAGGCGCTCTTCCCGAAGGGTATTCCTTCGACGGGCCCGTGCGCCCGGGCCGCCCGAAGCTGATCGAGGGCGAGATGACCTCCATGACCATCCGCATTCCGCTTGCCATGAAAAACGCCATCTGCAAGGAGGCGGAGGGTCAGGGCATGACCGTGAGCGGGTACGTTCGCGAGGTCCTCTCCCTGCGTGCGGTCTGACGAACGCTTTTGCGAGGCCCATGATGCCTGTTGAGAAACATGAGGAAGACTCGCTGCTGATACCCGTTGACGTCATCACCGAGTGGCTTGACGCCATCGACGTGGCAGACGTCACCAAGAAATCCTATCGCTGCGGGCTGCGCGCGCTTGAGGAGTACGCGATCGAGCATGGGCTCGATATCGACGCGCTCGAGACCTCGGACGTGGTGGCCTTCAAGAAGGAGCTCCTGACCCGCCTCTCCCCCGGCAGCGTGTCGACGTACCTCAAGGGCGTGAAGTCCTTCTACCGCTGGGCGGAAAGCGACGGCTTTCCCGACGTGGCCTCCAAGGTCAAGGGCGCTCCCCTGTCACGTGACTTCAAGAAGGACACGCTCACGCGCGAGCAGGCGAAGAGGCTCCTGAAGGAAGCCCATGGAGAGAGCGTCCAGGAGAAACGCGACTACGCCATCTTGAGCCTCATGATTCGCACCGGCCTTCGCGACATCGAGGTCGTCCGTGCCGACGTAGGTGACATAAAGCCTCACTCAGGCGCCATGGTGCTCTTCGTGCACGGCAAAGGGCGCTCGGGGAAGGATGACTTCGTGGTGCTCACCGACGCGCTGCAAGCCGACATCAACCGCTATCTCGCAGAGCGGAAGGACCTCTCCCCCACCGATCCGCTTTTCGCGTCCACCTCGAACCGCAACAAGGGCGGCCGCCTCACCACGCGATCAGTTTCGGGAATCGTGAAGAAGGCGCTTCGCAACATAGGCCTCGATTCCGAGCGCTACACGGCGCATTCCCTGCGCCATACGAGCGTTACCTACGCGCTTATGGGTGGTGCAAGCGTCGAGGAAACGCAGAAGATGGCGCGTCATGCCGACATCTCCACGACCATGATCTATGCGCACCATGTTGACCGCGTGAGACACGCGAGCGAGTACCGGGTCTCGGCTTATCTAGACGATGACCTGTAGGTGAAAATTAACGATGTCTAAAATCCAACCATGTCTATTCGAGTAATGCTACTCCACGATTTCATCAATCGGCAACGAGGTTCTTCACGGCGGATGGGCCGCAGCGCTGATGTATCTACTTTTTGTAACGAACGGGCGCCCCGGCATGGAGGCACAGGCGCAATGAGGTCTCGCGCGCACCGCACGGCGCGGGCGCTCACCTTCCCCAAACTACATCTTCTTGCGGCGGGCACGGAAGTAGGCCATGGGCTCAACGAGCACACCCTGCTTGTTGGCGCTAACCGCCAAGTCCCCCTGGATGTTGTTGACGTAGCCGCTGTTGGGGCGCCCATCTTCTCCAAATCCTGCAAGAACCGCCTCGATAGAGGCGGTCTCAATGCGGGCATCAGTTCCCAGCATGCGCGCGAGAAGTTTGTTCACCACGCGGCGCTGCAGGGGCCTGCGCTCGCTTCCAAACTCGGGCAGCAGGCGGAAGCCCTCCGTGAGATCGATCCCCCATTCGGGCGATTCGCACACCCATTTCACGCAGCGGGCGGCGGCCTCGTCGGCCATCTCCTCCAACATGTCGTCCTCATCGGCGATGAGGTTCATGCTGCGCGTGAGCACCTCGAGCAGCTGGGTGTTGCGATCCTTCGCGCGCGGTACGATCTCATGGCGAACATAGGCGCGGAACTTATCGGTATGGGCGTTGGTGGCGTCCTCGCGCCAAAGATTGCCCTCAGGATCCACCGCCACGGGAAGACCAGCATGCTCGCGCTGCATCACGTAGTCGCGCAGCTGCTGGCGGCTCGCGTCCATGAGAGGGCGCACCACGGGGCCGTTTTCGTAACGCATGGATCTGAATCCGCCCGGGCCCGTACCCACGATGGAGCGCATGTAGAAATTCTCGACGCGGTCATCGGCCGTGTGCGCGGTGAAGATGCGGCCGTCGGCTATGGGGAAGGCCTCGTGATAACACATGCTGCGCAGGGCCTCGTTGGCGGCCAGGTAGCGCTCGTGGCGGGCGACCGCCTCCACGTTGCCGCCCGTTGCCGCCGCCTCCTTGGCAATGTCGACCTCGCAGGTGAAAAGCGGGATCTCCAGAAGCGCGGCCAGCTGCGCGACAAAGGCGGCGTCATCTTCTGCATCCTGACCGCGCAGCTTGTGGTTCACATGCAGCATGGCAAGCGCGCCGATGGCCTTCTGCTCGAGCATCTCATGCGCGAGATAGGCAAGTGCGGTGGAATCCGACCCGCCCGACACCATGAGGAGCACGGCGTTATCGGGGCCGGCAAGGCCACGGGAGGACATGGTGGCAAGCGCGCGATCGAGCAGCGCATCCTGGGGCTGGGCGTCCTTCGCGCGGGTTCCCCCCGTGCGAGCGCTCTCCGCCTGGGCCTTTGTATCCTGAGCGTTCATAAGAACCCCCTTCTGAACCGAGCTGCGAGCCAGCTACACAATGAGCTCGTAGGTGATGATGTCGAGGTAACGGCCGTGCTTGAAGCCCGCTTCGTGCACCACGCCGCACCAGCTGAAGCCGAACTTCTCATGCAGGCGCACGCTGGCCTCGTTTTCGCCGGTGATGATGGAAACGACCAAGTGGATGTCGGGGCATTCGCGCGCATGCTCAACGATAGCGCCCATGAGGGCCGATGCCACGCCCTGCCCGCGAAAATCACGGTCGACGTATACCGACAGCTCCACGGTGGGAAGGTAGGCCTCCTTGCTGCGGTAAGACGACAGCGTGGAGTAACCGATCACGCGCCCCTCGAGCTCGGCCACGTAAAGCGGATGCAGGTCGGACTCGTGCGCGTAGAACCACGCCATGCGCTCCTCGAGGGTCTTGGGCGTAAGGTCAAGCGTGGAAACGCCGTTGACCACCTCGTAGTTGTAAATGTCGAGGAGGGCCTGTACGTCGTCGTGATGAGCGCGGCGGATGATGAGGTCGGTCACGGGTTTATCCTTTCGTCAGAAGCGCGATGCTCTCAACGTGGTCGGTATGGGGGAACATGTCCACGGGCTGAATGATTTCGGGTTTATATCCATGCTTGCGAAGGTAAGCGATATCGCGCACCTGCGTTTCGGGATTGCAGGAAATGTAGACGATGCGCGCGGGCGCCATGCTTGCCGCGGCGTCGAGGAAGCACTCGGTGGAGCCTGCGCGCGGCGGGTCCATGAACAGCACGAGCTCTTCGGGCTGGGCGGGTGCACTGGGGGCCGGGGTGCCGGCGGGGGCCGGGGTGCCGGGGGCTGGGGTGTCGGCGGGGACCGGGGTGTCGGGGGCTGGGGTGCCGGGGGCGGGGGCGGCTCCTGCGGATTCAGGGCGCTTAGCTTCCCCACTATTTTGAGCCGCACGACCGGCGGCCAGCTCCAGCATGAACTCGGTTGCGTCAGCTGCCACGAACTCGGCGTTTTCGATGCCGTTGTGGCGTGCGTTCAGACGCGCGTCGGCAATGGCGGAGGTCACGCTGTCAACGCCGATCACGCGCGCTGCGCCTCGCTTGGCGGCCACAAGACCGATGGTGCCCGTGCCGCAGTAGGCGTCGATGGCGCACTCGGTACCGTTCAGGCCCGCAAGCTCGATGGCCTTGTTGTAGAGGACCTCGGTCTGCGTGGCGTTGACCTGGTAGAAGGAGTGCGACGAGATGCGGAAGCTCAGGCCGCACAGGGTGTCAAGGATGAAGCCCGGGCCGTAGAGCGTGCGCTCCTGCTGGCCTAGAATGACGTTGGTTTGACGCTCGTTGACGTTTTGCACCACGGTGGTGATCTGCGGAACGCGCTTGACGAGCTCGCGGCAGAAGGCCTTTGACGAGGGGAAATCGGCGCCGTTGGTGACGAGCGTGACCAGCACCTCCCCGCTTTCGTGGCCTACGCGCACCACGGCGTGGCGGATGAAGCCGGCATGAGCGTCTTCGTCGTAGGGGGCCACATCGTAGCGCGCCATGATGTCGCGCACGGCGAGGGTGACCTTCTTGGCGATTTCGTTTTCGAGGAGGCAGGTGTCAGTGGGTACCAACTTATGCGTGCCCTTGGCGTACATGCCCGTGAGGATTTCGCGGCGGACGGGGGCTTTGGCGGTACGCGAG
>CAYZCY010000059.1:0-4763 GCA_964477115.1 uncultured Eggerthellaceae bacterium | reverse complement strand
CTGGCAGCCGTAGCAGCCTACGCACTTCTTGAGATCAATGAGAAAAGTCTTCATTATTCCAGTCCTCCCTCGACCCAGCCGTCGATGCAGGATCCAGAGGGCAGGTGATAGCCCTTGGCGCGCTCGAAGTGGCCGGGATAATCCTTCTTCCACTGCTCCCACTCTGAGGCCTCGACCTTAGCGACGTCGACCAGGTAGCCGGTGACGACGAAACCGACGCAGTTCTTGGAGATCGGGTCAGGCGGGCTGATGAGGTTGGTGCAGCCGCCGCGGTCGATACGCGGGCCGATGGGGTCGGGATGAGCGCCCTTGTCCATCTTGACGGAGTTCGGCAGAACGCGCTCGGAGATCTTGGCGGCGCCCAAAACGATGCCCTCGTTGTTGAACACCTTGACGATGTCGCCTTCAGCAATGCCGCGCTCGGCAGCAAGCTCGGGGCACATCCACACGGGCTCGTATGCGTAGCCGTCAACGACGATCTTGCAGGTCGGGATCTCGCGCAGCCAGGTGATGTCGTCGTTCTGAACATGAACGCGCCAACGACCGGGGCTCGTGTTCAGAAGCAGCGGATAAGTCTTGGCTTTCTCACCCCACAGTGACTCGTCATGCGTAAAGCCGTCTTCCTTGGAGCCGCCGATGTTCCAGCGAGCCATGGCGCCACGCTCGACATCATCCGGGAAGTGCTCATCGAGCTCGGGCGCGTAGAACTGTATCTTGCCCGTAGGGGTGGCAACGGGGTTGTTCTCGGGATCCTTGTAGAAGTTATACATGCCAGCCGGCTCATCTTCCCAACCCGGCTTCATGGGCGGCACATAGTACTTCTTAGCAGCGAGATCATCATAGCTGATGAAGTTCTGGATGAGTGAGGTATCGAAGATGGCGTGCTTCTCTTCCTCGAGCGTCAGGCCCTTGGTGAACTTATCGTAGATGTCATCGCCGAAGCGCTTCGCGATGAGTGCGCCGATCTCATAGTCGGACTTGGACTCGCCGACGACATCGCTTGCGGGCTCCTGGATGCCGTACATATGAACGGATCCGCCCTGGGCGCTGCAGCTCATGTCGAAGTCCTCGAGACAGCTGGTAACGGGGAGAACAATATCAGCGAAGATGGTGTCGCACTGCATCCACTGATGGTTCATGATGAAGCACTCGACGGTGGGCTGACGATAAGCCTCCTGCAGGTAGAATCCGCCATTCCAGGAAGCCTGGTTGGAAGCCTTCTCGGACCACAGCAAACGGAAGGAATCGGCCGCGCCGGCCTCTGTGTTCGGCCAGACGCGCTTGACGAACTGGTCGGCAGCCGGGGCGTAGATGATGGACGGGGAGCCGTACCACTCGAACTTGCCGTTGAAGATGGCGTGATGGATGGCGGTACGTGGGATAGTGAAGTCATTGGGGGCGTAGAGCTCGGCATGGCCGCCAGCCTGGTAGGACATGTTGCCGCCCAGCGGCGGGACTATCTGCTCGGCGACGGTCCAGGAGAACAGGCCGATCTGGTGAACGCCGGGCCTGCCGATGCCCTGCATGGCCAGCTTGTAGTACTCGGTACGGCCGGGTTCGAAGCTGTAAGGGCCACGGATGTGTGCGCCGCAGAAGTGGCCTATGGACGTGTTGCCCTCGGCCCACTTGCGCGCAAGCGCCTTGATAGTCCACTCCGGCACGCCGCAAAGCTCGGATGCCCAGGCGGCGTCCTTGACGATGCCGTCTTCCTTGCCCATGACGTAGTCGATCATCTTCTCGATACCGACGGTATGGGTCTCGACGTACTCCTTGTCGTAGAGGTCCTCAGTGAGCCACAGGTGAATGAGGGCGAAGTCGAGAGCCGCGTCGGTGTTCGGAAGTATCGGGATCCAGGCGATCTCGTCATGGACCATGGTGGTGTAGGTTCCGAAGGGGTCAATGGTAACCATGTCGATACCGAGCTCGAGCCAGTACTTCATCATGAAGCTCCAGAACTGGCTGGAGTAGTTCTGAGTGGTCTCCAAGTCGCCTGCCTGCATGACCAGGAAGTTGCCGTGCTCAGAGAAGTCCTTCATAACATTGGTGTTGTTGTCCTGCATGCCCAGGCCGTCATAGACGCCGGTGCCCCAGACGTGCTTTCCGCCCCAGTAGAAGCCCTCTACAGAGTCAGGAGTGCGGACCTCACGGGTGTAGCCGCCCAGGTGGCGAAGCAGAGCCATATGGCAGCCACCACCGTAGTGGATGGACTTGGACTCCTTGTGGCCGTTCTCGCCAATGGCAAGGATGGCGGAGGGGCCGTAGTCGCGGTAGACGCGACGAAGCTCATACTCGATAAGATCGATGGCTTCGTCCCAGCTGATGCGCTCATAGCTGGAGATGCCGCGGTTCTGCGGATTGCGCTCACCGTAGGGATCCCAGTCGACGCGCTTGAGAGGGTACTTGACACGATCCTTGGAGTAGGTCTTCTTCTTGTACGCAAGTGCGTAGTAAGGCGGGAATGCCTTCATGGGCATCTTTGCCTTCACGCCGCGCACATTGAGTTCCCACATGCTGGGTGCGAGCTCCTCAGCGGAGTAGCTCATGTCCCAGTGAAGCGGACGAATACGGACGATCTTACCGTCCTGGCTTTCGACGACAACAGGGTCGCCGCCGGTGCCGCCGCAAGCGATAGGCTTGACGACAGTCTTCAACTCTGCCATTTCTCCTCCTCAGTTATCTTGCGTTTTGCTACCAATCGCCCGACCGTCCCGCGCTGGACGGTGCTCGATAATTCTGTGGAAGGGGCCGTGCTCGCGCATTGCGATCTGAACGGTAACGCTGTCGCCGACTTCAATATCTTCGAACTCCACTCTAAGCGTGGCCGCTCTGTGGCAGAGGGCGGTAAAGCCGTTCTCCAGTTCAACGTCATAGCGAAACTCATGGTACCTGCGTTTGACGACGCCTTCGTAGGTGATCAAGTGCACCTCCTTCGCGTCAGCTTCTCCGAAAGTCTCCCCCTCGGAAGGGACGGGCGATATATTTGGGTACCCGTCTAATATTGTATCGACGCGAAAGAGGCGTTTAAATCACCGAAAGGCCAAGTCACGTGATCCGATCAGCTCAACTTGGGCGGAAGCGCATGAGGAAGGTTGAGCTCTTGCGCGCAAGCAACCAACCCCGCAAGCGCAGGGATGAAAAACGATTTAGAAAGTACGCTTAGCTTCTCCGGGGATACTTGAAGCCTATTCGGCAATACCCGTGCGAACAGCATAGGCAGCCAGATGTGCGCGGTTGCGCAAGTTGAGCTTGCTCAACAGATCGGCCAACTGTCGCTTGATGGTAGACTCGCTGACAAAGGTGAGCTCGGCGATCTCATTGTTGGTCAGCCCTTGCGCCACGTAGCGCATGATGTCCTTTTCCCGATAACTCAGGCAAGCGTCATGCGATATGGGAACCGTATATTGGTTATGAATAGATTTTTCAGAAGATGCTCCTTCGCGTCCCGAATCAACTGAATCGAGGATTTGCCGAAGGCCTTTCTCTATATCACCAATCATGCGGCCACATTCTCGGAGACTATCAAATCTGATGGTGACCCCGTCGTTTTGGCCACGTTCTATGAGGGCGCCGAGCGTGCGTCCGACGGCAAGCAGGAATTCGACATCACGGCGAGACCACGCGTAGATCCTGTCAAGCATTAAAACATACATGCCGAGGTTTCTCTGGCTTGTGAAGATAGGCGCGACCACGCCGCTGTAGAAGCCGCTCGACGCCAAGAGATCGACCATGACGTCCTTCGGGTGCGGTGCGTGGCAGTCCATTATCACCACTTGATGACGGTTCATCAGCTGATCAATTCTTCCCGTCCCCGAGGGTAGGAACAGGCTCTCTTCTTCAGCACCTACTCTTGCGGATCCAGAGAGCTCTCGAAGGTATAGCGCCTCGGAAGAAGAGAGGTAAAGACGGACGTCCCTGGCGCTGAAAATGTCGGTGAGCGAGCCGGTGATACTGTCCAAGAGCTCGTCATAGCTCGAAGTGCCAAGCGCATGCTCAGTCAAGCGGGCAAGTATAGAAACCTGATTTGCCCTCATGGCATCTTCTTGCGCGGCATTCGAAGGCGTAATGCGCTTTGCGTCCAACATGATCACAGCAACCCCCCTAAAGATAGACTTACCGTTTGAAGGATGCCAAGGTGTGCAGAAATCAAGGTCGTGGTGATTGCGGCGTTATAAAAAGCACACTGGGTCCAACCTGCACCACAGCAAGCCGGACCCTTTGGCATACGGTACGTTTATGCTGCAAGTTCGCTAGAACATCGCGATGAGCTCCTCATTGCCATAAGCCTCAGCGCCGTAACAGGTTTTAAGGTAGGCCAGACCGCCTAGGTAGTCCTCCTCCGTGAACGAATCCGTTGCCTCCTTCGCAACCACGACGTCATAACCAAGGCAGAAGGCGTCGGCTGAGGTATGGCGCACACACATATGAGTGTGCAGCCCCGTCATAACGACCGTCTTCACACCGAGCTCGCGCAGCAGGATGTCGAGATCGGTTTGGAAGAAACCGCTGTAGCGGCGCTTCGGTACCACATAATCAGAATCGGAGAGCCCAAGTTCGGGGATGACCTGAGCGCCGGGAGTGCCAGCGATGGCATGGTCGCCCCAGATGGCAAGTTCACGATCGATATCCTTGACGTGGGCGTCGTTGCAGAAAATCACAGGGACGTCAGCCTCACGCGCGGCATCGAGCAACTGCGCGGTGGCGGCAACGATGGCCTTACCGCGTTCACAGGCGAGAGACCCCGTCACAAAGTCATTGAGCATGTC
>CAYZCY010000058.1:0-5496 GCA_964477115.1 uncultured Eggerthellaceae bacterium | reverse complement strand
GAGGACTAGTGACGTGCTTTCCGCCCTCGACGGAACGCCCGGGCGCTCTGCCATCATGGCATTTTGCCAGCGACGTGGCTTTCCCTTCTCCCTCTACTTAAGAGCTACGCACGTGGATGGGCGCTCAGATATTCAGCGCGAAGGTGAGTGCGGTCGATGTGCGTGTAAATCTGCGTCGTGGATATATCGGAATGACCGAGTATCTCCTGGATAACACGCAGATCAGCGCCGCCTTGAAGCATATGCGTAGCGAAAGAGTGACGCAGCGTGTGAGGGTGCAGGTTCCTGCATCCAATTAACAAACCCGCCTCAGCAACTATTTTGTGAACCGTTTGACGAGACAGTCTTGTACCTCGTGCGTTCAGGAACACCGCTGCAGGCATAGGGCGACCCGCCTTGAGGTAATGGCTGCGCCCTGTGTCCAGATAGACCTGCAAGCTTTCAAGCGCCGCGCCGGACACGGGAACGATACGCTCCTTGCTACCCTTGCCAACAACTCGCAGAAAACCTTCGTCAAGATGCAAAGCACCCAGATCAAGACCGCAGAGCTCGCTTGCGCGCAGGCCGCAGCCGTACAGCAATTCGAGAATAGCCCGCGTGCGACAAATAGCCGGATCAGAGCCTTCGTACGCGTCGAGCATGACGCTAAGCTGCTCGATGCTCAGCACGTCAGGAAGCCTTTCGGGGACCTTGGGCAAAGGCAATGCGTCAGCTATGTTTTTCTTCGCATAGCCTTCTGACACGGCAAACTTATGAAGGCCCTTTACCACGGAAATGCGGCGCTTGACGCTTGACGCAGCGTAGCTTTTCGCAAAGAGATCCGCTTCGTAGGCGAGAAGCGTCGTCCTATCAACCTCGTCGATATCGGTAATTCCCGTCGATTCGAGGAAGCCCACGTAATCGGACAGATCGCGCTCGTAAGCTTCAACCGTACGCGCCGCGCTTCCGCGCTCGATACGCAGATGCGATATATACTCTCCCACAATTGCACGCACGGTCAAACACCTCCCCGATATCGCATGAAAGCCTTTGCTCAGCTTTTCGCATCATAGCCCTTTTTCCCCACATTGGCACCTTTCGCACCCCGCGGAAACGGCGGCGCCAACCCGTCGCCAACCCCCCACCCGCATCAACTCGGCAGAAGCCAAATTGCCCTCAGTCAGCCCACGTCGCTTGGTTATAATTTAGTTTTGTGCAAAGCACTCTATCGGCTGCACAACGCGCCTTGCGCGTAGCCCGCCTGACTTGGGTGCGAAGATAGCAACGAAGGAGACTCGAGGAAAGCATGCAGATCGGTTTCGACAACGAGAAGTACATTTCCCTGCAAGCAGAGCGCATTCGCGAGCGCATCGCCATGTTCGGGGGTAAGCTCTACCTGGAGTTTGGCGGTAAGCTCTTTGACGACTACCACGCATCGCGCGTGTTGCCCGGTTTTGCACCCGACTCGAAGATCAAGATGCTTCAGAGCCTTGTCGATGAGGCAGAGATCGTCATCGCCATCAATGCAAACGACATCGAAAAGAGCAAGGTTCGCGGAGACCTTGGTATCACCTACGACGAAGACGTGCTGCGCCTGATGGATATCTTCCGCGGCATGGGCTTTTACATCGGCAGCGTCGTCTTGACCCGCTATGCAAACCAAGCAGCTGCGGACGCCTTCCGCAAGCGCTTAAACGCCATGGGCATCACGAGCTACCTTCACTACAGCATTCCCGGCTACCCGCATGACATCGAGGCAATCGCAAGCGACGACGGTTTCGGAAAGAACGACTTTATCGAGACCTCCCGTCCTCTCGTAGTGGTAACCGCACCCGGCCCGGGTTCCGGCAAGATGGCAACCTGTCTTTCTCAGCTCTATCACGAAAACAAGCGCGGCGTGAAGGCTGGCTATGCCAAGTACGAAACCTTCCCCGTATGGAACCTCGCACTGACCCACCCGGTTAACATTGCCTACGAAGCTGCCACCGCCGACCTTGGCGACGACAACATCATCGATCCCTTCCATCTGGACGCATACGGGGTCACCACCACCAACTACAACCGTGACGTCGAGATCTTCCCCGTGCTCAAGAGCATGATGGAGCACATCCTCGGGGAGAGCCCCTATCAGTCCCCCACGGACATGGGCGTCAACATGGCCGGTCTCGCCATCATCGATGATGAGGCTTGCCGCAACGCATCCAAGATGGAAATAGTTCGTCGCTACTTCCAAACCGCCGTCGAGCACAAGCGCACGGGTGACTGCGAACGCGACCTCGCCAAACTTGAGATCCTCATGAACAAGGCGGGCGTTAACTCCAACTTCTCGCCTGCACGCAGCGCCGCTTTGCTCAAAGAGGAGACAACAGGCGCCCCCGCAGGCGCCATGGTGCTTCCCGACGGCCGCGTGGTGACAGGCAAGACAAGCAACCTGCTTGGCGCCGCATCTTCGCTTCTGATGAACGCCCTCAAGGGCGTTGCCGGTGTTCCCGACGATATCGACGTCATCAGCGATGAGGTCATCGAACCCATCTGTCATCTAAAGACCGAGCATCTCCACAGCCAAAACCCGCGCCTGCATTCCGACGAGACCCTCTTGGCTCTTTCCGTGAGTTCGGTGAACAACCCCCTTGCGGAAGCCCTCATCGACAACGCCGATAAGCTGCGTGGCTGCGATGCCTTCTTCTCAGTCATCATTTCCTCGACCGACGAAAAGCTCTACAGGACGCTTGGCATCAACGTTTGCTGCGAACCCAAGTACGAGCAGCATCGCTACTACCACAAGTAAGGGCAAAGCCTCAACGATACTTCAAGGGCCGCATCTCGCGGCCCTTTTCATTTGCAGATTCAATTAGAAGAAGGTGGCTGCCGCGTGCTCGTAGAAGCTGCGGTTTGAATAGCGAAGCAGGCTCGTTGTGGAAGAACCTCGGCGCACGTAGATCCTTCTGATGGGCTTATCGAAGGGAACGAGCTCGCCGTCGATAAACAGCGTCGCCTCACGCGTAGCGTAATCGTCCGCAAGATCAACCATGACCACATCGTTCTCCCCAGTCAAAATGGCGCGGGATCGGATCGAATGGGGAGCCAGCGGGACAACCACGAGACCCATGTAGCTCGGCGCAACCAAAGGACCTCCGGCCGACAGCGCATAAGCCGTAGATCCCGTAGCGCTTGCAACCACCATGCCATCTCCGCGAACATCGGAAATATGAGATCCCGATATATCCAAGGTCAGATCAATGATGCGGCCCATGGTTCCTCGTGTAATCGCCATCTCGTTTAAGGCAAAGAAGGATCGGCGGGACTGCCCGTTGCACCCTTGTTCATCATCAACGGCGCAGGCAAGATCGGCGAGGCCAAGATCATACCCCTCTTCCAAGTCATACAGTCCAGCGGGACTGTCCTCGAAAGGATCGCGCTCACCTTCTAAAACCACGTCAATCTGAAGGTTTGCGCGCTTTTCGAGCACCGCATTGCCCGACAGGGCCTCAGCAACTATTTTCACGACACCGTCATCTGAGGGATTGGCCAAAAAGCCCAGATGACCGAAGTTGATGCCCAGAATGGGCACATCGAAGCTTCCGAAAAGACGAGCCGTGCGAAGAATGGTACCGTCGCCTCCGAGAGCCACGGCGAGCATGGGTTTGCGAGCCAGTATTTCAGCACTTCTTTCCCGCGATAGACCGGCAAACAGCTCTGTCGAATCGAGAAGGGAGTAGCTGATACCCTGGGATGAAAAATACGCCGAGAGCAGCAATGAAGCATCTATTGCCTGCGGGTTGGAGTTATTGCGTACGATGAGAATGTGCATGAAGCCAAGCCTTCCCGTTTTGCTATGATTTGACATTATATCCGATACGTAGAAAGCCCTTTTAATGACCGACAAGCTCGCACGAGCTCAACACGAAGCACCTGCGGGTGAAATCGAAAAGCGCTCCATCACCACCTCGGCTGCCATTATCAGCATCTGCACGATCATCTCGCGCATCACCGGATTTATTCGCACGTGGGCCATGGCTTTCGCTTTGGGCTCCACCATGCTCTCAAGTTCCTATCAGGTGGCGAACAACCTTCCCAACATGCTGTTTGAATTGGTTGTCGGCGGCATGCTTGTCACCGCCTTCCTGCCCGTGTACATGTCGGTGAAAAAGCGCTTGGGCGAAGAAGCGGGCAACGAATACGCCTCGAACATCTTCACCATTCTTGTCGTGAGCCTTGGCATCGCCAGCGCACTCTGCATCGCCTTTCCCGCTCAGATCATCTACACGCAAAGCTTCCTTTCGGATCAGTCCGAAATGACCAGCGCGGTGTTCCTCTTCCGCGTCTTTGCCATACAGATCCTCTTCTACGGCATCAGCTCGGTTTTCTCCGGTTTGCTCAATGCCCACAGGGACTACTTCTGGTCTTCCATCGCCCCTGCGGCGCACAATGTCATTGTCATCGTTTCCTTCCTCGCCTACCCCTTGCTGCTGCCCGTGAACTACGAGCTCGCACTTTGGGTTATCGCCATCGGCAACCCGCTTGGCGTGTTCGTCCAGATGATCATGCAGTGGCCCGCGCTCAAGAAGTGCGGCATCAAGCTTCGATTGCACATCAATCTCAAAGATCCAGCCCTCGCCGAAACCCTGCGCATCGGCATACCGGCGCTAATCGTTGTCATCTGCTCTTTTGCCGTGGTTTCGGTGCAAAACGCCGCGGCCTACAGCTACGACGACGCAGGTCCCTCCATTTTGGCCTATTCGCGCCTCTGGTATACCTTCCCCTACTCTTTCTTGGTGGTTCCCATCACCACCGCCATGTTCACGGAGCTATCCGACATGCAGACAGAAGACGACTGGGACGGCATCAGGAGCGGCATCGTCCGAGGAAGCAATCAGATCCTCTTCCTTATGATCCCCATGGCGATGTTTTTATGCGTGTATTCCACGCCTCTGGTGACCCTTTACCACGCAGGCGCCTTTACCGCGGATGCCGTTGGGGCCATTGCCTCATACCTGTGCGCCCTGGCCCTCTCCCTTCCCATCTATGGCGTCAACATGTATCTCATGAAGGTGTTCAGCGCCCTGCGCATGATGAACTCCTATGCGCTGGTCAATTTCGCCATGAGCGCGCTTCAGATCATCCTTATCCTGCTTGCCACCAACAGCGGCGTTCTGCCCATTGAAAGCATCGCTTGGACCTCGGTAGTCTTCTACGGCTTGGGAGATGTGCTGATGTTTGCCATCCTGAGGAAGAGACTCGGACGCATGAACCTGTCGAGCACGATTAAATCCTGCGTTCTCGGCACTCTCATGGGCGCTGCAGGCTCGATTGTCGGCGGAGGCCTCCTGTGGGCTATTACAAGCTATCTGGCGCCTCTGAGCGGCTCTATCGGGCAGGCCTTCCTCTATATCGTGATCTGCGGCCTTACAAGCCTTGTGGTGACCTTCGGCCTTGCCATCAAGTTCGACGTGAAGGACGCTGGCTTTGTCACCTCGCTCATCAAGCGCCTGCTGAGGAAGCTCAAGCGCGCTTAAG
>CAYZCY010000057.1:0-5518 GCA_964477115.1 uncultured Eggerthellaceae bacterium | reverse complement strand
CCTTGTAGGCCTCATTGGCTCGTCCATGTACGTGACGGAAAAGGCCGGCTACCTCGACTATGACATCGAAAGCGACACCTGTTCCGCGACCTTTACCGTCAAGGAATACGAGCTTGTTTATATGGGCAACGCTATCAACCCCTCAGAAAACGGCGACGACATCTTCTATACCGTCATGCTCGACGCCTACAAGGACGGCGAGTTTATCGGATCGGTTGAGCCTACCGTGCAGCTGGTGCAGTCCACTCAGCAGCAGAAGCTTGTCGCAAGCGTTATCAGCATGCCCGGCGAGGATCTGTTCGTGGTGTATCGCGGTGTAAACATGGAGGGCGACTTCGCGCTTGACGTGCGCGTGAATCCTCTGATCTCGCTTGTGTGGGTGGGCTTCGGCATGCTCATGCTGGGCGGCTTGATCGCGCTGCTCGGCCGCCGCTCTGTTTCTGCGGTGGCGAAAGTGCGCGGCGACGAGGCTCTTGCGAAAACGCGCAGCGACGAAGCGGGGGAGCAGATAGCTGAGCACCCGTCCGCGCATCTGTCTGAGCAGGCGCCCGCGCATACCGACGATGAGGTGGCGGGCGCATGATGTGCGAATCGAAAGCCGTAGTGGTGCGCGATCTTGTGAAGCAGTTCGGAAGCCGCAAGGCGGTTGACCGCGTGAGCTTCGAGCTTCCGCAGGGTGCGTTTCTTTCCGTGTTCGGCCCTAACGGCGCAGGTAAAACAACTCTTTTGCGTATGATGGCGACACTTGCCCGTCCAACGTCGGGTGAGATCATCATTGACGGCATCGATGTGCGCGAGGAGCCTGAACAGGCGCGTGCTTCCATCGGCCTCATCTCGCACGAGGCCATGCTCTACCCCGATCTCACCGCCGAGGAGAACCTCGTATTCTACGGCGAGCTCTACGGCGTGGCTGATCCGAAAAAGCGCGCCATCGAGCTGCTTGACGCGGTGGGGCTCAAACATCGCAGGCTTGACACCCTGCGCACTTTCTCGCGCGGCATGACGCAGCGCGTGGCCATTGCTCGGGCGCTCGTGAACGACCCGCGTGTGGTGCTGCTCGATGAGCCCTATGCGGGTCTTGACCCCCATGCCGTCGAGGTATTTGACGAGCTTATCGCCAGCGTTCGGCAGGGCCGCACCTTCGTTATGGTGAGCCATGACCTCGAGAAGGGGCTCTCGCTTGCCACACACACCCTTCTTTTGGCGAAGGGCCGCTTGGTTGATTACTCTGAGCGCGAAAGCCTCGATGCGCAAGACTTCCGCGGGCTGTATCGATCTACTGTGGGATGCGGGGTGGCCTAGATGAAGCCCCCGTCTTCCTTCGCGCAGTATCGCGCCCTTCTCAAGAAGGACCTCAAAGCGGAGTTTCGCACCAAGGACATGGTTGTGTCGATGGGCATCTACGCCGTCCTCGTGATCGTGGTGTACGGCGTGGCGCTTTCCTTCGCCAAACCGGGGTCGGAGTTTCTCGAGGTGTCGGGCGGGCTTCTGTGGGCGATGGTGGTGTTCACCTCGCTTCTAGGTCTCAACCGGTCTTTCTCCCGTGAGGCCGAAAACGGCTGCATGGAGGGGCTGCTGCTCGCGCCGGTTGACCGCGGTGCCATTTTCCTCGCGAAGGCCACGTCTAACCTGGTGTTCCTGCTGATGGTCGAGGTGGTGGCCGTTCCGCTGTTCTGGCTGTTCTTCTCAAGCTTTGCAACTCCGGCCGAAAGCGCGCCTCTTATGGCGGTGCCGCTTGTCATCGGCTCTGTTGGCATAGCGGGAATCGGAACGCTGCTCTCCACCATCACCACGCGTACGCGTGGCAAGGACGTCCTGCTGGCGCTTTTGTTCGTACCCATAGTGTTTCCTCTGCTCTACGCCTGCGTTGCCGCTACCACGGCGCTTCTTGTTGGCGGGGACGTGATGGCTGAGACCCTTGTTCCCTCGCTCGCGCTTGCGGGTGGCTACGACGTAATCATGATTCTTGTGTCGTGGGTTCTGTACGACTTCGTCATCGGTGCTTAGGGCGCCTACGATAGAAAGGCTTGCGTTATGACGAACCGAAAGAAAGAGGCCCTCAAACTGCCCGAGGCGGGGCAGTGGCCTGATCGCATGGCTCCTGTTGTGGGCGTTGCGGGCCTTGTGCTCACCACGGTTGGCTTTTTTTTGGCCTTCTTGTGGACGCCGCCTGTGGGCGGAGCGGCTGTGAACGGCGTTGAGCTCATCGGCGGCGCGCTCATTTCCCAGAAGCTTCTCATATCCCAGAAGATCTTCTACTTCCACATGCCTGTCGCCGTGACTTCCTTCATCGCGCTTATCTTCGCCTGCTATTACAGCGTGCGCTTCCTCATGACGCGCGAGCGGCGCTTTGACACCTGCTCGAGCATTGCGATGGAGATTGCGCTCGTGTTTGTGATTGCCACCATGGCAACCGGCGAGATGTGGACGCGCTTTGAGTGGGGCGTGTGGTGGACTTGGGAGCCGCGCCTGACCACGTATTTGGTGCTGATGCTCATCGTTATCGCCTACTTCGTTTTGCGAAGCGCTGTGGACGAGCCCGAGCGTCGTGCCGTGTTCTCGAGCGTTGTCGCCATCATTGCGGCTATCGACGTACCCATCTGCTTCATGATCACGCGCCTCATTCCCTCGAGCATCCATCCCGTGGTGCTGCGCGAGGGCGGTATGACCGCCGAAATGGGCATCTGCGTTGCCGTTGTCGCCATTGGCATGTGCTGCGTGGGCTTTGCCCTTTACCGTGCTCGCTTCCGCCAGGTGCGCCTTGCCCAGCGCGCCGAGGCCGCCATGGAAGCGCTTGAAGACTAGACCATCTACCACGAAAGGACATGCTCATGAACGCTGTGCTCGCTGAAATCTATTCCACTGTCATTCCTTCTGCGCCTTACGTCATTGCCGCCTATGCCCTTGTGTGGGCATCTCTTCTGGCTTACGTGATCATCATCATGCGCGGCCAGAAGAAGGCCGAGGCCCGGATGGCGCTCATCGAGGAGGCTCTTGCCGATCGCGATGCGCCTGAGCGCAGGATACAGTAATCTGACACCCGAAAAACGACATCAGGAGAGACTGTGAACAAGCTAGCTCGTATTATCATGATGGCATTTGCCTGGCTGTGCTTTGCCTTAGGGTTCATTGGCGTCTTCGTGCCGGTTTTGCCCACCACGCCGTTCCTTCTTCTGGCCACCTTCCTGTTTGCTCGTTCGTCCGAGCGCTGCCATACTTGGATTTGCTCCACGAAGGTCTACAGGAACTACGTCGGGGCCTTCACGGAGGCGGGCGGTATGCACGTTACCGCCAAGATCCGCATGCTTACGTTTTCCTACGCAGTGCTTGCTCTGAGCGCGTTTTTGGTGCAGAAGCCCAGCGTATGGATGATCTTGGTCTGCGTGGCCGTATTTCTTCTATGGCTTGTCACCTGCCGTATCCCCACGGTGAAGGAAGATCGCGTGAGAGAGATTCGCGAGGCTACGAGGGAATAGGACGTCCACGTGGAGCCTGCGAGGATCCATGTTGCGCTCGCGAGGATCCCGCGTGGCGCCCGCATGACGCGGTGCGGCCCTATTTGCCAAACCACGCTTTGGCAAGCGCTGCGACGCCCGCTTCGATATCCTCTTCGGGAATGGCCGAAAAGCCAACCAGCACGCAGCCATTAAGTTCGTTGTCGGGATTGCTCCAATAGCGATTCGTGTCGTATACCAGCACGCCATACCTGCGTGCTGCCCCGATGAGCTCTTCCTGGCTGCGCCCGTCGAGCACATTGACCAAAACGTGCAGGCCAGTGCCGTTTTCGAGCACTTCAACGCGATGGCCCATTTGGGTGCGCAGGGCCTCGACGAGGATCGCGTGCTTGCGTTTGTTGCGGTTTTGCAGCTTGCGAAGATGCCGGTCGCGATGTCCTTCGCTTATGAAGCGCGCAAGCACGGTCTGCGTGATCCACGGGACGGAAGGGTAGGCGTTTGCGAAGACTTCCTTCCAGCGTACAAGCAAGGCCTCGGGAAGCACCAGGTAGTTAACGCGAAGCGAAGGCGACACCGATTTCGAGAAGGTGCCCATGTAGATCACCCGATCGGGGGCCATGGTGTGCAGGGGCGGAAGAGCACGCTCGGTGTAGCGGAACTCGCGGCAGTAGTCATCTTCAAGGATGTAGGCGTCGGTGCGCTGCGCCCATTCGATCAGCTTGGTGCGGCCCTCCATGTTGAGGATGCGCGTGGTGGGGAACTGACTCGAAGGCGTGACATATACCAGTTTCGGCGCACCCTTTTCGAGGTCATCCAGAAACGCCTCTTCGCCGCTCATCACTCGACACTGCACGACGGGAAAGCCGCTGTGCGTCATGACTTCGCGCACGGCGTCGTACCCCGGCTCCTCCATGGCAATGCGGTCGACGCTAGGATCGAAGAGCAATAGCAGGTTTTGCAGGCTCGGCTGGGTGCCGCACTGCACGACCACTTGCTCGGGCCGGCACGTGATGCCCCGGATCATCAACAGGCGCCAGGCGATTTCAGAGCGCAGGCTCATTTCTCCGAGTGCGTCGCCGTAGGCGTCGATCGCCTCGGCATCTACCGACATCAACACGTCGTTGGTGATGTTTCTCCAAGTAAGGGCGGGGAAGGTTCCCGTTTGAAGGTTACCGTAGGTGAAGTCGTAGCGAGTTGTGCGCGAGGTTTTGGCCCTTCTCGCGTTCACCTTGGCCTTCTTTTGCTTGCTCGGACCGATTTGGAGGAAGCTGACATCCTGGATGATGTATCCCGAGCCGGGTTTGCTGCGCACATAGCCTTCCTGAGCAAGGAGCTTATATGCGGCCTCCACCGTGTTGTGAGAGCATTGCAGCTCTTCTGCCAGACTGCGAATCGAGGGCAGCTTGCCGCCTTGAGGGTAGCTTCCGTCTTCGATGCCCGTGCTGAAGTGGGCGTAGATTTGCTGGTAGAGCGAAGTGGATGAGCTTGCGTCCAGTTGCATTCCCATGCCTCTCTCAAGCTGTGTGCGACGTTTTTGACGGTTTGGGAATATGTGGCCCAAAGAAATCGGACAGCGGCCTTCTGGTTTCAGAGAGCTTTGCGTCCATTGCGACGATCCGAATGCCGCTTGCACGATACTAGCATTTTGACTGCGGTGATCAAGCATTCTTTTCGATGGGTGTGAAACCCAGATCCATCGGAAAGGCCTCATCTCCACTATCATGTGTATGACTCATTGGGGGAGGCAAGTGCCTGGCGCGCCTCGCAAAGCCGCTATGGCCATGCGCAAGCCATTCGAGCAAGGACTGCTTGTCAAGCTACTCGATGACGCTCAGGTTCGGAAAGCGCCGAAGGCTTGCTTTGGCGTGGATTACGAAGGGGAATCGCATGGCACCTGGCCAGCAAAGCGATACGATGGAGGCAGAGGGCGAACACGGGCTTCGCGCGTACGCGAGTATCGTGCGCACGAAGGAAGCCTACGCGTTTGATTTCGCCACGTTCATCATGCGTCTGTACATGCCGATGATCACCATCGGCGTGGTGTCCATGCTCACCCTGGCGGG
>CAYZCY010000056.1:0-6285 GCA_964477115.1 uncultured Eggerthellaceae bacterium | reverse complement strand
TCGCCAGTACGGGTTTATGAGCAACAATTCGCGTTTTCGTGGAAATATGGCTTCAGACAATTCGTGTTTTCGTGGTTGGCGTGCTTGGAGGCGATATGCTCAAGCCCAAGCGCTATGCGCGAGCAAGCGTAACAGCCGTGCCGGAAGCGGTGACCATGAGCATGTTGCCCTGACCGAGCACCTCGTAGTCAATGTCGACGCCGATGACGGCGTGGGCCCCCATGGCTGCTGCACGCTTCTCCAGCTCGGCAATCGCCTCGTTGCGTGCGTTCACGAGCTCGTCTTCGTAGCCTTGGCTGCGGCCGCCGACAATGTTGCGAAGACCGGCGCCGATATCCTTCAGAAAGTTGATGCCCGTGATGACCTCGCCGAACACGATGCCGTAGTATCCGGTTACGACGTAGCCGTCAACGTTTTGGGTGGTGGTGACGATCATTGCCTCTCCTTTGCGGTTCAAGCTTTACCTTGTCCGAAATTTTAACATTGGGAAGGGCGCGCGGGCCTGCTCGTCCGCCTATGCGCTCACCTTCTCCAGCTGTCCTAAATGCAGAACATGAAGGGTTGGCAGAGCGAGGGGCCGCACACTAGGCAGCAGCACAGTGTGCTCGGGTCGCAGAAGCCGGTCGAAAAGCCACGGGATCTGCCCTCGGCTTCGTAGGAGCTGGCAGATTGGCTGAAGCTTTGCCGCGCGCGTTCGTAGTCGGCGTTTCCCGGATCCATCTGCAGCGCTTGTCGGATGTGCTCTCGAGCCTGCAGGGCGTTTCCAGCTCCGTTGTTTGCCAGGGCGGACAGGTAGTACCAGCGTGCGTTGCGGCCGGCGTGCGGCCTGGCGTTGAGGATGCCGAGCGCAGCGGGATAGTTTGAGGAGTTGATGTAGAAGATAGCCTGCCTGATTTCGGCATCGTCTTCCACGGAGACCTCGGGGTGTATGTGCGCTCCGGCGTTTGTCCAGTTGGCTCCAAAGATGTCTTCCCAGTTGATCTCGACCCAATCATAGGGGCCGTAGCTACCCCCGCCTCCTTGGTACTGCCACTGCGTGCCGCCCGGGCCGTAGGAACTTGGCTGGCTCGGGCTGTAGCCGGCAGCACGCGCATCTCTTTGCGCGTATTTTTCGGGGTTCATGATTCGATCGTAGGCCTCGTTGACTTCGTTCATCTTTTCAGCTGCGACGGGGTCATTCGGGTTGAGGTCGGGGTGATACTCGCGGGCCTTCTTTCGGTAGGCCTTCTTCACCTCGTCTTTGGGGGCGTCGGGGCTTACGCCCAGCACCTCGTAGGGGTTTTTGCTCATGTCAGCCCTTCTCGACGTAGCGTTCGTTGAACTTCTGCCATACGCCCGAGTACAGCACGCTGTGCATGATGTGCAGGTCTTTTTCCAAAGGAAGCTTCTCAAAGCTCGCAACTGCGTTGCCCATGAGGGAGGATAGAAGCTCTCTCATGTCCTCTGATGATGTTTTTAGGCGTACGAAGGGATTGTAGCTGCCGGAGCGCTCGTCGTCGGCGTAATCCACTGCAGCATCCATGAAGTAGATAAAGCTTCCAAGTTGGCTCCCGAATTTCTCCATGCCTTCTTTCCAGAAGCCTTGCTCTGCTGCGAAAAGGCGTCCGAGCAGGGCGCCGAATTCGTTTGCCGCCTCATCGGGCTGGGAATCTTCCTCGTTTTCGATGATGGCAATGCGCGCCATGGACGCTTCGATGTCATGGCATTGGTCGGGAATGCGCCCGCATGTTTTTTCGTAGGCTTTCTTGAGCAGGGTGGCACCTGCTTTTGCCTGGGTGCTTTTGTCGTCGCGCACGTTGTCGAGCAGCTTGTGGTAGGCAAGCGCCACCGACAGGTCGGCGGCGTAGTCTGTGAAGGGAGAGCTCGCTATTGTTATACGGCGTTCGGGATGGAGGACGCAGAAGCCGTGGGAGCGCTCTTCAGTCGGCTCATGCAGCGAATTGCATAGCATGACGTAGAAGGTGAGGTCGTAGGTGAGGCAGAGCCGGCTAGCCTGGCCGTATCTCGTTTTGAGAGCGCGGCACAGGCCGCAGTACAGCTCACGGTAGCGTGCGGTCTCCTCGTCGGTGAGCAACGAGGGGCTGGTGCTGATAAACCCGAACATGCCCGGGTCCCTATGAGCTTATCTCTGTCTGATGACCGCACTTAGGGCAGGTGGTCCGCAGCTTGCCCCTGCCCTTGGGCACGGACAGGGACTGCCCGCACTGCTTGCACTTGAAGTACTTGGTGGTCTTGCGGTTGGTCCATCTCAGGTTGAGGTGCTCCCACTGCTGGATGGGCTTTCTCATAGCATGCTCGAACTTTGCGTTCTCAAGAGCTCTGCTTGCGATATTGCTTGAGTAGCAGCGGAACATCGAGTAAACGAAGAGCACGAGGCCAAGTGTCGAGAGCGCGCCGCTTGCGAAGAGCAAGTCGAGTACGGTGCAGATGAGGCCAGCGCCGAAAGCCCACCTCGCGCAGGTGTCCATGCCGTTGCGTCCCTGCATGAAGGACGCCATGCGGCATGCTAGCTGGTTGAGGAGATTTTTCATGTTATGCATCCTTGCGGCAATCATTCGCTGTATTTCATTTATAAATATAATTATATTATTTAACTAAACTTGAAATTGCATAAATACTGCACGAGAAGGGATCCGCGTAAGGGCATCCCAGCGATCCTCGATGCGGATTGCTGGCGGGGTGGCGTGCGTACCTTGCTAGCGGGGGCATTCGTAGATTTTTGCGAGATCGTCAACGTAGGGCCCGCAGATGCCGAGCTCGTCGACGTCGTCCATGCTTTTGATTCCAAAGCTGTTGAGGAACTCCCGGGTTTCGCCAGCCGCCTTTGCTGGCGAGCCGAGCCGGCCTAGGCCAAAGAGTTCGCTCACCGCGACGGCGGCGCCCATCTTGAAGTAGGCGTTGTTGTCTTTCTTCATGCTGATACCTCCCGTGTGCGTTGTAGTTTGCGATTGTTGCTTGCGTTGGACACAGGATACGGATGCGTAAAAGCTGCCGAGTCCACCGTATGGGACAGGTGCAGAAAGTTGTATGTTTGCGCTGGTTTGGATAATCGATCGGCTTGGTGAGAAGGAGCTGTTTTGAGCGATGGGCATGATACGCAGGGGGCGCAAGGCTCGCGTTCCGGCGAGGGTATATTCCGCCAGTTCGTGAAGTACGGCGGGGTTTCCTTTGCGCAGACTTTTGTCGAGCTGGGTGTGTTTGCGCTGTTGAACCTTGTGTTTCCGTTTTCGGCGGCGAACTTCGTGGCGGTGCTTTGCTCGGCTACGTTCCAGTACGTCATGAATCGCAACCTGACGTTCAAATCTTCGAGTAGCTACGCGCGTTCAATCAGCCTGTTTGTGCTGCTGTGGATATGGAATCTGGCCTTCAGCAGCTTTGCCATTGCCGAGCTGTCGGCTGTTGGTTGGAGCCCAATGCTGGTCAAGGTGATCACCATGGTATGCCAAGGCTGCTGGGGCTTCCTGCTTTCGAAATACGTCATCTTCCGATAAGGTTGCCTGTTTGATAGCCGCGCCCCGCGCTCTCGAAAAATCTTAGATGAAGCCGATCTTGCCCGAGCCGCCTTTCTTCACGGGCGCGGTGTTGTCAAGCGTGCCGAGCGCTGCATCGAAATCCTCGACGTCGATGATGATCTCGGCCTCCTGGCTCCTGCAGCGCATGGCCGCCTTGCCCCAAACGCGCTCGAACAGGTTGCGCACGAAGCGAGCGTTGCCGAAGCTCTTTTGCTGAAGCATCTCGCTCGGCAGCGACATAAAGTACTCCTTGGAGCGCTCTTCCATCTCGGGCGTGTACTTGAATGCCTTGTCGACCATGCGCATGAAGATCTCATGCAGCTGGCCGCGCGTGTAGTTGGGGAAGGTGATGGTGTAGGGCATGCGGCTGCGAAGGCCGGCGTTTGCGTCCATCAGCTTCTCCATGTCGTCGGGGTAGCCCGCCATGATCACGATGATGTCGTCGCTGTTGTTTTCCATCTCGGTGATCAGGGTGTCGATGGCCTCGCGACCGTAGTCCTTGTTGTTGTCGTCGCCGCGGTAGAGTGCGTACGCCTCATCCAGGAAGAGGATGGAGCCGTATGCTTCCTGGCAGATGGCAGTGGTCTTGGGAGCGGTTTCGCCGATGTAGCGACCGCACAAATCACGTGCCTTGTGCTCGTAAAAGCGGCCGATGCGCAGCACGCCGAGCTCGCGCAGGACCTCGCCCAAAATACGGGCAACCGTGGTTTTGCCGGTGCCGGGATTGCCGACAAAGCGCATGTGCATGCTCGGCCTGGAGATGGCCGGGTTGCTCTTCGAAACCATGATCTGGTTCACGACCTCCATCATCTGCTGCTTGATGGAGTCCATGCCGATAAGGTCGTTGAAGCGGTCGAAGCCCTGGACCAGATCGGTTTCCTCCTCGATCACGAGAGGTGCCAAAGTGTGCTCCGTGATAAGCGATGATCCGCCCTCCACGATGGAGGCGTCACCTTCCGCGCAACGCAAAAGCTCGTTAGCAACCTTGTTGGCGGTGTGGATGCCGTAGAAACTGCCATCCTGCTTCTCAACTTCCATGCGCTTGTCGAAGATGCGCCAAGCCTCGTCGGTCATGGAGAAACCGTACTCCGAAAGCGCGCGGCCGGCCAAATCGCGCAGATCCACCGGATCAAAGGGATGGAACACGACGGAGCGCACCGAGAGGATATCGCTGATGTCGGCGTGAGCCTGCTTGAGGCGGTCTTCGCCCATGTAGGGGACGCGCAGTACGACCAGGCAGTTGCCGGCATTGCGGAACAGCCACAGGAGGAATCCCTTGAAGTGCGGGTCGGTTGTCTTGCTCGTCCACTCTTTGATGTCGACGCACAGGACGCCGGGCTTGGCTACGACGTGTTCGAGCGTGCCGACTAGGTTGTTCAGACGTTCGTGGATGTCGGACTTGCCCGGGTCGGGCAGGCTGATCTCTTTGGTGGGCGCGCCCTGCTCGAGGATGCCTTGCTCGACGAGCAGTTCGTTGAGCAGCGTCAGCGCCTTGGTCAGGCCGCAACCAGAGGAAATGGAGAAGAGAAGCGTCGTGGAAAGGAAGGCCTTCGAGGTTCCGCGGCTGCGGATGAAGGCCGCTTTGCGCTGGATTTCCTGGCAGAGCTCCTTGAAGTCTGCGGCGGCGACGAGATTGTCGATTTCGGCGATGGCCTTGCTTGCGACTGCGTTGGTTGCCTGAGTTGCGGGAGCCGCCTCGGCGTCGGTTGCTGCGAAGGACTGCTCGTTAGCCGGCTGAGCGGCCGCGCTTGCGGGGGCTGCCGAAGAGTCTGCTGGCTGAACGGCGGCGGGCTGTGTCGTTGCGGTTGCAGCTGCGCCGTCGACCGTGATGGTACAGATTTCGGACCAGTTTTTTCCTCGGGAGACGTCCCTCTCGATGACCTCTTGCATGAGACGCGAGACTTCCGTGGCTCCGAATGTGCCCTCGATTACAAATGTAGCGTCAGTGAAGGACTTGTTCTCAACGCTGAGCTTCTGCCCAAACTCTTTCTGGCAGGCTGAGGCAAACTTCGAAACGGCGAAGCTGTTGATGCCGCTGGGGTCGTAGATCCAATTGCTCTTAAACTCGACATTGACTTTCACAGCATCCTGCCTATTCCCTTGAAACCGTGTTATTGATTAAGCCCAAAGTGCCTTCATAAGCTCGGGGTAAGCGTCATCGATGATGGAAACCAGTCGTTTCAGAACTTCCTGGATGTGCTGGCCGGTGGTGTTCGGCTCGATGACGAGGTCGGCCTGGCAGCGGACGTCGAGGTCGGAGTCGATGTAGAACTTGCTCCAACGGAACCTTGCGTTGAGGGCGTTGCAGGTTACCAGGCCTGCGGCCATCTTCCCCTCATTGAACTTGGCGATGTTCCAGCAGTCGAGCTGAACGTATTCGTTGCCGTTCTTGTCAAAGTTCACCTGGATGGGGATGGAGGCAAGGTTGTCGCCCTTGTAGGATACCGTGACCCTGTTTTCGCCTGCGTCGGTGTAGCGAACGCCCGTCTGGTCGAGATGGTGCATGTACAGACTCTTGTAGTTTGCGGACACAGCGAACTCCTATCCTTTGGATACTTGTGTGTAACCATCTGAGTGTATCGGAATAGGCCCTGTACGACCACTGTTTTATGCTCAGTGTGGCGAATCTTCTCCCGTCTTTAAGCCGCGCGAGCTGTATGCTGTGCGCTCGCGCACTTTCCGCTGCTACGCAAAACCGCGTTGGCTTCTACGGGCTTAGTCTTTTTTGCTTGGCGAGCGGCAGGACGTGCGTTTGGCAGGGTATACGGTCTTA
>CAYZCY010000055.1:0-6554 GCA_964477115.1 uncultured Eggerthellaceae bacterium | reverse complement strand
CCCAAATTGCGCATCGCCCCAACAACGGCGAGGATGCTGAAGAGACAGGCGATGGTTTTCACGTCTACGTAGCCGAGATAGGCGTCATCTGGGGGCACGATAAAGCAGGTAAGCACGGCAGCAACGCAGGCAATGGTGAGCACGATGTTCTTACGCACGAACTCCCTCAAGGCCGCACTCCCTCAACTTCGTCATGATCGATTCCTGCCACGCGTACAAAGCCCTCGCCTTAAGTGACGAACCGGGACATCGAGAAGTTTCTCCCCATGCGCGCGATGCCTGGGAAACAATATCACGATTGCCCCTGGAAGCGGTCGGGAAATGCCAGCTAGATACTTCATCGTGGCAGAACCACCAATGCAAGATCCATGCTGACCTCCTTCTGCTTGCTAATTATCACCTGCAGCAAGACTGGGAGCCGCAAGAGCAAATGCCCAGTCGTAGACCACGGGATTCACCAGCGCTCTGCCTTCCACCTCAAAAGCAATACCCAAGACCTGGGCAGGCCCCTCCCCTATCTCTACCTGAAGATCGGGAGCGCACTCGCAGCCTGGCAGAGCCGATGCAGGGTGAAGAATGTAGCAGCCAAAGGGAAGCAATGCGGTCGCATGAGCAGCACCATCCGAAACCCATTCTTCGAGCACCTCATAGGAACCGTTGAGCAGCTGTACGGCAACCCCCTCAACCGAAGCGCCTTGAGCATCCACAGCGGTAACGCTCAGACTTACCTCGCCCTCAGGGAGCACCGCGCGATCAAGGTATGCAAAACCGCTCTTAGCATGGAGGTAGTTTGCCCAAATGTCTTCGTTGGGGCACATCAAGGAATGCTTGCGCAGGGCTTCGATCTTGTGCCTGGTGTTCTTTCCGCACAGTTCACGAGAATAGGCCCTCTGCTCCTCGGGAGACAGGAAGCTGAAACCGTGAGTACGGTAGAACATGGTCCATCTGTCGTGTTCCGCCGTACCAAGTCTGACAATCGCATCGTCAGTTAGCTCGGAAGATGCAATTGACCAGGCCTTATATTCTGCATGAAGAGCTTGCGCAAGGTTGCTGTAGTGAACGATCTGACGCGCGCAAGCAATACCGAAAGGACGTGCGTCCGCTCCATCTTCTTGCGGCAAATCCTGCTTCAAAGCCTTGTCGACACAGAACCGTAAAGCCGAGACGTTGACGTCCTCGCTGGCGAACAAGCGGCCGTCGATCGCGTTGTAAACCACATCGTACAGATCAGATGCTCTCTGACCCGTCCTCTCAAGCTTCGAGTTCAACACGCTCGCATAGCTGAACAGCTTCGCATTGCAGCCGAAGGTAACGATGCCGTAGTTTGGCACGTCTTCGTCAAACTGCGCAGAGATGAGCGAACTGGTAACCTCGCTACGAATGAGGCATGCAACTAAGGGATTATGGCTCACGTCCACATTGGACACGCAGCTGCGACCTATGAAGTAGCGACGAACGCGCATGGCGATCTCAAACGACAGGGCATCGTCTTCAATCGCCGATACAACATAGAGGTGCTTGGTGCCCGCATAGCGAGCAAGGCAGTCTTGCTCAAAGGCCGGGGATTGAAGCTCCATCTGGGTAAAATTCAAGCTAAAGCAATCTTGGGTCTGAAGATCAGGGCAACGAACGTAAAGCCTGTTGCTGAAGCTCTGCGCCGCAGCGCTAACCACCTCAACTTCCAGCTTAACGTTGTAGAGCTGACCGCACCACAAAATACCCTTGAGCGCTTCTTCGGCAAACGAACCTTCTCCAAGCACCAACACATTAAGCGTTACGGGCTCTGCCGGCCTTAGGCCATCGACACCAGGCTTGGGATTGCCTAAAACATCGAGAAGAGGTGCTTCTTGTAGCAAATCAAACATAGCCATCGTGGGCTCGTTCAGCACGGTAAGCTGCAAGGGACCGGATACGGCACCTGCCTCAGCATGGGGATCAAGCACGCGAGCGTCACCGTTTGCCGCATCAAGAACCAGCTCGTCATCTAAGCTGTCGCAGGTAACGAAAAGGCGAACTCGAGAACGCATGCAGTTGCCGTCCGCCCCCACGAAAGCACGACAGCGCTTACCTTCCCCACCATCTTCTATGGTCTCAAGACCGCGCATGAGGGCGATCGCATGACAGGTATCAGCGATATCCTGCGAAACACGATCCGTGATTGCAAAGCAATAGAGCCTCTTGAAGGCAAAAGCCGAGCAAAGCCGCATCGCGGCCTCCGGGTAAGAGGCCTCCAGACAAATGGTCCGGCCGTAGTCGAGATCGGAAATCTCCGTGCTCCAGGTATCGCGGTCGAGTTTGCTCATCGCGCCAAACAGCACGACGGCATCCTGATCGGCGGCCTGAGCGTCTTTGGCAAGCCGATACGTAATGGGATTAAAGGCGCTGAATAGGTAGGCGTTTTTGCCCTTCACGTTGATTTTTGCCGCTTTCCACATACGAAAGGAGCTGAACCTTTGAGCAAACAGGTCATACACGTTAAACGCGGCAAGAACCGGAAGCAAAATGTAACCAAGGCCGATGAGCACGTAGTAAACGCGTGCGAGCATGCCCTGAGGCGTTCCGCCTATGAAATCAACGAAGCCATTGTCGAGAACCACAGCCTGCAGAAGGCGAATGCCCAGCAAAGGAATGGATGCAAAGGCATCTCCGCCTTGCAGAGCGAGCAGCAGGGGCGCGATCAAGATCGCCGTGGTGGCGATAACCGCCAAAAACAGCGCCAGAGTGCGATCCTGTCGGCTTCCGCCACGGCGCCCGAAGAAAAGCTTTGGACGCGCAGCGATGAGGTACACAAGCAATCCCACAGCTAAGCCAATCACCATAGCCGCAATCATGCTCGGCCCCGAAGGGAATATGACGCTATCGCTCAGAACCAAACCCTGGCCCATTCAAACCTCCTCTATCAGCAAGCCGCACATAGCTAAGCGGATTGTTTATTCGCCCGCCCTATACAACAGCTGCTCGGCCTCAGTAAGCTCATGACCTGCTACCTCTGCATGCGCAAGATCAATCAACTCGTCCAAATCAAACAGGGTGACGGCATGAACGGAGTTTTCGTTTTCAACGTCGATGACCAAGGCCTGAGCCCCGTCGCCAGTCACATAGAAACCGTTGTAAATTTCAGCAATGGGATCAAGCATTCCATCGCGAACCTCAAGGATGACCAGGCCGGTGTTATCGCTCAAACCGCGCATCTTGTACTTGGCGGCGAGCCTGCCATCATCGAGGGCCCAGCAACCATCGACCGCGTAATTAAGGGCAAGGGTCGAGGTGGCAGAGACCTTACCCTCTTCACGAGAAATGAGCATGCAAGACCCGGATTCATCCTGAACGAAGACATCGTAAGTCTCAGGAACGAAGGTCAGGTACTCGACAGAAGCGGAGGCGTCACTTGTCTCCCAAAGCATCTTGCCCGAAGCAAGGTCAAACAGACGAATCTTGGCATCTTCGCAGGCAACGGCGAGGAGCTTCCCGTCATCGCTCAATACGACCATGTCCTTCAAGCCCAGCCTTGGAGCGTAGCCGTTAATTTCGGACTCCACCAAAGACCCGGTTTGGACATCGTAGACGTTTAGGGTGTAATAGCTGCCAGTCAAGGTGTAGCCGCCAGGCCGCTCCACCACATTAGATTCAAGACCTACCATCAAACCATTGGCATAGAATGCGCCGCGAAGGTTGCCGGCAGGATTGACCGCCAACGCCTGATCGGGTGCATCCCAAGGAACCAGACGAACCTCATCGATGTCGTATGCGACGAAGCCATCAGAACCGTCGGGCAAAGTAGCGCACGCAACAGCGTTTGCGTAATAGGTTTCCGGTTGCATGCCTTCAAGCTCAAGCTTATGCAGCACCTCACCGGTTTCGAGCGAGAGCTCATACACTAAAGCACCGTAGTCAGCGGAGCCACTGGAGCTTAGCCTATCGCCATAAACAATGAAGCTTCCGTTTTCGGTGACGCTCAGTCCTAGGTTTTTAAGCCCGCGTTCGATGTCGACTCCTTCGAACACATCAGATCCCACCGTAGCCTTAACTTCAAACGTATAAGGATCGATGCAGACGAACTTGTCCTCAGCGCGTCCCACGAAGCCATAGGAGTTGTTCCAAGACATATTCGAAATATCGGCGAGCGATTCCACCTTTGGAGCATCACCGACATCAAGGCCGTCAACATAACGGTAGACGCTGAACTTCGCGGGGTTATCGGACCACTCGACGAGATGCGCCTGACCATCATACACCGTGAAGTAAGAGTAGACGTTTTTCTGGGTCATGTAGGTCAGAGCGTCGAGGACCTTGCCACTCGCACTGTTGGGAGCCTTGACCAGAGCGTAACCGTCGCCCGTACAAGCAGCAATACCAACGCCTTCCTCAATTTCAATTAGACTTGCGCCCGAGAAGGGCTTGTTGAGCGTCAGCGACGAGGCCTCCTCACCCGTTTCCGCATTGAGGAAGAGCAAGCTCCTGTCTACCACCATCGCAACGTGGTCAACTTCGGTATCGGCATAGCGCCAAGATCCAATCGCCTCAGCAAGTGAGGTATACGACGCGCCTTCGGAGTCGAAGCTCGAGCCGCTCGTTGTGCTTGTTTGCCAATTTCTGTTCAAGTTTTCATCGAACGCCTCGATGCTCACCATACCAGAAGTCCCGAGCATAATGTTTTCGCTAGACGTAACGATAAGCTGACCTGCCACCCACTGAGCAGACATGGCATAGGGATAGCTAAGGTAGGTCTGACGTGCGGAACCGTCTGCCACATCCATAACGAGGCACCAGCCTTCGTGAGCAAACGCAAGCTTGCTGCCGTCAGCGTTGAACGCCATATGAGCATCAGTCGCAAATATCATCGAGTCAGCCTCTGCGAGAGACAACTCATGAACGGCAACTGCGGAGCCGTCCGCTACCTTGATGAAGTGAATACGATTCGAAAGCTTTTGAGCAAGGTTATCTACAGGGTAATGGGATTCCTCAAACACAGCCAAGATGGTGCCATCAGGCGAAAGAGCCGCGTGCTCGGTGGCGCTGGCCCCTTCTAGAAACACGGACCACTTCAATTCACCCGTCTCGAGATCAAAGCAAGCAACGGCACGAGAGCTCGTGCATATCAAGCCGGCATCGGTAAACACAAGCTCCCTCACGGGCGAATATGATGAATCGGGGAGCAGGTCGAGCTCACCTTCCACATCAATTCGAACCTGTTCGAAACCAGCGCGAAGGTTCCAAACCACCACGCTGCGGTCAGAGCCAATGAAAGCCATGAGGCCATCATCGTCAAAGGCCGCGGTGAAATTCCAGGAATCGGGAATCGAGTACTCCTCGCGCCAGTGGGACTGAACGGGGTATACGCCCAAGGCGTTTGTGAGCGCTAGTTGAGCGGAGGGCACATAGGGCCTGTCGTTGCTGGTCGAGCTTTCGGGCAAAGCCGCCAATGCCACCGAAATCGCCTGATGGCGGTCGGCTTTTGCGAGAAGCTCGCTCGATTCGCTAGCGAGAAACTCAGATTCCTTGATCTGCACCTGGCGGTAATTTTCCTTGATTTGAAGCTGTTGGTAATACGAGAAGGAACCGAAGGCGAGGGATACTGCGGCTATCGCCGTGGTAGCCGTGAGCAACATGCGCTGCTGGCGAGCCTTTTGACGCTGGCGCAGGTCATCGAAACCGCATCCGATAAGCGGTGCGGCTATGCGCAGCATCTCAAGGTTGAACTTCTTGCGCGAAAGATCGCGGAAATCAGCCGCCAGAGGCTCCTCTTCGATTTCACGCACCGTGCCGTCTTGATCTACGACGGTGCGGGTAAGAAGCAGCTCAGGGAAGCTTTCGCTGGGCTCCCCCGCCGCTAGCGCAATGCGAATGCGGTCCCTGCCGTGATAGGACGCGAACAGCTCGACCTCGCGACGAACCCACTGACTTTCGCGCATCTGAGGCGTGCATATGACGATGAGATAAGGCGAGTGAATGAGAGCATCTCGAATCTGGTCCGGCAGAGAGCTCGCGGTAGGAAGCTCGTCTTCATCGCGGAAGAGTCGACCGAGCTTCTTGCTGCCGCCCTTTAACTCGCGCAGCTGCTGAGGAATGACGAAACCCTCGAGCGCCTTCTGAAGCTTAACGGCTACGTTTCGATCGGTTGGAAGGTGACGATAGCTAATGAATGCCTCGTATTCGTAGTCGTCGTACGCAGGCGCACCGGGCACCGGCGCAGCGCAGTGAGGGCAAAATGCGGCATCATCGACTATTGGCTTGTTGCATCTTCCGCAAAACACGCTAGAACCTCCCGAAAGAACGCGCACAGAAACAACCGCTGTTGGGCTTTGCTTCCTTGGACATGATAAATGATCACGTAACTCTTGCCTGGCGTTTATCGTGGCATCTCGATGAGCGCAGCGTCTGCGGACCAGAATCCGTGCTCTTCTGTCGCGCACAGAGACGCCTCCAAGCACCTCGACGCCACCCGTGCGCTCCGCTTCCGAGCACCCGCCTCCAAACTTCCGCGCGTGTACAGAAACGCGGTTGAGATCTACGGGTCCGGCGGAAAAGCCGTTGAGTCCTACGAAATCGCGGGG
>CAYZCY010000054.1:0-6570 GCA_964477115.1 uncultured Eggerthellaceae bacterium | reverse complement strand
ACCCTGGTCTCCAGCGCCTACGTTTTCATAAGGGTCAGCTGTCGCGTCAGCGCCGTGCTGGACCTCCCAAGACTCGTCAACGCCCTGGGCGATATCGGGAGACTGCTCGTGGATGGCGTTCATCACGCCGCAGGTGTTGCCGTCAAAGCCGTACTTGGCGCGGTCATAGCCAATGTCGGTCACCACTTCCCGCACGATGGACTGAACGTCGACGTAAGCCTGGGTGCGAATCTCGCCGGCAACAACCACCTGACCGGTGGTGACCAAGGTCTCACACGCGCAGCGCACCTGCGAGGGATCGGCGGGCTTGCCACCTGGAGCAACGTAGCCGGCTTCTGCCAACTCGATCTCCTTGGCAAGAATTGCATCGAGGATGGCGTCAGAAATCTGATCGCACATCTTATCGGGGTGACCCTCGGTAACGGACTCCGAGGTGAACAAGTATGAATTTGCGATGGTCATGCTTTTCCTCCTTCATCGCTGTCGGCCGGACCACCTTGGCACATGTGCCAGGTTGGTGTCGGGATCGTCAAGCCAACTCTCTCCCCCGACTCTGGATAAACGGATGCATTCAAACGGCAGGTTTGAAGCCACAGAATAATACCGTCACTTATAACTTGCAGTCAACCCAAATGGTGGCAGCGGTTATACCCTTCATATCTTTGGATATGGTGGGCAGAGGCCCGAGTCGGCTGAACACTCCTTGGAAGGTGCCGTCAAACAGGTATAGGCCATTAAGGTTGTTATACATCTGCGGCTCAAAGGGCACTTCCCCATCCGGCAGTTCCTCAATTCCCGTATCAGGCGGCAGGGTAAGCGTTCGGAAGGGAGAAATATAGCTCTGCACGATGAAGGGGTAGCCGGCACGCGCATTGGCAAAAGCGTCAATGAGCTCATCCCAGCGCTTTTGCGATACCGCGCAGCCCGCATACACATCATGGGCGCCGTAATGGTCGGTGGGCTTGATAATCCACTTGTCCTTCTCGGCGCGGATCTGGTCCAGGTCGACGTAAGCCTCATCCAAAAAGCACGTCTGCGGAACCGTGCGCTCGATGAAGGCAATTTCCTCATCGGTCAAAAAGGCCTGGGTCTCGGGCTTGTACAGCACCTCGAAGATCTGCTTGTCGTGCACGATGTGCCCCGCAAAACTTCCGATCAAAGCCACCTTCTCAGCGCGAACCGCCTCGATGAGATCCTGAGACTCATCCCAGAAGTCAATGACGTCATTGGTCACGCAGCGCCTCCAGATGGCGTGAATCTGCTTACCTTCGCCATTCCAAAGGTTTTCGCCATCAAACACCAGATCGCGCACATCGGCCACAATGCACTCGAAGCCGCGCTGGGCAAACAGGTCTGCGTAGATGAAAAACTCGTCGACCACGCCGTTTTCGAGATAGTCGCAAATGGCGAAGGTGGGCTTCTCCACGCGATGGGCGTAGCTTTCGTATATGCCGATGAAACGGTCAACCCAGGGCATGAACAAATCACATGCCTGCAGATCATGCGTCTGCCCAAAGGCCTCGAATGCGGCGCTACCCAAAAGCGAATTCGTGATCTCGCGGTTTTCGTTCATGCCGCTCGAGCCGTCGCCGTTAAACTCGCAGAACTTCATTTGGTAGTCATCTTCATCGAGGAAGGTGTCCACGCGGGCGAAGGGCAGCACGGAATCATAACCGCGCGGCAGCAGGATAAGCTCCACCAGACGCTCATCGAAGTCAAAGCAGGCGCGATAGCCCTCGTCGGCAAGGTAGCGCTCGATCACCTTGCACAGAATGCGGTGCGCGGTTTCGGCGGTTTCCTTCATAACATCGTAGCTGCGCTGGTTAAACAAACGCGGCAGATAGGAGCAATCGACCACGCGGTGGTGCACAATGGCCGTGGAATTGCGCATGTAATCGTGCGCCGCCCGGCGGCTGGCCGCATCCCCGTTAAGGGACTCGATGATTTCAAGGTATGCCGCCGTATAGTCGGCGTTCGAAGGCATGCGATCAGTCATAGCCCTTCCTATCGGTTAAGCATTGCGATGGCATGTCGCAGCCATCTTGGCGATCAGACGCCCCGTGTCGTCGGTGACCACCGTGGTGTAAAAGCCCAACCTGCGGCCAGACTTGTCAGCGTCGCAGGTAGCGATGAGGCGGCTTCCCTTGGCAGCCGACAGAAACTCAATGGTATTGCTCACCGAAACCGTGGGGTTCTCGTTATAGTTTGACGCCACCGCCAGCGCGTAGTCGGCCAAGGTGAAAATCACCCCGCCCATAACGCCGCCCATGGCGTTGTAATGCTTAGCTCGGTCGAGGTCCAAAACGGCCACGGCATGCCCGGGGGCAACTTCCGCAATGCGGCAGCCCGTCACGTCGTAGGCAAAATCATCACCCTGGAAGAATTGCTGCACCTCTTCGAGGCTTGCGTTTTCCCTCAACATCCAACCATCTCCTTAAGCTGGCTCGCTTTGTTTCGAATGGCGAAGGTAAGCGTAAGGCCTCCCCCGCCTGGAGCTTTCAATGCCTAATCAGCTTCCGACAGGCGCTCCTCAGCCGAACGTGCTTTGCGCTCGGCTTCGGCCTGCTCGGCCCGCAGCCGCTTAAGCGCCTGCGTGCACACAATACCCGGAGCCGCATCGAGCAAACTCGCGGGCACTTCCACCAAATGCGCCGCCTGAGTGGGGCACGCGCGCGTGCAGTTACCGCAGCCGATGCAGTAGCGCACGTCATAGGACAGAAGCCCCGTGTCAGCATCAGGATAACGCGCCGAAGTCGGACATGCGCTTGCGCAGTCGAGAGCGTTACAACAACTTGCGCAATCGGTATCCGAGACGAGCAACAGCACGCGTTCCGCGATGCTCGCATCATGCTCAATGGCCTCGAGCAACATGCGGCGCTTAGGCTGCATCAGCTTTACGAGCGAGCCCGATTGCGCATGGCGGTTCACCTCAGGAAGCGTGCTTTGTATCTGACGGGTCTGGGCGCGCATGCGCTCTTGGCGCTCGTAGAAATCCTGCAGCACGCTGGAATTGCGCTTGCGATATTCGCCAGATGCGGCATCCTCCACCTTGTCGGCGAAATGGGTGAAAACCCCTCGACGGTCAACATCGCCATGCTGCACAAAACCCTGCAGATAGCCCGTTTTGGCAGGAACCTCATCGACTACCTCGATCGAGCGCTGCGTCCAAGCCTGAGCGGTTTCAATGGCATGCGTGTAGAGCATCTCGGCCACATCGCCCCCACGGGCGCAATCCGCACAACGCTCGAAATCACACACGGCGCGCAGCTCGATGCCCTTGGCCAGAAGGGAGGTCCAAAACTCCGGCGAAAGCGCCGCCAGGCAGGGCACCTCGACAACGCAGGGAGCTGGCTCTTCCTCGCCCTCGAGTACGGGAGCACACGCAATAAACACGCCTTCGCCGCGCTGCGCCGCACGGGCAGTGCGAGCCGCAAGGTCGGTCATGGTGACATCATTGGAGGTGAAAGCATCGCAAATTCCCAGGCAAATACCGCAGAAGGTGCAGATTTTCACGTCAATGCGCGGAAGACCGCGAACATCGAGGCTTATGGCCCCCACAGGGCAGGCCATAGTGCAGCGGCTGCAGCTTGCGCCCTTGGGGTTGATGCAGAAATCGGCCGTCACTACGATCTTGGGATCGGGGTGCACGGGCTTTGCGCGCGAATTGCTGCGATACGCGGCCAAGGCATCTGCATCAAAATGCAGCAGGTCCTTGCGCGGCGGCTGATCTTCGGCGGCGTCGGCGGAAGCAGCCTCAGGTTCCACCCCAGCTTCAGCCCCAGCCTCACGCACGAACCCGGCATTGGCGATGTCGACCGCAGCATCGGCGACATCGGTCTCAGTCTCAACGACATCGGAAGAGTCGCTTTCCGCGGCAATGCCTGCCTCAGCGCCATCCAGCCCGGACGGCGTCAACGCATAGCCCTCTTCAGACTCGAAAACGCAGCCGGCCCCGCTGTTACCCGGGGCCGCACTATCTTTTACATCAATAACGCTCAATGCAGCAAGCCTCTAAGCGCCGAACGCGCACTCGAGCACGCCGTCGATACGCGCAAGCACGTCTTCGGGGTCCATGAGCTCGATGCTCTCAAACAGCGGAGGCGAAACCTGATTGCCGCAAATAGCCACACGCAGAGGCTGGAACAAAAGCTTCGGCTTCATCTCGAGCGGCTCGCAAAGCGCACGGCATGCCTCCTGCAGAGCCTCAGCCTCCCAGGCAATGCTCTCGTCGGCAAGAACCTCGCGACACGCGCGCAGAGCCTCGTCGGCACGAGCACCCTCCTTGAGCAGAACCTTCTTCATGCTCTTTTCGTCAAGCGCCACGTTGGGACCCCAGAACAAGAAGGCAAGCTTCGCCGGAATGTCGTCAAGACGCGCAAGACGCTCGATGACCAGCGGGTAAAGCTTCTCGTAGAAAGCGGGATCTTCGTCTATGTCGGCGATGGCTGCCGCGATGGCATCCTCGTAACCCGGAGTTTCGGGGGTGATGGAAGGAGCCGGCGGCTCTGCACCCTGCTCAGGGGTGGGAATCACGTTCACGCCGTCTTCGATGTTGGCGCCGATCACGTTGGCCTCGGCAATCCAGCGCTTGGATGCCTGAACCCAGCTGGGGGCGTCCATCTCGCGGATGTACATGCCGTTCATCCAGTTGAGCTTAACCTCGTCGAAGATGGCATCCTTCTTAGTGATGCGGTCAAGACTGAAGCTCGACTTCAACAGCTCGCGCGAGATGATGGTAGTCTCGCCGTCAAGCGACCAACCCAAAAGCGCGAGGAAGTTCACCAAAGCATCGGAAAGATAACCGCGATCGCGGTATTCCTCGACGTTGGTGGCACCATGACGCTTGGAGAGCTTCTTGCCGTCCGCACCCAGAATCATGGAAAGGTGGGCGAAGGTAGGCGCTTCATAACCCAAAGCCTCGTAGATGAGAATCTGGCGCGGGGTGTTGGAGAGATGGTCGTCGCCGCGGATGACGTGGGTGATGCCCATGTTGGCGTCATCGCACACAACGGCGAAGTTGTAGGTCGGGCTGCCATCAGAACGCACGAGGATCATGTCGTCCATGACATCGCAAGGGAAGGAAACATGACCGTAAACGGCATCGTCAAACTCGATGGGGCCGTGATCCAGTGGTACCTTAAGGCGCCACACATGCGGCTCGCCAGCGGCGATGCGCGCAGCCACCTCGTCGGCCGGAAGATCGCGGCAGGTGCGGTCGTAACCGGAATAACCGCCCTCTTCCTTTTCGGCAATAGCGCGCTTGGCATCAAGCTCTTCCTTCGTGCAGAAGCAAGCGTAAGCCGCGCCGCGCTCCTTCAAACGCTCGAGCGCAGCGGCATAGGTGTCCATACGCTGGGTCTGGAAATAGGGACCGCAGGCACCACCCACCTCGGGGCCTTCATCCCAATCGAGGCCGAGCCAACGCATGGCGCGCAGGATGATCTGGGTGTTCTCCTCGGTGGAGCGCTCGGGGTCGGTATCCTCGATGCGAAGGATGAAGGTACCGCCCATGGCGCGGGCAAAGGCCCAGTTGTAGATAGCGGTACGTGCGCCGCCGATATGCAGCTTACCCGTCGGAGAGGGGGCAAAACGCACGCGAACTGGCTTTGCGGAATCAGCCATAACTTTCCTATTCTCTCTTATCTCTTTGAAGCGTATATCCCAGGTAAATGGGTCTAGATCTTGTACTTCTTAAGCTGTACGCCAATGAAAATGCTGACAAGGGCAACGATAGCCGATACGCCAAGCCACAAAGCACCCATGGCCATCCAAAATTCGGTGGGCAAAGCGCAGATAAGGGCAGAGCCCTCGGAGAAGGTCCAGGTTCCTTCGGCGAACAAGAGCTGGTGCATGGTGGTAAACAGGCTGTCGAAGGCGAACAAACCCCACGCCAGGGCAAGCACCAAAACCACGATGGCAATCTGACCGCCGCGGATGAGAATGCGAGCCACATCGGAGCGATGCCCGCGGAACAGGCCGTTCATAATCTCAGCCGCAGCTACCACGAGGAAGACCAGGCCAACGACGAAGACAATCATAACAGCCTTCGATACGTCATCGAGGTGGTTAACCATGTCCGTATGCAAGACGTAGGCCTCATCGGCGGCATCGAAGGCGGCAGCAACCGATGCTTCGTCGCCAGCGGTGATAACCGGCTGGCCATCGGAAGCGCGACCATCTTCTGCGATATGCTCGTTGATCTTGACGATGTCAGCGTACAGCAGGGTACGGTTCTGATCGAAGAAGGTGTAGTCGTGCACGGTGGCGGCGAAGGAAACAAGTTCCTCGCGGGTCATTGGCGAGTTGTCCTCGTCGGCATACCAACCACTGAACAGCTGCGTGGGGCTTGCCGGCACTACGCATACGACCAAGCCCAGCATGATGATGCAAACAGCCATGCTGATCTTACCCAAAAAGACTTGGAATCGATTCATCGGGGTTCGTTCTCCTCTGCGCCGATCATTTCCTCAAGGAATCGCGCGATCGGCCCTAGTAAATTGTCATTCTCATCTAGTTTAAAGTAACGCAGGGGAAGCGTCAGCTTTTTCTTTTCCGCAACATAACGCCCTC
>CAYZCY010000053.1:0-7149 GCA_964477115.1 uncultured Eggerthellaceae bacterium | reverse complement strand
TGGTCAATGCGCGCGGTGGCTCTTTGGGGTTGGAGGGCGCAAACCTACAGCTCGCCCTTGCAAACTGTCCTGCAAACTGTCCTGCAAAAACACTTGCAAACTGTCCCTATAAAACCCCGTTTTCCCCCTTTTAACCTGCGTTTATGCCTTTAGCTTAGCGCCACGATTCATTTATACTCGTTTAGCATGTAGCACGAATAAAGGGGGATTGCCGGTGAAACTGCCTAGCATTGCTGCGGCCTTAGTAGCCGGAGCGGCGCTTCTCAAAGCGGCTCTTGACGTGGCTGCGCCGACAAAGCTCTTGCTTCCGCCTGGCGCATGGCCCGAAGAGGACTTTGCCGCAAAGTGCATCAAGTGCGGCAAGTGCTTCGAAGCCTGTCCCTACCAAGCCATACACGTTGCCGGCTCTGAAGCTGGCGCTTTGGTTGGCGCTCCCTCCATCAACGCGCGCGAGCAGGCTTGCCGTCTCTGCGCCGATTTTCCCTGCATCGAAGCCTGCCCTACGGGCGCCCTTGCCTCTGTTGAGTCGAAGGCTGATGTACGCATGGGCACCGCCGTTATCAACGAGGAGACCTGCCTGTCGTTCATGGGTATGCGATGCGAGGTTTGCTATCGCTCCTGCCCCCTCATCGATACAGCCATCACCATTGACTACCGCAAGCGCGAGGGCGACTCCCAGCATGCGGTTTTCGCACCCATCATCAATGAAGAAAACTGCGTCGGATGCGGTTTGTGCGTGGAGCGCTGTGTGGTGAGTGATCCCGAGCCGGCAATTCGCATCGAGGCATACAGGGGCGCCCGGGAGTAGGCGGGTAACAGCCGCGGAAAGCCGCGGCCAAGTTAGGCAATTGCCGCGGATTGCGCCGCGGTTTACAGACGAGGAAGGTGGAGAACATGGAGATCACACGACGTGCGTTCGTGAAGGCTTCGGCAGTAGCTCTCGCAAGCGCTGCAGCTGCAGGCAGCCTCACGTCCATGGTCGGATGCTCGGGCGGCGGGACCGCTTCCAGTTCGGGCACCACGAAGACGCTTGCAGTTTGCCGCTTCTGCGGTTGCGGCTGCGGCGTTATCGTTGAGGCCAAGGACGGAAAGCTCGTCTCCGTTACGGGTGATCCCGACAACGGCTCCAACAGGGGCCTCAACTGCGTCAAGGGATACTATCTCGCTGGCGCTCTGACGGGCGAGGACCGTCTGACCAAGCCCCTCATCCGCGAAGACAAGTCCAAGAAGGGCACTATGGAGGGCTTCCGCGAGGCATCGTGGGAAGAGGCGCTTGACCTTGTTGCCGGCAAACTGCGCGAAACCTGGAAGAGCGACAAGAGCCGTTTGGCCTTCTGGGGCAGCGGTCAGCAGCCTATCGTGGAGGGTTATTGCCAGGCTAAGCTTTGGAAGGCCGGTCTGCTTTCCAACAACATCGACCCGAACGCTCGCCTGTGCATGGCCAGCGCGGTCGTGGGCTTCATGAACATCTTCCAGACCGACGAGCCCGCAGGCTGCTACGCCGACATTGACGAGACTGACGTCTTCGTCACCTGGGGTGCAAACATGGCTGAGGCTCATCCCATGCTGTATTCGCGCCTGACCGCGCGCAAGCTGGATAACCCCAATGTCGAGCACTACGACCTCACCACGCTTGTCACCCGCACCTCCGCTACCGCTAGCAAGGTGCTCGTGTTCAAGCCCGGATCCGACATCGCCATTGCTAACGCCATTGCCAACTACCTGGTGCAGAACAATCTCTACGATAAGTCCTTCGTCGCGGATCATCTGCAGTTCAAACAGGGTACGGAAAATATCGGCAACGCCTTTGCCGATGACTATGACGTCACCGAGCCCGGCAATACCGTTGATGCCGTTGAGTCCATTGACTTCGAGCAATACGCCGCCCGCCTGGCTCCCTACACCCTTGAATACGCCGAGCAGATCTCGGGCGTTCCCGCCGCTGACATCGAGCAGCTTGCCCTCGTGTTCGCCGACAAGTCCAAGAAGGTCCTGTCGCTTTGGACCATGGGCGTCAACCAGCACAACCGCGGCACGTGGATGAACCACTGCATCTACAACATCCATCTGCTTACCGGCCGCTACGCCTTGCCCGGAGACGGCGCCTTCTCCCTCACCGGCCAGCCGAGCGCCTGCGGCACGGCTCGCGAGGTCGGCACCTTCAGCCATCGTCTGCCCGCCGATCTGGTGGTCGCCAACGAAGACCACCGCCGTTACAGCGAGGCCATCTGGGATCTGCCCGAAGGCTACCTCGACGCCATCCAGAAGCCCGGCATGCATACGGTCAAGATCTTCCGCGAGCTTTCCAAGGGCAACATCGACTTTCTGTGGTCCGCTCACAACAACTGGGCCGTCTCCATGCCCAACCTGACCCGCTTCCTCGGTCGCGGTGACAAGAAGGGCGTCATCGACGCGTTCATCTGCGTGAGCGAGGTGTATCCCACTCTGTCTACCGCATACGCCGATGTCGTGCTTCCCGCTGCCATGTGGGTTGAGCGCGAAGGTCAGTTCGGCAACGGCGAGCGCCGTACCGCCATCTTTGAGAAGGCCATTGATCCTCCGGGAGAGGCCAAGTGGGATCTCTGGATGCTCATGGAGATTTCCAAGCGCGTTCTCGAAGGCGAGAAGATCGGCGAAAACGACGCATTCGATCACCTCTTCGGCTTCATCTACGACAAGCAAGCCGGCGAGTTCAAGGGTACCCAGCGCGAGGTTTGCGCCCGTGCATGGGAAGAGTACCGCAGCTTCTCCAATCCTTGGCTCAACGAGCGTGCGGCTGCCATCAACGAGGAAAAGAAGCTCAAGATGGACGCCAAGCAGCTTGCTCCCTACGAGGTTTACCTCGAGAAGCACGGCCTTACCTGGCCCGTTCGCGAAGTCAACGGCGAATGGTTCGAGACCGCATGGCGCTTCTGCGATGGCGATCAGGCCGATGGCTTTGACCAGATCGGCATTCAGACCCACGGCAAGCAGGACCTTGCCGGTGGCGTGAGCTTCTACAAGTCCGCCAACCAGCGTCCTTCGGTGGTCTTTCGTCCTTGGGAGCCGCCGGCGGAAAGCCCGAGCGAGGAATACCCGTTCTGGTTCTGCACGGGACGTCTGCTCGAGCACTGGCATACCGGCTCCATGACGCGCCGCGTTCCCGAGCTCGATCGCGCGCTGCCCGAGGCACTGCTTGACATGAACCCGGATGATTGCGAGAAGCTCGGCCTTGTCGACGGCGACATGGTGAAGGTGAAGTCTCGCTTCGGTGAAGTTGAGATCAAGGTGTCCACCGCAGGGCGCACCCAGCCGCCCGCCGGCGTCACCTTCGCACCCTTCTTCGCAGACGAGACCTTGGTGAACCTTGCCGTTCAGGACGTCTACTGCCCGCTGTCCAAGGAACCCGACTTCAAGAAGACCTGTGTTTCCATCGAAAAGGTGGTGGGTTAAATGATGAAGAAAACCCTGCTGATCGCTGTGAGCTTTGCTCTTGCGCTTTCGGTGCTTTTGTTCGCCGGCTGCTCTGGCGGCTCCTCGAAATCGAGCGAAAACAGCTTTGCGGGTACTCCCGCCCTTATGCCTGCTGGCCATGAGGGCCGTTACGAGAACCTCGGCGCTGAGGGCTGCTACGGCTGCCATGGTGCCAACCAGAAGGCCAATCCGATGCTGGCAAGCGCCACCGCTATGCCCGTCGACCATTACGCAGGGGCCGATCTGACTTCCTTCGAAATGGATCCCGGTCATATCGAGTGCCAGACCTGTCATGCGCAGGGCTAGGTGAATCCCATGGCTATCTCGAGCCTCGTCGTTGACACGCTGCCCGAGCGTACCCTTGGCATCAAGTCAGAGCTCGCGGCCATCGAGGGCGTTGAAGTTCATGAAGTCCAGGGGACCAAGCTCGTGGTGACCATTGAGGCCGCGTCAGTGGACGCGTCCCATGCCATCGCGAGCTCTTTCGCGGGTCTTGACGGCGTGATGAGCGTAGGTCTTGTTTTCGTGAGCGTCGAAGACGAGCTCGACTTTGCCGAAGGCACGGGTCTTGCCGAAGGCGCGGACCCCGGCGAAAGCGAAGGCGATCTGGCGTGAAGAGGAAATGGCTCATAGCGCGTCGTACGGTTCAGCTGCTTGTGATCGTGCTGTTCGCCCTGCCGCTTCTGCTGGCGGGATGGGGCCTTGCGGGCTCTTATGTCGGTGGTGATCTCGAGGTGGCAACGCCTGCGGAGGGCGTGTTCTTCGGAAGCCTTTCGTCTTCCGAGATCTTCGGGCTGAACCTGCTCGATCCCTTTGCGATCCTTCAGGTTGTCTTTGCGGTTAAGACCTTCGATCCCAGCTGGCTTATCGGTGTTTTGCCCGTACTGCTGGTATACGGACTCATCCGCGGCCGTGCCTTCTGCGGCTGGGTGTGCCCGGTCAACCTGCTGGTCGAAGCGGCCAGCTGGCTGAGGGGCAAGCTCAAGATCGAGGCCACGCCCGTTAAGATCCCCCGCCGTGTGAAAATCGGCGTTGCGGCGGCGGTGCTCGTTTTGAGTGCTGTCATCTGCGTGCCGGTGTTCGAGATCATCTCGCCGATCTCAGCGATCAACAAGGGCCTGATCTTCGGCTCTACGGCGGGCCTTTGGCTGCTTGTGGCCATCCTTGCCATCGAGATCGGCTGGGGCGGGCGCCTGTGGTGCCGCAGCATTTGCCCGCTCGGTGGCTTTTACGAGGTGCTTGGCAAGGTCGGCTTGGTGAACGTTCGCATCGATCACGGGGCCTGCATCAGCTGCGGTAAGTGCAAGGACGTTTGCCTGGCTGATCCCGCCATCCTCGATCCCGCGATCGAGGGCGCCGATTGCATTGTGCGCGCGGGCGACTGCATGGCGTGCGGCTCCTGTGTGGAGGCCTGCCCGACCGAAGCGCTTTCAATTCGCTTGGGGAAACCCGGGCGCTTACCTTCCCCGTCTGACGGGAAGGACCAATAGGAGTTTGAGGGATGGCGTCCCTTCAAACCATAGAGTACGTAGGAGGACACGATTTGAAGAAGAAGGGAGGAAGAAGATGAAGAAGAAAAAGAATCTGCAGCTGGCTCTTGCCTCTGTGTGCGCAATCGCCTTGGTTGTCGCCCTGACTGCGTGCGCGCCGCGTGAGAACAGCCCCAGCTCGAAGGATGCTGAGATCATGCCGAGCCTTGATGAGTACGGCATCGTCACGGCCGAGGGCTGGTCGGGCCTTTATCCGCTGCAGTATTCCTCGCTGATGGAGAACGAAAGCAACTCACCGGACTCGGGCAAGCACAACTACCTCGAGACCTATCCGGCGCTGAACACCATGTACAAGGGCTACGGTTTTGCTAAGGGCTATGACGAGGCTTCCTCGCATTCGTATACGCTGTACAGCGTGACCAGCACGCCGCGCGTGGGCGATGCGACCTTGGCTAACTGCCTGACCTGCAAGACTCCGCAGTTCACCGCCATGGTTAACAGCCAGGGTGAAGGCGTTTACGCTCTCAGCTTCAGCGAGCTGGCAAGCACGTTGACCGAGCCGATCAGTTGCTACAACTGCCACGGCAATGATCCGACGCAGCTCGAGCTTACGCACGAGTATTTCATTGCGTCGATGGGTGACGATCTGGACAATGCTCCGATCGAGGCTCAGGTGTGCGGACAGTGCCACAACGAATACTATTTCGAGACGGACAAGTCCACCACCAACCCCTACACGGGCCTTGCCGCAATGACGCCGGATGCCATTCTTGCGTACTACGACGCAATGGGATTCAAGGATTGGGTGCATCCTGACACCGGGGCCCCGATGCTGAAGGTCCAGCATCCCGAGTTCGAATTCCTCTATGGCGGCAGCCAGTCCCAGATGGCAAGCATGAACTTCGCATGTTCCGATTGCCACATGGAGACCCTCACCGCCGAGGACGGCTCCAAGTACTCTTCCCACTACCTGACCAGCCCGCTCGAGAGCACGGTTCTGCTCGAGAAGTGCGGCGTCTGCCATGACGACATCTCGGCTGAGGTGGCAGCTTGGCAGGAGCAGGTAACCGCTCGCGAGATCGCTATCTCCGAGAAGATCGAGCGTTACACCCAGCAGCTCGCTGCCAAGAAGGACAGCCTGTCTGCAGATCAGCTGGCCGAGGCTCAGAAGCTTCAGCGCCATGCTCAGTTCTACTGGGATTACGTAATGGTCGAGAACAGCGAGGGTGCTCACAACCCGACATTGGCAAACGAGACCCTCGACAAGGCCGAGGCTTGCGTTGACGCAGGTTTCGCCCTCCTGGGCTAAGGCAAGCGGAAGGATCTAGACATGTTTGATAAGAACAAAGATGCCAAGCTTGACGTCCAGGCAACCGAAAGCGTCGAAGGCACCGAAGGTGCTGCAGGCGCGAAGGCAAGCGCGAAGAGGAAGCTTTCCTTCCTGAAGAGCGCAAAGGTTCGCGTGGGACTTGGCGTTGCGGCAGCGATCGTAGTGGTTGCCGGCGCTGGTTTCATGGTGTGGCATGAGCAGCCGAGCTTCTGCAACGCTATCTGCCATGCACCGCAGGACCCCATCAACGCCACCTATGACGGCAATTCCGGCGAGGCGGGCGTTGACAAGTGGGGCAACCCCGTTGAGGACATGGGCGATTTGCTCGTTGTTGCTCACAAGGAAAACGGCGACATGGTGTGCCTTGACTGCCATAAGGCAACCATGAGCCAGCAGATCACCGAGGGCGTGCTCTGGGCTACGGGTAATTTCGATTACCCGCTCGATGAGCGCACTCTGACCGATCTGAACCACTACGTGAAAAACGATGATCCCAATGAGTTCTGCCTCAATGAGGATTGCCACAACATGACCTACGAGGATCTGGCCAAGACCACCGAATCGTACGGCGAGTACAACCCCCACGTGACCGAGGCTCGTCACCAGGAGCTCGAGTGCGGCGATTGCCACAAGGCGCATCGTCAGTCGGTCATGGCCTGCTCGCGCTGCCATGACGAAGTCAGCATCCCCGAGGGTTGGCTGAGTGCAGAGGAGTCCGCAGGCCTGACGGTGTAAGCCTTAGGGCTTCAGGCAAGACGTCTCAAGCACATTGATGAAAGGGGCTGGGAGCTGTTGTTCCCGGCCCCTTTTTGTGTGGTGTGCGGTGCAGACTCCGACAAGCACCTCCTTTCTCCGACTTACATCCCCCCAAATCGC
>CAYZCY010000052.1:0-7207 GCA_964477115.1 uncultured Eggerthellaceae bacterium | reverse complement strand
AGCTTAGGAGCGATTCCGCAGCCGCATCTGCCTAGATCGTTTTGCGGCGAGGACAAGCGACGTGCTCGCCATCCTGACCAACCGCGCCCACGTTCGCTCGGCGCTTACCTTCCCCACCTCATATCCAAATTGCCCAGTTAAGAGCCGCTTTTGCAATGTGTCAGGGTACAATGATCGTTTGATGGCAACCAGACGAGATTGGAATCTCATGGCACTAGTATCTGACATCTACGGATCGATGGTTTTCAACGAGCACACCATGCAGGAGCGCCTGCCTTCTGGCACCTACAAGCAGCTCATGAAGACCATCAACGACGGCGAGCCGCTCAACCTTGAGGTGGCTAACATCGTTGCGCACGCCATGAAGGAATGGGCCATCGAAAAGGGTGCCACTCATTTCACGCACTGGTTCCAGCCGCTGACGGGTATCACCTCGGAAAAGCACGACAGCTTCCTCGATCCTTGTCCCGACGGCCGCGCCATCATGACCTTCTCCGGCAAGGAGCTTATCCGCGGCGAATCCGACGCGTCTTCCTTCCCGTCGGGCGGCCTGCGCGCTACCTTTGAGGCACGCGGCTACACCGCGTGGGATCCCACCAGCTACGCCTTCATCAAGGACGAGGTGCTGTGCATCCCCACCGCCTTCTGCTCCTACACCGGTGAGGCGCTCGACAAGAAGACCCCGCTTCTGCGCTCCATGAAGGCGCTTGACGAGCAGGCCAACCGCGTGCTGGCCCTGTTTGGCGAGCCGCACCGTCACGTGGTCGCCACCGTGGGAGCCGAGCAGGAGTACTTCCTCATTTCCGAAAAGGACTACGAACGCCGCCTTGACCTGGTGCTCACCGGCCGCACGCTCTTCGGCTACGCGCCGTGCAAGGGCCAGGAGATGGAGGACCATTACTTCGGAGCCATCCGCCCCACGGTCAACGAGTTCATGAAGGAACTTGACGACGAGCTGTGGAAGCTCGGCGTATCCGCGCGCACCAAGCACAACGAGGTCGCGCCGGCTCAGCACGAGCTTGCGCCTATTTTTGCCGTAGCCAACCGCGCCATCGACGAAAACCTCCTCACCATGGAGAAGATGCGCCTCCTGGCCTCGCACTACGGCCTGGTGTGCCTGCAGCACGAAAAGCCCTTCGAGGGTATCAACGGCAGCGGCAAGCACAACAACTGGTCGCTGTCGGCCGATGGCAAGAACCTGCTCGACCCAGGCGCCAACCCCGCCGACAACCTGCGATTCCTCGTGTTTTTGACGAGCGTCATCCAGGCCGTTGATGACTACCAGGAGCTGCTGCGCGCGACCGTTGCCTCCGCGGGCAACGACCATCGCCTGGGCGCTAACGAAGCTCCGCCGGCTATCGTGTCGATGTTCCTCGGCGATGAACTGAGCGGCATTGTGGACGCGCTCATTCGCGGCTGCGAGTACGAAGGCTGCGAACACGAGTCCATGGATCTTGGCGTCGACGTGATCCCCAACTTCATGAAGGATACAAGCGACCGCAACCGCACAAGCCCCTTCGCCTTCACCGGCAACAAGTTCGAGTTCCGCATGCCCGGTTCCGCCATGAACCTGTCCGACGCGAACACCGTGATCAACACCGCGGTAGCCAAGAGCCTGTGCGAATTCGCCGATGCGCTTGAGGGAACCGCTGAGGCTGATTTCGAATGCGCTGCACGCAAATACATTCAGGACGCGCTGCGCAAGCACCAGCGCATCATCTTCAACGGCGATGGCTATTCCGAGGAATGGCCCGTCGAAGCCGAGCGTCGCGGACTTGCCAACCATCGCACCACGGCCGATGCGCTGCCCTGCCTCGTCGAGCAGAAGAACATCGACTTGTTCGAGAAGCTCGGCGTATTCTCAGAAACCGAGGTCCGCAGCCGTTACGAAGTAGAGCTTGAGAAGTACAACAAGGTCATGAACATCGAGTGTCGTGTCATGAAGCGCCTGATCACACGCGACTACCTGCCGGCCATCAACAAGTTTGCCGCCGAGATTGCCCGTCACATAGCCGAGATCAGCGCAGCTCTGCCCACAGCCGATCAAAGCTATCAGGAGGCACGCCTGAGCAAACTGATGGCGGGCGCGCATACGATCAACGAAAAGCTCGATGAGCTGGCCCAGCTGCACAACACCGCTCGCGCCATGGAAGACCAGCAGGAGCGCGCTAACAAGTACGCTTACGAGATCGTCCCCGTAATGGCCGCGCTGCGCGAAGCCGTTGACGCGATGGAGGTTATCGTGGAGCGCGACTTCTGGCCCGTTCCCACCTACAACGACATCCTGTTCTACGTATAGCACTGAACCATTAGCACGATTTGACACTCTAACGCAAGAAAGGCCCGCCTGGTTTCCCAGACGGGCCTTTCTTTGAAAGCGTATGCTTTTGCTCCACTGGCTCGCAGCCAATACGGCGCAGCCAGTAGCAGCAGCTTCGCAGCCTAGCGCTTCGAGAACTGCGGACGACGACGAGCCTTCTTGAGACCGTACTTCTTGCGCTCGACCATACGGGCGTCGCGGGTAAGGAAGCCAGCCTTCTTCAGCTCGGCGCGGTAGTCGCCAGCCTCGAGCAGTGCACGAGAGATGCCATGACGCAGAGCGCCGGACTGACCAGAGATGCCACCGCCACAGATATTGGCGATAACGTCGAAGTGGTCAACCGTGTCGGTCACCTTGAACGGGACCAGAGCAGCGTCGAGCAGAGCCTGACGGCCGAAATACTCGAGGCCCTCACGGCCGTTAACGGTTACCTTGCCAGTGCCCGGAACCAAACGGACGCGAGCAACAGCATTCTTACGACGGCCAGTGCCGTAATACAGAGCTTCACCAGTCATGTGTTATCCCTCCTACAGTTCGATCTGACGGGGCTGCTGTGCCTGGTGCGGATGCTCCGCGCCAGTGTAGACCTTGAGCTTCTTGCCCATAGCGCGGCCGAGCGTGTTCTTCGGCAGCATGCCCTTAACAGCATGCTCGATCACGCGCTCAGGATGCTTTGCCATGGCCTCGGTGAAGGTCTCAGACTTCAGTCCGCCGGGGAAACCACTGTGACGATAGTAGCTCTTGGATGCTGCCTTGGTACCCGTCACACGGATCTTGTCCGCGTTGATGATGATCACGAAGTCGCCCGTGTCAACATGCGGGGTGTACTGCGGCTTGTGCTTGCCCTTGAGAATCTGAGCAGCCTTGGTTGCAACGCGACCAAGAACCTGATCGGCAGCGTCGATGACGAGCCACTCGCGCTCGACCTCGCCGGGCTTTGCATAATACGTCTTCACTATTATTCCTCCAATAAGTTGAAGTCCTGCTCGGCGGTTGAAGCGGCCGCCTTACAGGGGTGTTTGTTTTCAAAAGTGCAGCCTTGCGCGGACGCCGGGTTCCTACGCCGGCACGTCGGATCTGGGCTGGACCTCCGTCACCTGACGTTTCCTTGCTTTCTGCATGTACGGGGCTTTTGAAAGCGAACCTGCTTAGTTTATTTTCTCAACATAGATGAAGTCAAGGGAAATCATGAAGAAATCCCTGTTGAACTGCGCTTTTTTCCACCGCTCGCACGAGCTCTTCACAAATATTTGAGATGGAGAAGGTAAGCGCCTACGATCCCGGGCAATACACCGCGCGCACCAGGTATTCGACGTTGCCCTTCGGCCCCTTGATGGCGGATTCAACCACGCCGTCGATCTGAAAGCCCTCGCCTTCAAGGGCGGCCTTGACCTCGTCGATGGTGCGAAGGCGCACAGCCTCGTCGCGCACGACGCCGCGATCGGTCTCGTTGTGATGCGATTCAAACTGCGGCTTGATCAAACCGATGAACACCGTGGGCTTACCTTCCCCACCTGGGCGGGAAAGGCTCGCAAACACGGGAGCCAGCTGCGCCAGCCCAATGAAACTCACGTCAATCACGATGAGATCAAAAGGAGCGCCCAACTCGGCCGGATCAGCCGCCTTAATATTGGTGCGCTCAAAGACGGCAACGCGCACATCCTGGCGCAGTTTCATAGCAAGCTGTCCGTAGTTCACGTCAACGCAAGCCACGCTTTGCGCGCCCGCCTGCAGAAGGCAGTCCGTGAAACCGCCGGTCGAAGACCCGATGTCGATGCAGCGCATGCCGCGCACATCTTGCCCAAAGGCATCGAGGGCCGTTTGCAGTTTGTGGCCGCCGCGCGAGACGAACTGGCGGCGGTTCTTCACGAAGATGTCAGCGTCGGGCAAAACCTTGATGGCCGGGCTTGTCACGTACACGTCGTCCACGCGCACCTCACGCGCCAACACGGCGCGAAGCACCTCATCAGCGCTGTCAAACAGACCCTGCTCAACCAGGAGTTCATCGAGTCGTATCTTTTTGGGCTTCTTCATACTAGAAATGATGGCAAAACCTGCGGCTGCGGTCAATAAAGGCCGCAATGGCTACGGCCCTTGGAATAAAAGAGCACGTGGACCCACCGAGGCCAGTCCACGTGCCATTAAATCAGAATCGTACGACAGGAAAGCAAGACGCGCGCCTTAGGCGACGCTTGGCTTCCCGAAATCCCTATTCGTCGGTCTTGGGAAGCAACAGCTGCGCGATCTGCACGGCGTTCAAGGCAGCGCCCTTGCGGATCTGGTCGGCAACGCACCAGAAAGCGAGGCCGTTTTCCACGGTGGGGTCCTTGCGAACGCGGCCGACGTAGGTCTCGTTGGTGCCGGCGAGCAGGCCAGGCATGGGGTATTCCTTCTCGGCCGGATCGTCGAAGAGCACCACGCCGTCGGCGTAGGCCAGAGCTTCCTTGGCCTCCTCAACGCTCACGGGCTCGTTGAGCTCCACGTTGATGCTTTCGGCATGGCAGCGAAGCACCGGTACGCGCACGCAGGTTGCGGCAACCTTGATGGAGTCGTCACCGAAGATCTTCTTGGTCTCGACGACCATCTTCCACTCTTCCTTGGTGGAGCCGTCCTCCAAAAAGACGTCAATGTGCGGGATGCAGTTGAACGCGATGCGATGCGCGAATGCGCTCACGGTAAGCTCCTCGCCGTTCAAGAACTGCTGGGTCTGGTCGTAGAGCTCGGCCATGGCCGGAGCGCCGGCGCCGGAAGCGGCCTGGTAGGTGGACACGACCACGCGCTTGATGCCCTTGCCGGCTTCGTACAGCGGCTTTAAGGCAACGACCATCTGAATGGTGGAGCAGTTGGGGTTGGCGATGACGCCGGAATGCCATTTTACGTCCTGCGGGTTCACCTCGGGGACCACCAGCGGCACGTCTTCGTCCATGCGAAACGCGCTCGAGTTGTCCACCATGACCGCGCCGGCGGCCACAACCGCCTCGCGCATGGCCTTGGATACGGATCCGCCCGCGGAGAACAGCGCGATGTCGACGCCCTCGAAGGCCTCGGGGGTCATCTCCTGCACGGTGAGCTCACCAGCGCGCACCTGACCGCAGCCCTTGAAGGGGATCTTCTTGCCCGCGGAGCGAGCGGAGGCAAGCGCGCGAACCTCGCTCGCCGGGAAGTCGAGGTCATGCAGCACCTCGAGGAACTCCTGACCAACGGCACCCGTAGCACCTGCAACTGCGACAACCGGGTTTGCCGGCATTTCCTTATTCCAAGCCATGGGCCCTACCTTCCCTTCTTCATCTTTGCGGCGATCTCCTCCGCGGAAAGCTGCTTCTCTTCGAACACGCTGTCGGAATCAAGGCCGAAAGCGGTGTGCAGGCAGCGAACCGCCTGCGCGGCCTGCGCGCCGTCAACCACGACGGACAGGCGGATGGGCGACGTGGAGATGGCCAGGATGTTGATCTCGTTTTCACCCAGGGTGGCGAAGGCCTTGGCGGCAACGCCCGGGGAGGACTTCATGCCCGTGCCCACCAAGCTCACCTTCGCAATAGATTCCTCGACCACGTATTCGCCCGCCTGGATCTCCTCGACCACGCGGTCAAGCGTGCTCTTGGCGCGCCCCAAGTCTGCGCCGGGGCAGGTGAAGCTGATGTCGGTGTAACCGTCGAGCGAGATGTTCTGGATGATCATGTCGACGCTCACGTTGTTGCCGGCCAGCGAGCCGAACAGGCGGGCCGCAACGCCGGTGCTGTCGGGCACGCGACGAATGGTGATCTTCACCTCGGACGTATCGTGAGCGATGCCGGTGATGACGGCTTCCTCCATGTCGGGATCCTCCTTGACGTAGGTACCTTCCGCATCGGAAAACGCGGATCGGGAATGAATGACGACGTTCCATTTACGCGCGAACTCAACGGCGCGGCTCTGCAGCACGCCCGAACCGGCGCTTGCCAGCTCCAGCATGTCGTCATAGGAAATCTGATCGAGCTTCTTGGCACGGGGAACGACGCGCGGGTCGCAGGTGTAGACGCCTTCGACGTCGGAGTAGATCTCGCAGACGTCGGCCTGAATGCCCCAGGCAACCGCAACAGCCGTGGTGTCGGAGCCGCCGCGGCCAAGCGTGGTGATGTCGTCGTTTTTGTCGATGCCCTGGAAGCCCGCGATGACCGGAATCACGCCGTCATCAAGCGCGCGCATGATGCGCTCGTTGTCAACCTTGACGATCTTGGCCTTGTTGTGAGTTCCGTCGGTTTCGATGCCGGCCTGGCGGCCCGTGAAACTCATGGAGCGATAGCCCAGCGCTTCGATGGCCATGGCCAAAAGTGTCATGGAGACGTGTTCGCCCGTCGAAAGCAGACGATCGAGCTCACGCGCGGGCGGATTGGCATTGATGGCATTTGCCAGGCCAACCAGCTCGTCGGTGGTTTTTCCCATAGCGGATACAACGGCGACCACCTGGTGACCCTCCTGCTTAAGCCGCACCAGTCGCTTCGCAACGTTCTTGATGCGCTCGGGGGAGGCAACCGAAGTGCCGCCGAACTTAGCTACGATTAGTGACATGACTGTATCTTTATCCCCTCAAACTCGGTGACGCCTCACTATACCAAAGAAATGTCCCGCAACTTGTTTCTGACCTTGTTAAAGATGACGAGAGGGTGCTCTGACCTCGTCTTGAGCGCAACGTGCCAGAAAGGGCTTGAGGCCGGCGTGCAAGTGCGGGGCATGCCGAAAGAGGCCGGGGCACGTCGGGAAGGAGCCGGGGCTAAGGTGGGGCCTGTTAGCAGAGGCTGAGGCGAAGGTGGGCTTGGCGGGAGTAGCCGGGGGCGGGGCTGCGGCTTGTTGGGCGGGGCTGCGGTTGGAGCGGAATGCTAGTCGAGCTCGGGCTGGTCGGGGTATGCG
>CAYZCY010000051.1:0-7680 GCA_964477115.1 uncultured Eggerthellaceae bacterium | reverse complement strand
CTGCTCCTCGTCCTCGAGCATGTGGATGTTCGATTTCAACTCGGCCAAAAACTGAAGCTTATTCATGGTTGTGCTCCTCCAAAAACTTGCAGACTCCCTGGCTGAACTCCGTCCATTCGCGACGCAGCTCCTCGGCGCGCAGCACGCCGGCGGCAGTGAGGTGGTAGTACTTGCGCGGCGGTCCCTCGGTGGACTCGCGCAGGTAGGTTTCGAAGTAACGCTCGTTGGTGAGGCGCTTGAGCAGGGGATAGATCGTGCCCTCTTTCACGTCGATCGCCTCGGAGATCTCCTCGACAAGTTCGTAGCCGTACATGTCGCGCGCGCGGACAGACTCCAAAACGAGCAGCTCGAGGACGCCTTTTTTGAATTGTGCGTTCACGATTCTCCTCTTCTCAGCTTAGCCTTCACGATGGTTGCATGTTAAGCCAGCTATTATGTAATGTCAAGTAGTGGCTAATTATCCGGTGTGGCGAAGTCAAAATATGGATTAGATTCCGCAAAGTATAGAAAGCAAATAGAAATGTGGAATGAGATCCATTTTGAAAACGAGAAAGGCCTCCTGTATTCCGTCATTTCTTGTCATAGTTACAGGGTGGGAAGACGCACGTAGCGCCGGGTCCACCGTATGGGACGGATTAAGATTGCAGTTCGGTCATCTTGCCTTGTCGCTTTCAAAACTTTAAAATTTTTCAAGTTTCGAAAGCGAGCGAGGCAGGTGAACCATATGCGCCGAATCGAACGGCGACTCTACATGGACAGGCTCAGAGCCCTGAAGGGAACCCCCGAGATCAAGGTCATCACAGGCATGAGGAGAAGCGGCAAGTCTGACCTCATGAAGATGTTTGCGACCGAGGTAGCGGAAGATGAGAAGGCGAACGTAGTCATGATCGACCTGCTCGACTTGGACAACGAGCCTCTCAAGGAGTACCATGCGCTTCACTCCTTCATCAACAGCTCGTATAGAGAAGGCCTCGACAACTGCCTTTTCATTGACGAGATCCAGCTCTGCGATGGCTTCGAGCTGGCTGTGAATGGCATCCACTCGAGGGGGCAGTGGGATATCTACATCACGGGGTCCAACGCCTTTCTCCTGAGCTCCGACCTGGCCACCCTCTTTACGGGAAGGCATGTCGAGCTGCATGTGCTGCCGTTCAGCTTCGCGGAGTACGTCGAGTACCACGAGGCCTTCGAAAACGCGTCCGGCCTGCTCGACGAATACGTAAGACGCGGAGGGCTGGCTGGATCCTACAACTATCAGAGCGAATCGGATGCCGACGGTTACGTCCGCGATGTCTACAAGACCATCATTACCCGCGACCTCGTGCAGAAATTCAACCTTCCCGGTACGCGCGTTCTCGAAAGGCTTTCCGAATACATGATGGACAACGCCGGCAACCTGAACTCGCCCAACGGCATATCAAACGCACTCACTGCTAACAAGGAACCTACCAACCATGTCACCATCGGAAAGTACATGAGCCACTTGAGGGATGCCTTCCTCTTCTACGAAGCAAAGCGCTACGACATCCGCGGCAAGAAGTACCTGGAGACCTCCGAAAAAAACTACCTGTGTGACACGGGCATGCGGTATGCAGTCCTAGGCACGAGAAACATGGACTGGGGCCGCATGTACGAAAACCTCGTTTTCCTCGAGCTCATGCGCCGCAGATACGAGACCTACGTTGGAAAGCTCTACCAGAAGGAAATCGATTTCGTTGCCAAGAAGGGCTCCGAGCTTATTTATATCCAAGTGAGCGACGACGTCAGCTCCGAGAGCGCGTTCAAGCGGGAGGTCGAGCCCCTTCTCGCCATACGAGACGCCCATCCCAAACTCCTCATCGCCCGCACTGGACACCCCGCATCGTCTTATGAGGGAGTCGAGATAGTAGACATCGCTCAGTGGCTCCTCTCATAACGTCTCCTTCGCCACCAATATGGCTTTTGTCTCCATTTTCTGAAGGAACGTTGCATTGGCTGACCATGCTGCTATGATTAGCCATTGTTTAGCACTCGTAACCTTCGAGTGCTAGCACTCTCTCTGAAGGAGTGTTTAACTAGGTACCAAGCAGCAATGCTTCAATATGCGTTTGAAAGGAAGGTAGATCATGAACCTTAAGCCCCTGGGCGATCGCGTTATCGTGAAGGTCGATGAGGTCGAAACCACCACCGCTTCCGGCCTGTACCTGGCCAAGGAGACCAAGGAAAAGCCGCAGACCGGCTCCGTTGTAGCCGTAGGCCCCGGCAAGCTCGGCAAGAACGGCGAGTACCTGCCCATGCCCGTAGCTGAGGGCGACCGCGTTGTGTTTGGCAAGTACGGCGGAACCGAAATCTCCCACGAGGGCGAAGATCTGCTCATCCTGCGCGCCGATGACCTGTACGCCGTCATCGGTTAGAGAAAGGAATCACTGTCATGGCTAAAGAAATCAAGTTCGAAGCTGATGCTCGCAGCGGTCTTGCCGCGGGCGTCCACAAGCTTGCCGACGCCGTCAAGGTGACGCTTGGCCCCAAGGGTCGCTACGTCGCCATTGAGAAGTCCTACGGCGCACCCACCATCACCAACGACGGCGTGACCGTTGCCCGTGAGATCGACCTGGCGGATCCGGTTGAGAACATGGGCGCTCAGCTCGTGCGCGAGGTTGCCGTGAAGACCAACGACGTCGCAGGCGACGGCACCACCACCGCAACTCTTTTGGCTGACGTCATTGTGTCCGAGGGTCTCAAGAACGTCACTGCTGGTGCCGACGCTCTCGGCATCCGCCGCGGCATCGAGAAGGCTGTCGACGCCGTAGTCGAGTCCATTAAGGAAGCGGCAACTCCGGTTTCCACCAAGGAGCAGATCGCTAACGTCGGTACCATATCCGCAGGCGATGCTACCATCGGCGAGAAGATCGCCGAGGCCATGGATGCCGTTGGCAAGGACGGCGCCATCTCCGTCGAGGAGTCCCAGACCTTCGGCATGGATCTCGCTCTCGTTGAGGGCATGCAGTACGACCGCGGTTACATCTCTCCCTACATGGCCACCGACATGGAGAAGATGGAGGCCGTGCTCAAGGATCCCTTCATCCTGCTCACCGATCAGAAGGTCACTTCCATCTCTGACATGATCGGCCTGCTTGAGGATGTCATGAAGTCCGGCCGTCCGCTGCTTCTGGTTGCCGAGGATGTCGAAGGCGAGGCTTTGGCCACCCTGCTCCTCAACAAGCTGCGCGGCACCCTGAACGTGGTCGCCATCAAGGCCCCGGGCTTCGGCGATCGCCGCAAGCGCATCCTCGAGGATATCGCCATTGTCACTGGCGCTCAGGTGATCGACAAGGACTTCGGCATGACCCTGGCAGACGCCAACGCATCCATGCTCGGCACCGCCAAGACCGTCAAGGTCACCAAAGACTCCACCCTCATTGTTGACGGCGCTGGCGATCATGCTGCCATCGAGGCTCGCATCGGCCAGATCAAGGCTGAGGTCGAGCGTGTTGATTCTGACTTCGACCGCGAGAAGCTTCAGGAGCGCCTGGCCAAGCTCTCCGGCGGCGTGGCTGTTCTCAAGGTGGGCGCAGCTACCGAATCCGAGCTCAAGGAGAAGAAGTCCCGCATTGAGGACGCCCTGCAGGCAACCCGCGCGGCTGTCGAGGAGGGCATTGTCGCAGGTGGCGGCGTGGCTCTTGTGAACGCCATCGGCGCGCTTGATGCCATTGAGGCCGACGACGAGGAGAAGATCGGCGTTGCCATCATACGCAAGGCTCTCGAGGCTCCGCTGCGCGCAATCTCCGAGAACGCCGGCTATGAGGGCTCCGTCGAGGTCGCCGAGGTCAAGAAGGCCGAAGCAGGCTGGGGTCGCAATTACAAGACCGGTGAATGCGGCATGATGATCGAGATGGGCGTGAACGACCCCGTCAAGGTTACCCGCACCGCTCTGCAGTCCGCAGCTTCCGTTGCAAGCCTCATCCTCATCACCGAGGCCACCATCAACGAGATCCCGAAGGAGGGTCCGGACCTGTCCGAGCTTGCTGGCGCCATGGGTGGCGGCGGCGGAATGTACTAAGGGGCTTTCGAGTCGATCGCGGCTCGGGGCTTCAAATTAAGCCAAACGGGGGAGCCTGTCATAAACGATGGGCTCCTCTTCTTTTATAATGCACCGCTATGAATGAACTGCATGCACATAGTCATAGTTTCGAAGAAGAGACCATCGATGTCATTATCGGGCATATCCTTGGCCATTCGATAAGTGATGTCCTCTATCTCATACCCTTTCTTTTCGTGACCTACTTGGCCATGGAATGGCTTGAGCACAAGACGGGTACGAAAACGCAGGAGGCTATCAGCCACGCCGGCGCTGCTGGTCCGGTGATGGGCGCGTTGCTTGGCGCCGTGCCGCAGTGCGGGTTCTCTGCCGCAGCAGCAGCGCTCTATGCCGGCCGCGTGGTTACCCTGGGTACGGTCTTTGCGGTGTTTCTGTCCACATCTGATGAGATGCTTCCCATCTTCATAGCCGAGCAGGTGCCGGTGCAGACCATCGCCAAGGTTTTGGGCACCAAGATCGTCATCGGCATGTTGATGGGCTTTATCGTTGATGCCGTATTGCGGCTTCTTCGCAGGGACAAGCAGACTCTCCTCATTCATGAGCTGTGCGAGCGCGATGGCTGCGATTGCGGTCCGAGCCCCGATCACCTGCAGGTTCACAATCATGAGCATGAGCCCGACGGCGTGGATGACGCCGTGGTGCACATGCACGCGCATGACTACGAAGATCACAATGCCGCGCACGTCCACTCTCACGACCACAACCACCACGAAGGCCGCGACCATTCTCATGCTCATGGCGCCCACGACCACGGCCACCATCATGACCACTCCCATGGGGGCGGCTGGCGCGGCATGGCGAAAAGCGCTCTTCTGCATACGGCCAAGGTGGGCTTCTTCATCTTCGTCGTCACCTTGATCCTGAACGCGGCTCTCGAGCTCATCGGAGAAGATACCCTCGCTCACTTCTTGGAATCCAACGCCGCAATTGCCGTGTTTGCGTCCGCGCTGGTCGGCCTGATCCCCAATTGCGCAGCGAGCGTGCTTATCGCGCAGCTCTATCTCGAAGGCGTGCTGGGAGCGGGCGCCATGATGGCGGGCCTTCTGGTCTCGGCGGGCGTCGGTCTTATGGTGCTCGTGCGCGCCAATCGACCCATGTCCCAAAACCTGATGATCATCGCCGCCATGTACGCGACAGGCGTGATCTGGGGCCTGCTCTTCACGGCTGCAGGCGTTGTTTTCTAGGGCAGGCCCTCCATGAGCTCCCAGGCTACGGGTGGTGCGGTGGGGCACAACCCCATCAGCATCATTGTTCCCTGCCATCGCGTGGTGGGTGCCAGCGGCAGCCTCACGGGCTTCGCGGGCGGTATTTCCAACAAGCTTTGGCTGCTCGAGCACGAAGGCCTCGATCGCAGCTCCTTCTTTGTGCCGGAAAACAGCACAGCACCGTAAGATCCCGCCGCCTGCACCGCCCGCGATTTCATCGCCTATACTATGGATTGAGAAGGTAAGCGGGCCTTTGTTTGGGCCCAGAAAGGAAGAGGCATGGCATTTGAGGCTGGAATTACACGCGAAGACGCCTTCGCGCTTCTGAACGAGCACAACAAGGATCCCTTCCACATCGAGCACGCCGAAGCGGTGGAGGGCACCCTTCGCTTCTACGCCAAGGAGTTTGATCCCGACAACGTGGATTTCTGGGGTATCGTGGGCCTTCTGCACGACATCGACTGGGAGGAATACCCCACGCCGGAAGATCACACCATCAAGGGCGCCGAGATGATTCGCGCTGCAGGTGGCAGCGATCAGCTCATCCGCTCCATCCAGACGCACAACTCCGATTTCAACGAGGCCTGCCCTCAGCCCGAGCTGTTCATGGAGAAGGTGCTGTTCGCCACCGACGAGCTGACCGGCCTTATCGGCGCGGCGGTTATCATGCGCCCGTCGAAGAGCGTCATGGACTTTGAGGTGAAGTCCCTCAAGAAGAAGTTCAAGGACAAGCGCTTTGCCGCGGGCTGCTCGCGTGATGTCATTCGCAAGGGTGCCGAAATGTGCGGCTGGGAGCTCGACGAACTTTTCGCGCGCACCATTGCGGCCATGCAGTCCTTTGCGCCTGACAGGGATAGCTTCGTCCCTGCGGAATAGGCGAGCGGGGAACAGCCGGGCTAGAAAAGTTACACAGAATAAAAAACGCCCTTCGGGGCGTTTTTAGATGATGCTGAAATGGCTGGGCCACTAGGATTCGAACCTAGGTAGCTGGCACCAAAAACCAGAGTCCTGCCGCTGGACGATGGCCCAGTTAGTTCGGGTGCGCGTGGTGGGCCATGAGGGAATCGAACCCGCGACCTTGGGATTAAAAGTCCCCTGCTCTGCCAGCTGAGCTAATGGCCCGTAGCACACGCAAAAAATTATTCTATCCGTGAAGCCGCGTTTGGTCAATCGAAAATAGGTCTTGCACAAATCTCAATCAAAAGCTAACATCTTCTTTCGGCCGACAAGGCGGCCGCGCTCGGTTTCATCCGGTAGCGCAAGTACCTGGCGGCTTCTCGTCCGATCGGGCATTCTCATGGAAGCTGCGCGGCTTAAGACCGCTTGCCTGACATGCAGGCTTTTTAGCAAACGCACCGTTTGTCGAGTTTTTGTGCGCTTAAAATTCCCTACTTCCAATTTAACAGTCTTTTGCTATCATCTATCGTTGCTGTTTTAAGGCGATTTTTTGCTTGGAGGATGCAACTTTGGCGAAAGAAGACGTAATCGAGCTTGAAGGTACCGTCCTTGAGGCATTGCCCAACGCAATGTTCAAGGTCGAGCTCGAAAATGGGCATGTCATTCTTGCCCATATTTCCGGCAAGATGCGTATGCATTACATCAAGATTCTGCCGGGAGACAAGGTTACGGTCGAGCTTTCCGTGTACGACCTGAACCGCGGCCGCATCACCTACCGCTTCAAGTAGGGGCCGCAAGGGGAATGCGCTGAGCGCTTTCTCTAAGCAAGTTGAGACGCTTCCGCATCGCGGGCGATGGGAAGGCGTCTTTTCTGCGCTCTGATGAAACCGCAAGTCGAGCGGTGAGCGCAGAAGAAGGGAATAGGAAGACAACCGCCTGCGGCTGGGCGTGAAGTATAGAACGATCCGCATAACCGAAAGGAAAATGATATGAAGGTACGTCCTTCGGTCAAGAAAATGTGCGACAAGTGCAAAATCATCCGACGCCACGGCAAGGTGCTCGTAATCTGCGAGAACCCGCGCCACAAGCAGCGTCAGGGCTAGGAAGAAAGAAGGGGAAATTTACCTATGGCACGTCTTTTTGGTGTCGACCTTCCTCGCGATAAGCGCATTGAAGTCGGCTTGACCTACATCTATGGCATTGGTCTCACCACCTCTAAGAAGATCCTCGCTGAGACCGGCGTTGATCCCGACGTTCGCGTTCGTGATCTCACCGAAGAGGATCAGGCTAAGCTCCGTGACTACATCCAGGAGAACCTCGTTGTCGAGGGCGACCTGCGTCGTGACGTTACCCAGAACGTCAAGCGTCTCATGGAGATTGGCTGCTACCGCGGTCTGCGTCACCGCAAGGGTCTGCCCGTTCGCGGCCAGCGTACTCATACCAACGCTCGCACCCGCAAGGGCCCCAAGAAGCAAATCGGCGGCAAGAAGAAGAAGTAGT
>CAYZCY010000050.1:0-8195 GCA_964477115.1 uncultured Eggerthellaceae bacterium | reverse complement strand
TTGTGCGCTTTCGAAGTGCGGGTTTGTGTTCATTGTGACGTCCTTCTCGGTGCCTTGCGTATCGCTTGCATTGTACCCGTTTGCCGAAGCGCTTATGCTCGCGCGTCTGATGAGGTGTTGCAATGGCAATAAAAGATCAGTTCTCCGTGGGGATTATTTGCGATAAAGCAAAGCTGGTGTCCTGTAAGGGTATAATTCGGACGTTGCGAGAAAGGATTGGTTGATGACGCAGGAAACGCGCTTCTCCCGCATCGTGGTTACCACAGACGATGATGATTTTGTAATCGAAGCCGGAGCGCCTCAGACCTTCGCGCAGGCGACGGAAGTTGCGGCCACTGTATTTGAGCCTGCTTCGGCTGCCGAACCCGAACCCGCCGCAAAGTCTGAGTTTGCCTCTGACGCAAAGCGGGCTGATGAGCTCGAGCCTGCTTCTGCGGCTTCCGCTCGCAAGCCCGAACCTGCGCCCGAGTTCAAGCCCGATCCTGCGCCCGCCCGCAAATCGGAGGACGCCTACGAGACAACGCTCGAGGACCTCGACAGCGTTTCCATGTCGGGCGTTCAGAAGGCAGTGATCGCCATCGCGGTCCTTGTCGTGGTCGCCTTCGCGGTGTTCCAGTTCTTGGCTTAAGTTCGGAGGGCGATCAGTCGATATGGTTAAAAGGGACAGGGAAGATATGAATACGTCCAAAAGCGCAGCTGACGGCAACGCCATTGGCTTGACTCAGGCTTTTGCCCCCATTGACGATGAGGGTTTCGTGCGTCACGGGCGCCATGCTCGTTTTGACTCCGGTGATGATTGGACTCCCGACGATGAAGCTTGGGACGCCTATGAGGCGGGCGAGCCTGCCGACTCCTTCGTCGAGCCGGCGGACGAGGAGCGCCTAGACCTTGCTCCTGCCCCCAAGCGCGGAAAACATGCCAAACATGCCGCGGTCATCGACGAAGTTGATCAGCAGGGTTTTGACGTCGAAGCTGCAGACTGCGAGGTTGAGGGCGAAAAGCGCGGAAGGAAGGACAAGAAGTCTGATGATGACTTGCCCGAATACATGCGCAAATCACGTCGCATGCGCAGGATTCTCACTGTTGTGATCGTCTTGCTTGTCATACTGGCGCTTGCCGCCGGTGCGGGCATTTTCCAGATCGTGAGAATCGGGCAGGAGACTTCTGTCCAGCAAACGCAGCAGGTTGAGCAGGAAGCCTCGTCCATCACGGGCGCGGAGGCAAATGATGCGAGCTCTGCTACCACGGTAAAGAAGACCAATGTTCCCGACTTGGTGTCGCTTGTCGGGCTTACTCAGGATGAGGCGGTGGAGAGTCTCGGCGAAGGCGCTCAGCTTACTTCGTCTATTGACGTAAACGAGCAAGGAAATCCCATCAAGAGGGAAGTTCGCGTAGCTCTTACCGCTGAGCCTTCAGACAGCCGCGCGGGAACCCCCACCGTGTATCTCGGACTCAATGATGAGGACAAGGTTATTCAGGCGGGCTACTCCGCTTCTACCACATCGCTTGGCTACGGATCTTTGAGCTTTGCCGACGCGGTGCGAAACGAGCATATTATCGAGAAGACTCTCGGCGAGGCGGGGGTGCAGGTTGAGCAAGGTAGCGTCTCTCTTCCCGAAGACAAGATGGCGTATTCGACCTATGGCTCTGACGGGACTACGCTTGCCAAAGAGTACTGTTCCTTCTCCGGCGAGGCCGAGGTGAACGGTTCTGCTGAGGAATGGTCCGCAGTCCTTTCCTATGATTATGCCGTCGCCAATGCAACGGGAAACCTTGCCGATACGGTGCGTACGATTTACGTCTACATCGGCTAAAATTTCCTCTTGCACTGCTGAAAAACCTGGGTTACAATACTCGAGCTGTTTAATCAAGAGAGGGTTATCCCTCCACCTGATTCGGCGCTTAAGGCTGCTGATGGGTCATTCGAATAAACGGGCTGTAAAGCCATAGTTATGAATGAACCCGCGGTGTGCAAGCGCCGCGGGTTTTTTGATGTGCGAAGCACGAAAAGGAGGTGAGCGCGATAGCTGCTCAAGAGCCTAGGCTCAACGACGAAATTACCGTCCGTGAGTGTCGTTTGATTAGCTCCGAGGGCGAACAGATGGGAATTTACCCCGTCTCCCAGGCGCAGCGCATTGCTGACGAAGCTGGTCTCGATCTCGTAGAGATCGCACCGAATGCTGACCCGCCGGTGTGCCGCATCATGGACTACGGCAAGTTCAAGTATGACCAAGCTATCAAAGCCAAGCAGGCGCGCAAGAACCAGAAGAAGATCGAGGTCAAGGAAATCAAGTTCCGCATCAAGATCGATGTGGGCGACTATGAGACCAAGAAGAAGGCCATCATTCGTTTCCTTGAGGCTGGGAACAAGGTCAAGATCACGATCATGTTCCGCGGTCGCGAAATTGCTCACAACAAGCTGGGCATCGAGCTTTTGGCAAGACTCGCTGACGATCTCAAGGACGTAGCAGTTGTTGAGAGTCAGCCGAAGATGGAGGGTCGCAACATGCACATGATGATCGGCCCGCATCCCTCAATAGTAAAGAAGAAAAAGGAAGTTAAGAAGGAAAAAGGAAAGGACGAGCAAGATGCCTAAGATGAAGACCCACCGCGGCACCGCTAAGCGTTTCCGCGTCACCGGTTCCGGCAAGATCATGCGTTCCAAGGCTTACAAGAGCCATATCCTCACCAAGAAGTCCCCGAAGCGTAAGCGCAACTTCCGTCATGAGACGGAGCTTGCAGCGGCCGACAACAAGGTCGTTTCCCGTCAGCTCGGCCTTCGCTAGTTCAAAAAGGAGTGATTAAGAAATGGCTCGTGTAAAGCGTTCTATTCACGCTCGCAAGAAGCGTCGCACCATGCTCGCCCGCGCTAAGGGCTACTATGGCGCAAAGTCCCGTTCCTATCGTGCTGCTAAAGAGCAGGTTCAGCATTCTCTCCAGTATGCATATCGCGATCGTCGTAACAAGAAGCGTGAGATCCGCCGCCTCTGGATCACCCGCATCAACGCTGCTGCCCGCATCAACGGCATGTCCTACTCCGTGTTCATGAACGGTCTGAAGAAGGCTGGCGTTGAGCTCGACCGCAAGGTTCTCGCTGACCTCGCCGTTAACGATGCAGCTGCTTTTGCTGCGCTCACCGAGGTTGCTAAGAAGGCTCTGTAGTCTTTCGGGCAAAACTCATTCGCTCATCAAGGCGTTCGGCTGCAGAAAGCCGGGCGCCTTTTTTGCGCGGTGGTTCAGGTAGCTGATCGAGGGCATGAAAAATGCCGCATCGAGCGGCATTTCCAAATTGCTATGCTTTAGATCTTAGAGACCGAGCGAGATCGCCATTTTCTGGAAGGCGTCTTCGACATCCTGATCCTCGGGATCGTGCTCTTCGAAGGCTGCATTGCAGAGCTTCGTCGCGCCCATGAGTGTGCTGTTGATATAGGAGTCAACGACCTCACGGGCCGTTCCCTCGGTACCAGCTACTACTTCGACGCCGCAGTCGCACAGAGCATCAGCCATATCCAGGTCGATGCCGCCGGTGATTAAAACGTCGAAGCCTGCGCTCTTGATGAGATCTGCGCCTTCGGCGCTAGTAATGCCCATGTTGGGAAGGTTGCGGCATTCCGTAATGACACCCTTGTTGATGTTGTAGCACATGAAGCTCTCACACTGAGCAGCGTGAGGCGACACGCTCATACCATTGCAGGCAACGGCGATTTTCATCAACACTTCCTTCCCCTTGAGTGCTACCCAAAAGATATACCCCTTAACTCATGCATTGCGCGCGCTGGCGGTGAACGGGATTATTTTTACGGCAATTTCAACAGTTGCTGTACATATGACCTGTAAACCGGCTTGCCGGCTTAAGCTCTCTTCGGCTTCCCGCCTCGTCTTGAGCCGCTTGTTATCGATTTAGCTTTGGATTGGGCTTTGGCTTTCCTTGGAGCGCGCTTTGCCTTTCCCTTGGCTTTCGCATTTCCGCCTGTTATGCCCGTTTTGCCTGACGGCTTCCTTTTGCCTGCAGCCTTTCCTTTGGTTGCTCCCTTGGCTTTGCCAGTTTCCTCACGCAGGGCCTCTTCGGCCGCTCGTTCGCGTGCCTTCTCCTTGCGCTTCTGCTTTTTCTTGAGCTCGTGGACGGCTTGCGCTACATCGGGGTCGCGCTTTGCCTGCGCCCTGTTGGCGCGCTCGACCGCCTCGGCGGCGGCTGCTTCGACGTCAAAACCTTCGATCTCGATGACCGGAATGGTCAGCTTGATGAACTTCTCAATCTCGGCCAAATCGGAAGCCGTTTCCGGCGTGACGAAGGAGACGGCAAAGCCCTCCGAGCCGGCGCGTCCCGTTCGTCCGATGCGGTGCACGTAATCTTCGGCGATGTTGGGAATGTCAAAGTTGACCACATAGGCCACCCCTTCGACATCTATGCCGCGTGCGAGCACATCCGTGGCAACCAGGATATCGGTCTCTCCCGAAGCGAAGTTGCGCAGGGCTCTGTCGCGTTGGTTTTGGCTGCGATCGGAATGAAGCGCTTCGGCGTGGTAACCGAGCTTCTTGAGCCTTCTGCATGTTGAATCAGCGCGGTGTCTGGTGCGAGCGAACACGATGACGCGCTTATGGCCGTACTTTTTAAAAGTCGCTTTAAGCAGGTCGAACTTGAGCGTCTGCGGCACGTGAACCACGTACTGCCTTACCTTGTCTGCCGTTTCTCCCTTGTGGGCGATTTGAATGAGCTGCGGATCGCGAAGGAGCGAATCCATCTGCTTTCGAATCGATTTGTCGACCGTGGCGGAGAACAGCAGGGTCTGGCGAGACTCGGGTGTGGCCTTCACAATGGTGCGCATCGAGGGCAGAAAGCCCATATCGAGCATACGGTCGGCTTCATCGAGCACCAGTATTTCGACCCCGTCGAGGTCAACCGCGTCTTGGTTCATGAGGTCGATGAGTCGTCCGGGTGTTGCGATAAGTACATCAACGCCCGCGCACAAGCGTTTGATTTGGCTCTCTATGGATACGCCGCCCACTACGCTGGCAATGCGATGCTTGCTGATCTTGGCGATCGTCTGACAGGTTTCCGCAATCTGCGATGCAAGCTCTCGCGTGGGGGTGATGACCAGCATGCGAGGCTTCTTTTGAACTCTCGTTTTCTTTATGCGCTCAAGGCAGGGCAGGCAGAAGGCCGCCGTCTTTCCCGTTCCCGTCTTTGCCGCCGCAATCAAGTCGACCCCCGAAAGGATGAGGGGAATGGCTTGCTCCTGAACGGGTGTGGGTTCGGTGTAACCAAGCGCATCTACGGCGAGAAGCGCGTTGTCGGATAAGCCAAGTTCGGCAAAGCTCGTCATGTGAGGGGATCCTTTCTGGTAATGCGACTGCGTTAGTTTATCGTGCGTGGGTTTACTGTTTTCCATCATTTTGGTCGCTGGCGTATCCTTTCGTGCGCAAGAGCGCGCTTTGGAGTAGGATTAAGAGCTACGCTGTAATAGGGACATCTTTGTCTGTAGAGAGGTTGCCGTGCAAAAGCTTCACTTTGGAGAAAATGAGCGTGACAGATCAGAGCGCATCGATGCGGTGCGCGCAGGCGAGGGCGTAGCCGTTCTCGTTCCGTGCTACAACGAGGCGGTCACCATCGCCAAGGTGGTAGACGACTTTAGCCGCGTGCTTCCGCGTGCCGTCGTTTACGTCTACGACAACAACTCCTCGGACGACACGGCTGACATCGCCTGCGCCCATGGCGCAGTCGTGCGCCACGAATCCCGCCAGGGCAAGGGCAACGTGGTGAGAAGCATGTTCCGCGAAATCGAAGCGGACTACTTCCTCATGGTCGACGGCGACGATACCTACCCGGCAGAGGCCGCGCCCGCGCTCCTCGAGCCGCTTGCCCTCGAGGTCGCGGACATGACGGTGGGGGATCGCCTCACGAACGGAAGCTACGGCGAGGAGAACAGTCGCGCCTTCCACGGCTTCGGCAATGACCTTGTACGTTTCCTCATCCGCGTCATCTACGGGCACGCCTTCGGTGACGTCATGACCGGCTACCGCGCTTTCACGCGCGCCTTCGTGAAGACCATGCCGGTGCTCTCCGAGGGCTTCCAGATAGAGACGGAGATCTCCATCCACGCTGTTGACAAGCGCTGGCGTGTCGTCGAGGTTCCGATCGACTACCGCGACCGCCCCGAGGGCAGCTCGTCGAAGCTTTCCACCGCGCGTGACGGCGCCAAGGTGCTGCGCGCCATTGCAAGCCTTTGCAAGGACGGCAAGCCCATGCTCTTCTTCGGCCTGCTCTCGCTTGTCATGTTCGTGCTCGGCTTGTGCGCAGGCGTGCCCGTCATCGCCGAATACGCCGCCACGGGATTTGTGAGCAAGCTTCCTTCGGCGGTGCTCGCCGTGGGCCTGTTCATCTGCGGCGCGCTTGCTCTTACCGCGGGCGGGATCCTTGACACGGTTGCCAAGTCGAACCGTAAGCAGTGGGAGCTCGACGTTATGCGCTATTACCGCGAGGATCAGTAGAACTGTTACCTGAGGCTTATTGCTTCGATTTGATGTGGTCGCTTGCGAATGCGATGAGTCGTTCCCGATCGTTGGGGATTCTTTCGTCAATCACCGCATCAAGGCATGCTGCAAGCGTATCTCCCACGACAGGTCCTGGCTCTACGCCAAAAGATAAGATATCGCCGCCCTTAATGGCGAGTTGCTTCAGGCTGAACACCTGATCCTGTTCAAGCACTTCGTGGAGCACTTGCTCGAGATCGTTTGCCAACTCGACGCGCCCAATACATTCAGGTGCCTGGGACATTGCGTCGGCGCGTTTGATGTTGCACAGCGCGGCAAAAAGCTCGGCATCCCCGCCGAGGCGAGCAAGCGCTCTCTTCACCGCGCGGGGCTTTGCCTCGATTACGTCATCGTGGCACTTCACGAGGGTAAGAATTCTGTCCCTTAAGGACGGGGCGATGAGGAAGCGCTCGAGAAGGCTTTTGCCGAGCTCTACGCTCACGAATGCGTGGCCGTAGAAGTGTCCCACCCCGTCGGGGCCGATGAAACTGGCTGCAGGCTTGCCGCAATCGTGAAGTAGCGCGGCCCAACGCTCCAAACGATGGGGCGGCGTGTGCTGAACCACCCAGGCCGTATGCTCCCATACATCATATATATGATAGGGAGTTCGCTGCTCGCAGTTTTTCATGGCTAGAAGCTCAGGCATGACAAAGCTTATGACGTCTATGCTTTCCATGAGCGCATCGTGGGCGTGATCACCTAGGAGAAGGCCCTCTATTTCGTGCGTAATGCGCTCTTGAGAAACACGGCGAAGAAGGCATTTGTGGCTCTTCATGGCGCTCAGCGTATCGCTTTCGATGCGGAAACCGAGTTGCGACATGAACCGGCAGCCTCTCAGGATGCGCAATGCGTCCTCGGAAAAGCGCTTGTCGGCGATCCCCACCGTGCGAATGAGCCCTTGTTGCAGATCTTCGAGACCTCCATAGACATCTATGAGACCTCGCCTTGGGTGGTAGGCCAAAGCGTTAATGGTGAAGTCCCTGCGCGCAAGATCGCCTTCTATACTGCTTATATATGTAACGTCTTTGGGATGCCGTCCGTCTGCATAGGAGCCGTCGGCTCTATAGGTGGTAACTTCAATGGCTTCGCCCTCGACAATTACCGTAATGGTCCCGTGCTTGGTTCCCGTTTCGTGGGTGACAAAGCCGGCTGCTTCAAATGCGGTCTTTGCTTGAGCCCAGTGGGCATCGCAGGCGATATCGATGTCGTTGCTCGGTCGACCAAGGAGGGCATCGCGCACAAAGCCGCCAACGATCCAGGCTTCATAGCCAAAAGCCTCAAGCGCCTCAAGTGCGCTCAGGGCAAAGCGAGGTAAGGTAATGGTCTCATTGGGCGTGAGGTCTGCATGAGCGTCCATGTGTTCTCCAATGTCGAGCAAAAGTCTTTCCTACATATATATGAATATGGCGTCGCCCGCAAGCATCGGGGGCTGATGGTTCAAGGTAGAGAAGGACGGCAAAAACCGGGAAATACTTTTCAAAAAGGTCCAAAAGACCCCTTGCTAATTTCTGTACGCGAGCTATTATGTACAAACCGCATTTTTCCACGAGTGACGTGAGGATGCTTCCGACTGCTGAGCGGTCAAGGATAAAAGAAATTTCAAAATTTCTGAAATTTCTTCTTGACAGCAATCGCGGATCGGAGTAAAGTATCTCCTTGCGCGT
>CAYZCY010000049.1:0-8513 GCA_964477115.1 uncultured Eggerthellaceae bacterium | reverse complement strand
ACGGCGCGCATGGAAGCACCCTCACCGAGGACGGCAGCAAGCTCCTCGACGCCTACCTCGAGATCGAGGCGTCCCTGGATGCGATGGCGCGGGACATGCTCGCAAAGCTGTTCCGCTAGAAGGCGTCCGCCATCTTCCCTTCATCCTACGACGCGCCGGGCCAACGCCGCTTAAGCCAACATCCCGGCTGCGTGGGGAGGCGCACTCGCAAGCGTCATTCCCTTCTTTCAATCAATCCTCTTGCCGCCGAAAGCGCGGTGGCTTTAGCCGTGCTGGCAGATGCGAGGCAAAAGACCGTCCCGAAACTCCACGGGCGCCGCAACATGCGGCGCCCGCAGTGAGGAGAGAAGGAGTTGGATCGGCCGCGTACGAACGTGGATACCGAGATCGCCCGGCACAGACGCGGTCACTTGATCTTTTCTTCATGAACCGTCTGTCTGCATCTTAGCAAAAGATTATCCTTAGACAAGGATAATTACTCATATTTTTATCCTTGAACGGAAATAATAGTTATTTGAGGATAATCTACTTGCATCTTTATTCTTGCTACACTATATTCTGTTACAAGGATAATAATTTGCGCCTTCTGAAACCTGACAACTATGAGCAGTTCGCAGCGAAGGGCGAGCTTGGAGAAGGCCTACCCTGAAATCGGGCGGCCAAGCAAGCAAGGGGATGTTACGTGGCAAACCAAGCTACACCGACTCAGGCCGATCCTCCTATCGGCCAATCCGAGTCATCTCGCAAGGCTTACGCCTTCATCACGGGTCTCGCCGTGTTTCTCGTAATCAGCATGACCGTATCCCTCATGCTCGGTCGATATCCCATATCGCCAACCGAGGCCCTGAGCATGCTCGCAAGCCAGGTTTTCGATGTCGAGAAGACCTGGACCGACCAGCAGTACGCCATGTTCTTCAACGTGCGCTTGCCGCGCATCGTCCTCGCCGTCCTCGTAGGCGGCTGCCTGGCAACCGCGGGAGCGGCGTTTCAGGGGACCTTCCAAAACCCGCTCGTCTCCCCCGACATCCTCGGCGCCAGCCAAGGTGCCGCGCTCGGGGCGGCACTCGCCATCCTCGCCGGCCTCAGCTCGGCCATGGTGTCGCTTTCGGCTTTCGCCTGCTCAGTCGCAGCGGTAGCCCTCGTCCTCGTGGTGAGCGCGCGGGCGCGCGGCAACCGCATCCTCATCACCGTGCTCGCTGGCACCATGATCAGCTCGCTGTTCTCAGCTGGCGTCTCCTACGCAAAGCTCGCAGCCGACCCCCAGGATGATCTGCCCGCCATCACCTACTGGCTCATGGGAAGCCTCACCGGCGCGAAGTTCGACCTCACGCTGGCGCTCGCCTTCGTCCTCATGCTCATCGGAGTGGCGGTGCTGTTCGCGCTGCGCTGGAAGATCAACATCCTCACCATGGGCGACGACGAGGCCTCCACCATGGGCATCGACGCCCGCAAGATTCGCCTGGTGGTCATCTTGGCGGCCACCTTGGTAACCGCGTCAAGCGTAGCCGTATCGGGCATGATCGGCTGGGTGGGCCTGGTAGTGCCGCATCTGTGCCGCATGATCGTAGGCGCCGACTACCGCAAGCTCATTCCCTGCAGCATGCTGCTCGGCGCAAGCTTCCTGCTCATCGTTGATAACTTCGCCCGACTCGTCTCCACGGCGGAGATCCCCATAGGCATTCTCACGGCCTTCGTGGGCGCGCCCTTCTTCCTGTACCTCATCACGAGGAGGAAGCAGCAGCTATGAGCATCCAGGTAAGAAACCTCAGCTTCGCCTACGGCAAGCACAGGGTCCTGCACGACGTAAGCTTCGACATCCCGGACGGCACGCTCGTCAACGTGCTCGGCCCCAACGGCGTGGGCAAGTCCACCCTGTTCAGGTGCATCTTGGGCTTGAACGGCGGCTACGAAGGGCAGATCCTCGTCAACGGCAAGGACATGAAGAAGCTCTCCATCAAGGAGAGGGCCCGCGAGATCAGCTACATCCCGCAGTCTCACTCGAGCGTCTACGACTACGAGGTGCTCGACGTGGTCCTCATGAGCACCGGCAACGACCTCGGCATGCTGCGCACCCCTCGCCGCGAGCACGTGGCGCGCGCCTACGCGGCGCTTGAGCGCGTGGGCATCGAGCGCATGGCGCACCGCACCTACACGCAGATATCGGGCGGCGAGCAGCAACTCGTCCTCATCGCCCGGGCCATAGCCCAGGATGCCAAAACCATCATCATGGACGAGCCCACGAGCGCGCTCGACTACGGCAACACCGTACGAGTCCTCTCATGCGTGCGCCAGCTGGCGCGCGAGGGCCTCTCCATCGTGCAATCCACGCACCAACCCGACCACGCATTCCTCTACTCAGACCGCACGCTCGTCATCAACCGCGGGCGCGTGGCCTCCTACGGATCGCCGAAGGAGGTGATCACCAAGGAGCTGGTCAGCGACCTCTACGGCGTCGACGTCGAGGTGAACTCCCTCTACGACGACAGGGTAAGGGTATGCGTGCCGCTCCAAGAGCTCGAACGACGATAGCCGAAGCGAGCGCACCCGATGCGCCGAGGCTGGAGCCGAAGCGCAACTCGGATTGCGAGCGCCCCATTCGCGAAAAGCGCGGCCACTGCGCACGAAGTGGCTCAAAACCCGATGCCCCACGGCCATCCGATCAAAACGCCGAAAAGGGCACCGAGAGCAAGAAAGGAACAACTCCATGAAGAAGAGAACGCGCCAGTGGCTCAAGCGCGCCGCCATCGCGGCAAGCGCCGCCCTCCTGGCCTTCAGCCTCGCCGGCCTCGCAGGCTGCTCCTCGGACAAGGCGGCCGAAGAGGACTCAAACGCAACGCGGACCTTCACCGACTCGCTCGGCCGCGAAGTCGAGCTTCCCGCGAACATCACGGCAGTGGCGCCGTCGGGCCATACCGCCAACCAGATCCTGCTCACCTTCGCCCCTGAGAAGATGGTGTGTCTCTCCCAGGAGCTCACTGACGATCAGCTGAAGTACATCGACGACGACGGCAAGCTGGGCCTGGCCAAGCTTCCCATCACGGGAGCTGCATTCGGCGCCAAGGGCGACATGAACAAGGAATCCGTCGCAGCGGCGGCACCGCAGGTCATCATCGACACCGGCGAGCCGAAGGACGGCCTCGCCGCCGACCTCGATGCCCTGCAGGAGCAGATGGGCATCCCCGTGGTGTTCATCAACACCCCGCTTGACGGCTACGGCGACGCATACCGCATGCTCGGCGAGCTGCTCGGCATGACCGACCGTGGCGAAGAGCTGGCGAGCTACTGCGAGAAGGCTTACTCCGAAACCCAGACCGTCATGGCATCCATCCCCGAGTCCGAGCGCGCTAACGTGGCGTACCTGCTTGGCGACGCCGGCCTGAACGCCATCGCCAAGGACTCCTACCAGTCCACCGTCATCGACATGTGCTCAAACAACGTCGTCGTCCTCGACAAGCCCTCCGGCAGCGGCATGGGCAACGAGATCTCCCTTGAGCAGATCGCCGTCTGGAACCCCGAGCTCATCGTGTTCGGTGCGGGCAGCATATACGACACCGTCGGCGACGACCCCGCATGGGCACAGATCGCAGCCATCGCAAACGACAACTACTACGAGGTCCCGGCCGAGCCCTACACCTGGCTGAACAACCCGCCGACGGTCAACCAGATCCTCGGCCTGCAGTGGTTCCCGCGCCTGTGCTATCCCGACGCGTTTGACACCAGCATGCAGGATGTAGTCTGCGATTACTACAAGACCTTCTACGGATACGAGCTGTCTGATGCCGAGTACCAGGAGCTGACCGCGAAGGCTCAGGCGAAGTAAGCAACACCCCCTTGCAAGGCGATGCCGCAAGCTGTGCTGGCTGCGGCATCGCATGCGCTTACCCACGGAGAAGAGAGATGAGCCCACTAGGTGACATTCGGCCGCAGGTTAGCCTCCATCTGAAGGCGAAGGACGCATCCGCCCCCGTCGTCTTCGGCGGCGAGATAGTCGAGATCTGCCAAAAGGTCCGCGAGCACAAGTCCATCTACACCGCGGCCGCGGAAACGGGCATGTCCTACAGCAAGGCATGGCGCATCATCAAGGAAACCGAAGCCGCACTTGGCTTCCCCCTGTTCGCGAGGGAAGGATGCAAGGGCAGCGACCTGACCGAAGACGGTGCGAAGCTCCTCGATGCGTATCAGAGCACGCTCGAGCACCTCGAGGGCACGGCTGCGCGCATGCTCGAGAAGGCGATGGATGATCACTTCGGCAAGATCGACGAAACGCGTCGGGAGGGAGAACGCGCATGAAAGACCATGCATGCGCGCCTAGATCATCCGAGAGCACGGCTATCGGCGCCGCACAATCCCTCATCGCCTACGACTGGGGTCAAGCTTGGCGGGATAACGAAGGACAGCGCGTCCATCGAGATAACGCCGATTACTGGACCCAGCGCGCCAAAGACTTCCCCACCACCGGACAGCACTCATCCTACGTAGACGGCTTCCTCGATCGAGCTGGCATCCAACCTGGCGATTCCGTTCTCGACATGGGATGCGGCACGGGAGCGCTCGCCATCCCGCTCGCGAAGGCGGGGCATCGCGTGATTGCAGCCGATTTCTCAACCGGTATGCTCGAAGCGCTTGAGCGCGACCTGGCCGAATGCCACGATGCGACAACCGCCGCGCGCATCACCCCCAAGCTGCTCAGCTGGACCGACGACTGGGAAGAGGCGGGGCTTTGCGAAAACAGCGTCGACGTGGCGATCGCATCCCGGTCCATGGTGACGTCGGACTTGCGGCAATCGCTCGAAAAGCTCAGCGTCACCGCACGTCGGCACGTATGCATCACCCTCCCCACCGAGCTCTCCCCCCGGCACGACGGGCGACTGCTTCGCCAGATCGGCGTTAACAGCAGAACCGACAACAGCGTGCAGTATGCTTTTCTTATCCTGCACGCCATGGGCTACCTGCCCGAAGTCAGCTACATCACCAACGAGCGCACGGATTCTTTCGAGTCCGCCGACCATGCTTTTGAGGCGCTCGTGCGCATGATCCCGAGCGAGCCGACGGAAAGCATGTCGAAAGCCGACATCGATCGCGCGGCCTCCAACCTGCGCCTTTGGCTTGAGGCCGAGCTCGTAGAAAACCCGCATTATGGCGAAAGTGACGACAGGGGCAAGCCCCAGGCGCGTCTTACCCTACGCGAACCGCGCCTCATACGATGGGCTTTCTTGCGCTGGGAGGTCTAGAGAAAAGCCGCGGGAAACATCCCACGATTAAGACGCCCTGCCGCTATAAGACCCTCACGACCAAGACGCCCTGCCGCAGATTCGCGACAGGGCGTTTCTCGCTCACCATGACGAAAGCTTCGGATCATCTCCCGAGAGATGCCTCGTGCCTTTCTCGCGCCTCCGCGCTGTAACGGTGTTTGTAACGCACGTCCACAAGCTCCGCCACGATCGCTATGGCCAGCTCTGCCGGGGTCTTGGCGCCGAACTTCAGGCCAATGGGTCGCTTGATGGACTCCCACTGCCGTTCGGTCACGCCTTGGGCGACGACGAGATCGTGCACCGTGGCGTTCTTGCCCTTGCAGCCCATCATGCCGACGTAGCGAACGCCGTTGCGGACAGCCCACACGCAGCCCTGCGGATCGAACATGTGCCCGCGCGTCAGGACGCAAACATAGTCTTCAGGTCGGGCCTCGTACTCGAACAGGCCGTCGAAACTCCCGCCGTCAAGGAGGATGCGCTGCGCCCTGGGGAAGCGCTCCACGTTCAAGAACGCATCGTCGTAGTCGACGGCGATCACCTCGAAGCCCACATGGTCAGCCAGTGCGGCCACCTCGGAAGATGAATCCGAGGCGCCGAGCAGCCAGACGCGGACCTTCTCGAACAAAGGCTCGCTCGTCCACGTGAGGCCGTCGAACTGGTCGTTGTGCATGGAAGGGCCGCGCGTGACGTCCTTCATCTGGAAGGCGTCTCGCGGGGAGTATTCACGCGAAGCGACGATCTCCTTCTCATCGCTGCAGAAAAACACGAGCGGCAGCCCGTCAGCGGACCCCCGCTCCCCGTACTTGCGCGTCACCTCGTTGTCAACGTTTTCCTGAGCTGCGGCGGCATCGTAGACGAACTTGAAGCCGAGCCAGGCAAGCTCGCCGTCGTCGATGGCGCGAAGAGCGCGCTCAAAGGTGGGTATGTCCGCCGCGCCCAAACTGGCGGCAAGCTGCATGATGTCGTCCTCTTTTATATGAGCGTTTCCTTCCTTCATCGAGGGAGAGAAGCACCGCAGACCCTCATCGAGTCGAGGGATCCTTTCTGCCTTAAGATCGAGGATTATCTCCTCTAGCACTTCCCTGCGCATGAACCTTCCTTTCTCGTACTGCTTTCAAGCGCCCGGGGAAAGCGCGCCTGGGGTTCTGCTGGGACACTTAGGGCCTCAGTTCCACCTCGATGATCTGACCCGGCTTCGGCGTTTCCTCCAGGCTGCTCATCGCGTAGTAGCCGTTGGCGGCATTGGCCTCAACAGGGTCCGGATGGCTGGAGGAAGCGGGGTAAACCTCGAGGCCGTCGCGCCCCTTCTTCACGAGCACCTGCTTGATGCCGAAGAACTCCTTGCCCTCGGATACGATGCTCGGACGCACCTCCCCCTTCGGCACATCAAGCTTCTTGCGGCCTGCGGGGAAGGGCTGAGCCAGCTTGGCCTTGACCTTGATGGGCTCCACCGGCAGGCCGAACCACTTTCTCATGACGGGATGCAGGTAGAAGTCGGTGGTGAAGGCAGCGCCGCCCGGAGGGCCTGATATCCCCACGATAAGGGTGCCGTTAACGACGGCGCCGGAGCTGTGATGGCCGGGGCCGTGATTGGTTTCGTGATACAGCACGGTCCCAAGCTCCTCGAGCATCTCGATGCTCCAATCGTCGGAACCCTTAGACGAACCCGCGTTGAGCACCACGATGTCGGCATGCTCGCATGCGTCAAGGACGGCCTTCTTGATGAGTTCCGGGTCGTCGGGCACTATGTCGTAAATGACGGCCTCCCCACCCCATGCCTCAATCTTGCCGCGAAGGAGGAGGCTGTTAGTCTCGACGCTTTTGCCCTGAGGAACGCTTATTCCGCGCCGCACGAGCTCGTTGCCCGTGGGGATAAAGGCAACCCGGGGCTTTGCCGCCACCTCGACGTAGGCGTTGTTTCCGCTGGCAATATGAGAAAGCAGCAGAGGCGTGAGCACGCTGCCTGCACGGACCAAAACCTCGCCTTCCTTAAACTTGCTACCCGCGGGACGCGTTCCCGCATAAGGCTTCGAAGGTGCGGCGGTGAAGCTTATGTGCGACTGGTCCTCCGAGAGAACGACGTGCTCGATGACGATAGCGGTGTCATAACCCTCGGGCATGCCGACGCCCGTGTTGGCGAACTCCCACTCGCGACCGCGCTGCCAACCCGCGGTGTCGGGCATTCCGTTCTCAAAGTCGGACCAACGCACGGCAACTGAGTCCATGCAGCAGGCCAGGCAGTTCGGCATGTCAATGCGAGCGATCGCGTCAACCGCAAGCACGCGTCCGCAAGCGTTTTCCAGAGACACCACTTCGGTACGCTGAGCAGTGGAGCAGCTGTCGAGCAGCAACCGCGTTGCTTCCTCGCGCGACACCTCCACATGGCCTGAATGGTCTCTCATTTTGAATCCTCCTTAGAGAAATATCCTCTTTTGAGAAGAATATCTCCAACCGAGGATAAAGTCCATATCACCGCGCCGCATTTAACCAATCCGCAAAGCCGCGCAGCTGCTCAAGCTGCAAAACCGTGCAGCCGCCCAGGCCATCAACAAACTATATCTATCTCAATATTGAATAATTCAATCACCTGTTTGATCAGGCGTCTTCTTATATTTGCAGAAAATGTGAATAAAGCGAATTAACGCAGACACAGAATAATCGCCCTTCCTATAGTAGCGAACTGTTTGCTTAAGAGAAGAGAGAAAAGAAAGAAGGCGTCACCATGACCCAGGCAACTCAAGCTATCGCGCAGCTGAAGAAGGCAGGCAGCCTCGTCAACCGCGCGTTCCACAAGAACGGCCCGAAGAGCTACAAGGACGGCCAGGGCGCGCTGCTCAAGGTCCTCCACCAGGCTGAGGGCGAGACCGCTACGCGCGAGGAGCTCGTCGAGAGGCTCAGCTTCGACCGCCGTGAGCTCAAGAACGTCGCGCGCAAGGCAGAGCGCAACGGCTTTGTCACCTTCGTGGAGGCCGAGGGAACCTACGCCATGAAGCTCACCGCTGAGGGCACCGAGCTCGCCGAGAAGCGCTGCGCCGCACAGACCAAGGTGGCTGAGGAGATTCTCTCCTGCCTGAGCGAGGAGGAAATCGCCCAGCTCAACGCCATCACCGAGAAGATCATCATCTCCTGCAAGGACGCTGGTGCGCACGGCAAGCAGAAGGGCGGCAAGAAGCACCACTGCCACAAGCACTGCAAGCGCCACTAATCGGGCTGCTTGAGCTCGAACCACTTGACTCAGGCTGCTCAAGCTCGAACTGCTAA
>CAYZCY010000048.1:0-8524 GCA_964477115.1 uncultured Eggerthellaceae bacterium | reverse complement strand
GGGATGCTTTCGCATCTCCAGGGGAAGACGAGCCGGCCGTTTGGCCGGCTTTCTTGTTTTATGGGCTTTGCTTTGCAGAAATGTTAATTGGCCTTTTTCAAATCGAGGCACTTTTTCGCCTTTGCTTATAATACTGGTGATTATCTGTCACTATTTTTGCCACATTGACTGAAGGATGCTGTGATGAGCGGAAAGACTTCCTCCACTACGACCAACCTCCCCATTTCTGAAGAGCTGCAACTGGCCATCGAGCAGGTTGCTTCAGGATCGCGGCGCAGCAGGCAGAAGGCCTCGTGTGTGATTTCTGCAGTTGCCAAAGAGGACCCCGAGGTTTTGGTGCCATACATTCCTACCCTTGTGAGCGTTCTTGATTTCGATGAGGCTCAAACTCGCTGGGAAGTGCTCGATGCGCTCACTCTGCTTGTTCCTTTTGATTCTCGTGCTTGCGACAAGGCTATCGATGGGGCGGAAACCGCGCTCTTTGATGAGGATAATGGGCCGGTTCGTCTTTCGGCTCTGCGTTTCCTTTGCAAATTGGGCGCTACCACGGAAAATCGGTCCGAAAAGGTATGGCCGCTGCTCGATGAGGCGATTCAGTGCTATCACGGCGACCTTGAGTTCCAGGATATGTTGGTCGCAGTTGTCGACTTCTCCGCTGGCAAGATTTCCCAAAACGTCAAGGAGCAGCTTGGCGTGCGCATGGCTTTCGATGCCGCCAACGCTAAGGGCTGGCTCCGTAAGAGAGCTGCTCAGATCGTCGAAAACGTCTCCAAGTAAAGGACTTTCACATGACTATTCGTGAGGCTAAGCTGCAAGCTGGCGCAAATTCTTATACTTATTTTCCTGTAAGCGCAGTCGAAGGGGCGGACAAGTTGCCCCTATCGCTCCTCGTTTTGCTGGAAAACGTTTTGCGCAACGTTTCAGATGACGATGAAGCCCGCCTTTTCTCTCAAAGGATCGTCGAGGCGGGGCTTGCGGGGCAAGCAGGAGGAGAGATTGCTTTTTCCCCGGCTCGCGTTCTCTTTCAGGACTTTACCGGCGTGCCTGTGTTCGTGGACTTTGCCGTTATGCGCGAAGCGTGTGAGGCTCTAGGGGGCGACCCTAAGCTGATCAATCCGCAAATCCCCTGTGATTTGGTCATCGATCATTCGGTCATCGCAGATTTTGCCGGCTGTGAAGGCTGCATGGATGAGAATATGCTGCTTGAACATAAGCGCAATGCTGAGCGCTACAGCTTTTTGAAGTGGTCTCAGGAGTCTTTCGAAAACGTGCACATCGTGCCGCCTGGCCAGGGTATCTGCCATCAACTCAACATCGAGAAATTTGCCACCGTTGTGGCTCGTTCCCATAACGGACGCGTCGGCGTGGACGGCAATCCCGTTGTTTATTTCGATACGCTGGTGGGCACCGATTCCCATACACCGACGGCTAACGGCATTGGCGTGTTGGGGTGGGGCGTTGGCGGTATTGAGGCTGAGGCTGCAGCTTTGGGTCAGCCCATCACCACCTTGGTTCCGCGTGTTGTGGGCGTAAAGCTAAGCGGTTGCCTGCAGCCGGGTGTGTCGGCTATGGACGTGTCGCTTACCTTCGCGAAAACTCTTCGCGCGCAGGGCGTGGTTGGCTGCTTCGTCGAGTGTTTTGGCGATGGTTTGGCATCCCTTACCGCTCAGCAGCGAGCCTGCATCTCCAATATGACTCCCGAATACGGCAGCACCTGCACGCTGTTCCCCGTAGACGGAAGCACCATTGACTACCTTCGCATGACCGGCCGCTCGCAGGAGCAGCTCGAGCTTGTCGAGGCTTATGCCAAGGCGCAGGGCTTCTGGGGTGGTGCGGCAGCTGAAGAGCGCGTATACGCCCAGGTGATCGAGCTGGATCTTTCGAGCGTTGAAGCTTCCATTGCGGGTCCGTCTAGGCCTCATGATCGAATCCTGCGCAGCGAGGCGGGCGAGCGCTTCCGGGAGATTTGCTCCGAGCGAAATCTTGATCTTGGCCATCGAGAGAAACTTAAACTGCATGGCGTTGACTATGAGCTTGGACACGGTGCGGTGGCAATTGCGGCGGTGACCAGCTGTACAACGGCAACCGATCCCGCCATGATGATCGCGGCGGGTCTCATGGCTCGAAACCTCGTCAACAGGGGCCTTACCCCCAAACCTTGGGTTAAGACCATCCTCGCGCCTGGAAGCCGCGCCACTGAGCTTATGCTCGAACGCGCGGGTTTGCTTGATTCTCTCAAACAGCTGGGTTTTTACACCTGCGGCTTCGGCTGCATGAGTTGCATTGGCAACTCCGGGCCTCTGTCCGATCCCGTGCACGAGCTTGCCGACAAGCTTGAGCTGGCAAGCGTTCTGTCGGGTAACCGTAACTTTGACGGCCGCATTTCGCCCGACGTTTCTCAAAACTACCTCATGGCGCCCGCAAGCGTGATCGCCTATGCCGTGGCAGGCACCATGAACATTGACATTGAAAAAGACCCCCTTGCCTTTGATGCAGAAGGCGAGCCGGTGTATCTTGCCGATGTTGCCCCTGATGCCGATGAATTGTCACGCCTGGTGAAAGAATGCGTTACTGCCGAGCTTTACACTATAGGAACGCAGAGTTTGTACGCAGGAGACGAGTCTTGGGAAGCCATTGAGGTCGAGCCGAGTGATACCTTTGCTTGGGATGAGGGCTCCACCTATGTGAGGCGTGCCCCCTATTTCGACGGTATGGAGCGCGAACCTGGTTCACCTGAAAACATCAAGGCCGCCCGCGTCATCGGTTTCTTCGACGACTTTATTACTACCGACCACATTTCTCCCGCTGGTTCCATCGCCGCAGCTTCGCCGGCGGCTCTCTACCTTGAAGCCCGAGGCGTGAGCGCTGCCGACTTCAACACTTACGGATCTCGTCGAGGCAACCATGAGGTCATGATGCGAGGCACCTTTGCCAACGTCAAGCTTCTCAACAAGCTTGCCGAGGGAAGGAAGGGCGGCTGGACGCGAGACTTCGTTGCCGGAGGGATCGAAACCATCTACGATGCCGCGGTTCGCTATGGCAATGAAGGATCATCGCTGGCCATCCTTGCGGGGAAGATGTACGGAAGCGGATCTTCCCGCGATTGGGCGGCAAAGGGGCCGATGCTGCTTGGCGTGCGTGTGGTTATCGCGGAAAGCTTCGAGCGAATCCACAGGTCCAACCTCATTGGAATGGGCATTCTGCCCCTGCAGTTCAAAGAGGGTCAGAACGCGGAGGTGCTCGGCTTAGACGGAAGCGAGCGAATTTCCATTGCGCCGATTGACTTCACGCGGGGTGTTCCCGAACCGCGCGAGGTTACGGTAAGCGCGCTTCGCGCCGATGGGTCCGAACTGGCATTTGAGGCGATTGTTCGCGTGGATACGCCGACGGAGGGCAGGTACTACGAAAACGGCGGCATCCTGCAGTACGTTTTGAGGACTCTGGCTTAGTTGCGCGCGGAATGGGCGCTTGGGAGTCCTGTCCGGATGCATAAGCAAAAAGCCCCGCTGCGAAAATTGACAAACTGATGATGGTGCGCTCGGCTCCGCAAGGGGCTGGGCGCACTGTCTTATAATGGACGAGTTAAGCACTAAGAGTTTTATGACTATTTGAGGAAGGATAGCGTGTGAAGCAGCAATCAGGTATCGAAGCCCTGCTTGAAGCCTTGAAGCAATCGGGCGTCAACACGGGTGACGTTGGCGGCGGGCAGTCGCCTTTTGGAGGAGGCCAATCTCCCTTTGGTGGTGGGCAGAAAAGCGAGCCCATCAACGTGGACCCCGCTCAGGCAGCTAGCGATCAGGGCTCACAGGCGGGTGCCGACGCAGGGGACGACCGTGGCGGGCGAGGTGGTCATGGAGGCGCGCACACGCCGCATATTGATCTTTCGTTCTTCGACAAGCTGAAGAGCTTCAGCAAGAAGGCCCTTATTGCCTTGGCCGTTCTTCTGGTGCTTTGCCTTGCGTTCGCCTACTGGTGGTTCCATCCGCCTATCAACATCCACAGCGTTGACACGTGGATGTTCGCGATCGTCATTATCTTGCTGCCGCTGTTCTTGTTCCTCACGTGGAAGTCCCGCAGCGCAGCCAAGGGCGATGAGCTTCGTCCTCCGAGCGCAAGCAAGGCCAAGGCCTTCAAGTTTGCTTCCTATATTCCGGTTGCCGTAGCGCTTGTCGGCGTTGTGGGCGCGGTTCTGTCCTTTGCCGTCATTCCTGGCAACGCGGCAAAGTACGCCAGCGTTCTGCAGACAGACACGCTTGAGTTTGCCGAGGACATCCAGGAGGTCAACTATTCCGAGATTCCGGTCATCGACCGAGAGATCGCCATCCTCTACGGCAATCGCGAGATGGGCGCCATCCCCGAGTACGTCAGCCAGTTCGAGATCTCCACGATGTACAGCCAGATCAACTATCAGGGTGAGCCGGTTCGCGTAAGCCCGCTTGGCTACGCAGATCTGATCAAGTGGTTTACTAACCGCGAGGGCGGTATTCCCGCGTACTCCCTGGTCAACATGACCACTCAGGATGCAGAAATCGTGCGCCTGGGCGATTCCCCGATTTACTACTCTCAGTCCGAGCCGCTCTTCCGCAACATCTATCGTCACGTGCAGCTGAGCTATCCCTTCTACATGTTCGACGACTTCTCCTTCGAGATCGACGAAGAGGGCCACGCTTGGTGGATCTGCCCGGTGCAGACCCGTACCATCGGCCTGTTCGGCGGCACCACCATTAGCCGTGTGGTTCTATGCGATGCCACCACGGGCGAGTGCCAGGATCTCGCCATTGAGGAGTGCCCCCAGTGGGTTGACGGCGTGTATCCCGCCGATCTGCTTATCCAGCAGTACAACTGGTATGGCAAGTACAACAACGGTTGGCTGAACTCCTTCCTCGGCCAGGAAAACGTCATGCAGACCACGCCGGGTACCGATGGTCTTCTCGGTTACAACTACCTCGCCAAGGACGATGACGTCTGGGTGTATTCCGGAGTTACCTCCGCTACTGCTGACGACTCCATCATCGGCATTGTTTTGATGAACCAGCGTACGCAGGAATCCCACTTCTACAGCGTCCCTGGCGCAACCGAGCAGTCTGCCATGATGTCGGCGGAAGGCCAGGTTCAGGACCTTGGCTATGAGGCCACCTTCCCCTTGCTCATCAACGTTAACGGCCAGCCCACTTACTTCATGGCCCTGAAGGATGCATCCGGCGTTGCCAAGCAGTTCGCCATGATCGACATCCAGCGTTACCAAAACGTTGCGACGGGTGCCACCGTGGCCGAGTGCCAGAAGAACTACGAGGCTTTGCTGGCCTCTAACGGCGTTGCCTCTGGTACTGCGGATACGAGCAGCGCACTGTCCGCAAGCGGCACCATCCGCACCATGGCGCAGGCGGTTATCGAAGGCAATTCGCACTTCTACGTCACCTTGAGCGGTGTTGAGGGCATCTTCGATTGCTCGCTGCCCGGGCTTATCGAGATCGTCAGCTATCGTGAGGGCGACCCGATCACCTTCAGCTACCTAGAGTCCGGTTCCCTCAATACAGTCCTCGAGATTGGCACCACGGCCATGACGGAGTCCATTGAAAACGAAGCGCAGGCGGCTCCTTCGGATGAAGACGCAGATGAAAGCCTTGAAGCTAATGCGGAAAATACGCTGACTGCATAAAAAGTATATTGACAAGGTATTACGATTCGCTATGATATAAAGGCTGTGTTTTTCACAGTGCGTAACAGAATAGTTCCGCTGCTTAAGACAGCAGGTACCCAAACAGGGTTTAATCACGAAAGTGGCCCGCCGAGGTGGTCGTAATACATAAAGCTTATCGACCCCTGCCGTCTTGAGATTGCAGGGGTCGTTCCTTTTCTCGGGCTTCGATCCCACCCGAAAAGGGCGGAACGTGAGTTTGGGAAAAAGGAGGTGTACGTACCATATGCCGAATGCTCAGAACACTGAGATGCTCGCCAAGGTCAAGGCTGACCTTGATGGCGTGAGCGCTGTTTGGGTTGTAGACTATCGCGGTCTCTCCGTTAAGGAGATGGAGGCTCTTCGCAAGGCCATCCGCGAGGCTGACGCTTCTATCAAGGTTTACAAGAACACGCTCGTTCGCCTGGCTCTCTCCGAGGCTGAGCTGCCCACCCTCGACGACATTCTTGAGGGTCCGAGCGCGTTTATCTTCTCCGGCGCTGACGTTGCTGCGTCTGCAAAGGCTGTGAAGGAGTTCGCTAAGACCAGCAAGAAACTCGAGATCAAGGGCGGCCTCATGGAGGGCAAGGCTGTCACCGCCGCAGAGGTGGAGGCAATCGCTGCTCTGCCGTCTCGCGAGGTGCTTCTCGCTCAGATCGCCGGTGCTATCAACGGCGTCGCACGCGGTCTTGCCGTTTGCGTCAACGGTCTGCCGTCTGGTCTGGCTCGCGCCGTCAAGGCAGTTGCCGATCAGAAGGAAGCTGCGTAAGCAGCAAAGCGGCCTAAGTTGCGCCGCGTAACTTTACATTAAATGGATCGATCGGAAAAACCCGATCACTTTGAAAGGATTACTAACATGGCTATTACTCGTGCAGAGATCATTGAGGCTCTGAAGGAGATGACCCTTCTCGAGGCTTCCGAGCTCGTTAAGGACATCGAGGAGACCTTTGGCGTTTCCGCTGCTGCTCCGGCTGCTGTTGCTGTTGCTGCTGCTCCGGCTGAGGCTGCTGCTGAGGAGAAGACTGAGTTCGACGTTGTCCTCGAGGGCTTCGGCGATCAGAAGATCGGCGTCATCAAGGTTGTCCGCGAGATCACCGGTCTCGGCCTCAAGGAGGCTAAGGCTCTCGTCGAGGGCGCTCCGGCTCCGGTTGTCGAGGGTGTCAACAAGGACAAGGCCGAGGAAGTCAAGGCCAAGCTCGAGGAGGCAGGCGCTGCTATCTCCATCAAGTAACTTTTGTTACCAGATGCTTGTTCAGGGGTTGTCGCGAAGTGCGGCGACCCCTTTTTCTTTTTCGCGAAGCTAAGCGCTCGGAAAGATGGGGACTGGGACTCAAAGCGCTATCATGGTGAGGTGTGAAGAGGAGGTTTACGTGGAAGACGCAAAGAGCCGCTTGAGGCGCGTGATGGGCGAAGACGGAATCGCCAAGCTTGATGGGGCCTGCGTGGTCGTGTTCGGCGTTGGCGGTGTCGGCGCAAGCTGTGCCGAGGCCCTGGTGCGCGGCGGCGTCGGTCACCTTGTTTTCGTCGATGGAGATGAGGTTCAGTTGAGCAATGTGAATCGCCAGGCCCTTGCCTTCCAGAGCACCGTCGGTCGACGCAAAGTCGAGGTTATGTGCGCCATGGCTCACGATATCTACCCCGAAGTGAAGGTTGAGGGACGCGATGTCTTCGTGCTTCCCGAAAACTTCGATGAGGTCATGAGCTCTCTTCCCGAGGATATCGATTACATCGTGGATGCCATCGATACCGTTTCTGCGAAACTTGCCCTGGCTCAATATGCCGAGGATAAGGGCATAGCTTTGATTTCGAGCATGGGGGCGGCAAACAAGCTTGATCCGACAAAGCTTGCCTTCGCCGATCTGTACGAAACGCAGCATTGCCCGCTTTGTCGAGCTATGCGCAAGCAGGCGCGTGCTCGTGGTATCAAATCGCTCAGGGTTCTCTACTCATGCGAGCAGCCGGCAAAGCCCGTGCAGGAAGACGGGGCTGCGCAGACGGATCGGCGTGCGTGTCTGGGCACCATGTCGTACATGCCGCCCATCATGGGCCAGATGATCGCGGGTTATGTCATTCGGGATCTGCTAAACCGAAGCTAGCCGGCAGCTCAATGAGTTGCGTCATGTCTTGCGGCAGCGGTGACTCAAGGTGGATGGCCTTTTGAGTGACGGGATGGATGAGGTTTAGCTTCCAGGAGTGAAGGGCCGGTCTTTCAATGAGCGACGAGGCCTTTCCATACGCTGTGTCGCCCAAAAGGGGATGGCCAATGTGGCTCATGTGTACGCGGATCTGATGCGTTCTGCCTGTTTCCAGGGTGAGTTGTGTAAGAGAGAAGCGCTTGTTTTCTTCATCATGGGAGAAGCGTGCAAGCGTCTTGAGATGAGTGACAGCTCGCTTTCCGTCTTCGCGTACGCCAAACGATCCGTAGACGTCGGTGATTCGCGCGATGGGCGCGTCAATGGTGCCGAAGGCAGGCGTGTCCCCTTCGCAGAGCGCGAGATAGTGGCGTTCGAAGCGCTTGGTATGCAGGTCTTTTGCCAAGAGGTTTTGCGCGTGCGCGTGTTTGGCGAAGACGACAAGTCCGCTTGTCTCTCGATCGAGGCGGTTGACGGGGTGGGGGATTGGATGCTCTCCCTTTTCGCTCAGGTAGTGAGAGACGTAATTGCAAAGCGTGCCGCCCTTGTGACCGCGACTGGGGTGCACCACTATACCTGCAGGCTTGTCTAAGATGAGCAAGTCGTCATCTTCGTAGGAGATGCTGATGGGCCCAGCTTGTGGTTCGATGCTAGTTTCGGGGCAGCATTGGGTGAGGTTGATTGATATCTCTTGGCCTGGCAGTACTAGGGCATC
>CAYZCY010000047.1:2887-9049 GCA_964477115.1 uncultured Eggerthellaceae bacterium | reverse complement strand
TTTTGCGGCGAGGACTAGTGACGTGCTTTTCCCAGCGTCACCGCATCGAAAACTTACTCGAACAGATAGAGGTCCTTGGTTGCCTCGCGGAAGGCTGCGTAGACGTCGTTGGCGATAGCCTCGTCGGTGACCAGCTCGAACTCAGAGGGCTGACCCTCTTCGTCCTCTTCCACAACCTCAAGCAAAACCAGCTCGCCAGAAGACAGAGCCGGATTGTCCTCGTCGACGGGCATGAAGAAACCGTAGTCCTTGCCCTCGTGGATGATGAGGCCGAGGAACTCAAGCGTGAGCTCATCGCCGCGCTCGTCGGTCACGACAATGGTGATGCCCTCTTCCGTGGGCGGGCAGAAATTAGGAGCGCTTCCCTCGCGAACCATGCTTGCTTCCTTTCTTCTCGGCGGGCTTTGCGGCCCTCTCAGCTTCCTTGGCTGCCTTCTCGGCGGCGCGCGCCTCAGCCTCGATGCGGGCGAGCGGGACAGACGAGATGCCCGTGGTGCCGGAATGGTCGAACTCGAACACGTCGACCACGTCGCCGTACTTCTTCTTGAGCTTGGCGTAGCGCGGCTCGCGCTCCTTCCACAGGCAGTAGAGCGGAGTTGCTACGGCGATCGAGGAGTAGGAGCCGATGATAAGACCGCATGCCATGGCGAAGGCGAAGTCCTTCAGGGTCTCGCCGCCGAAGAAGAGCATTGCGAGCACCGGAATGAGCGACGTGATCGAGGTGTTCAGCGTACGAATGAACACCTGGTTGATGGAGTGGTTCGCCATGGTGAAGAAGGTGCAGCGAATCTCCTCGCCCTGCATGTTGTCGTTGATGCGGTGGAACACGACGATCTTGTCGTAGAGCGAATAGCCCAGGATGGTGAGCAGCGCCGCCACGGCGTTCGGCGTGATCTCGCGGCCCACGAGGGCGTAGATGCCCACCACCAGGATGATGTCGTGCAGCAGGGCCACAACGGCCATGACGCCCATCTTGTACTCAAACCTGAAGGCGATGTAGGCGATGATCAAAAGCAGCGACACCACGAAGGCGATGATGGAGGACTTGATGACGCCCGCGCCCCAGTCGGGGCCGATGGTGGTCACCTCGAAGCTTTCCGTGGAAAGGCCGAGCGCACCTGCGACCTGCGTTGCGCTTGCAGCAGCGTCTTCGGGGCTCGTGGTAGTGGTGCGCACGAGGAAGCCGCTTGCGCCGTCAGCCGAGGTGGTCTGGATGACGGCGTCGGGCTCGCCCGCCTCCTCGAAGGCGTCGCGCATCTGCTCGATGGTGACCTCGCCCGTGTCCTGGAACTCAACCGAGGTGCCGCCTACGAACTCGATGCCGAAGTTGAAGCCGCGCAGGCCCATGACGGAGAAGGAGACGACCATGAGAACCGCGGCAATGGTGAGGAACACCTTACGGTGGCCCATGAAGTTGATGTCGCGCTTGATGAAGCGGCCCTTGATGGCCGGAGCGGTTGCGGGTGCTGCGTCTGCGGCGCGCTCGTCTTCGCCAGCCTTTTCATCGGTTGCAGCAGCGGTGGCTGCGGGGGCAGCGCCCTTCTTGCCCAAGGGAAGCGCCAGCTTGCCCGAACCGAAGGCACGGCCGTACTCGGCTGCCGCCAGGCTGTCGGAGATGCCCCAGAAGCCGGGGTTGTTCGCAATCACCTTGGGCGCGAGCAGGCGGATGAGCGGCGCCTTGAAGATGAGCATCATGATGATGTCGCAGCAGATGCCGATGGCAAGCGTCAGGCCGAAGCCCTTGACGGAGGCGCTTGCCAGGAAGAACAGGGTGAGCGCCGAGACGAGCGTAACCGAGTCGGCGTCGATGGAGGTGACGATGGCGTGCTTGACACCCGAGATGGACGCGGCGCGAACGCTTCTGCCCATGCGGATTTCCTCGCGGAAGCGCTCGAGCGTGAGGATGGAGGAGTCTGCCGCCATGCCGATGGTGAGCACGATGCCCGCGATGCCGGCAAGCGACAGGCTGAACAGGCCGAAGAGGGAGAGCGCGGCCAGGATGCCTAAGTAGAGCACGGCGAAGACCGCCATGGCGAGCGCCGCGATAAGACCCAGGCCCTTGTAGAAGGCGAAGAGATAGATCATGACGATGGCGAGGCCGACAAGCGCCACGACAACGCCCTTGGCGAGCGCGTCCTGGCCCAAGGTGGGACCGACGACCTGGCTCTGAGCGTACTCGAAGTTCACCGGCAAGGATCCGCTCTCGAGCACGGTCTGCAGGGCCTTGGCCTCCTCGAGCGTGTAGTTGCCCGTGATGGAGACCTGGCCGCCCGTGATCTCGGACTGGACGGCGGGAGCGGACTGGACCTCGCCGTCGAGGATGATGACGATCTGGCCGTTGGTGGGTGCAAGCTCGGCGGTCGCCTCGGCAAAGGCCGCTGCGCCCTCGGAGTTAAGCGAGATGTTGACGGCGTAGTCGGTGGACAGGTCGGAGGCCTGGCCGACGGTGACGTTTACGATCTGGTCGCCGGTGATGAGCGGCGTGTAGGTGCCGGGCTCGACCTCCATGTACTCGACAGTGCCCGTGGGGAAGGAGTTGCCGAAGTCGTCGGTGACGGTCTGCTGGCTCGCGTAGTAGCCGTACTCGATCTGGCTCTTCACCGTCTCGTCGGTGAAGGAGTCGAGGCGCGCGAAGGTAAGCGAACCGGTGCGCCCGATGGTCTCGAGGGCCTCCTCGGTGTCGGACAGGCCCGGGATCTGCACGAGGATCTGGTCGGCGCCCTGGACCTGGACGGTGGCCTCGGAGGCGCCGAGCGCGTTCACGCGGCTCTCGATGATAGCCTGGCTCTTCTCCATGTCCTCGGCGGTGACAGGTTCGCCGTCGGCGCTTTCCGCGGTGAGGACGACCGACAGGCCGCCCTGGATGTCGAGACCCTGGTTGATCTTCTCGCTCGGCGGCGTGAACAGCGCGACCGAGACCGCGACGAGAAGGGTGGTGAGCACGAGCAGCCAGACGTTTTTCTGGTCAGTGGTGCGTGCGGGTTTCTTCTTTGCGTTTCGCTCCAAAGCCATGAGCAAAAAACTCCTTATGATGCGGTTAGTAAAACTCTTCTATTTTGCCACAAGTACGTCCTGACGACAGGCTTGGTAGCCTAGTAATCCTTGGCGCCCGGGCCGCTCATCCATTCTGCATAAAACTCCTCGTAAGCATCTGCGAGAACGGCCTCGCGCGCACGGCGCATGAGATCGATGAGGAAGTGGAGGTTGTGGATGGACAGCAGAATGCCGCCGAGCATCTCGTCCTGCTTGACGAGATGACGGATATAGGATCGGCTAAACTGCTGGCAGGTAGGACAGCTGCACTTGTCATCAAGCGGACCGAAGTCATGCACGTACTTTGCGTTGCGCATGTTCATGCGACCCGTGCTCGAAAACGCCGTACCCATGCGAGCCGTACGCGTGGGAAGCACGCAGTCAAACATATCGACGCCTTCGCGCACGGCGCGGACGAGCGTCGTGGGGTTACCCACGCCCATGAGATAGCGCGGTCTGTCCTCGGGGCACGCGCGGGCCACGTCACCAAGTGTTTCGAACATGGTTTCGTGATCTTCGCCAACCGAATAGCCGCCGATACCGAAGCCGCCAAAGCGCTTGTGGCCCGCAGCCAGGCTTTCCTGCTCGATTTCAAGCAGGCGGCGGATGGACTCAAGGCGAAGATCGAGGTGCATGCCGCCCTGAACGATGCCGAACAGCGTCTGATCCTCACGCGTGTGTGCAGCTAGGCAGCGCTTCGCCCATGCGCTCGACAGGTCAACCGCACGCTCAACGAACTCGCGCGTCGCGGGATATGGCGGGCACTGGTCGAGCTGCATGACGATGTCGGCGCCAATCTTCTGCTGGATGTCCATGTTGTCTTCCGGAGTCCAGCGAATCTTCGCGCCGTCGTAGATGGATCGGAAGTTCACGCCATCATCGTCAAGCTTCACCGTGTCAGCCAGCGAAAATATCTGGAATCCGCCCGAGTCAGTGAGCATGGGGCCGTCATAGTTCATGAACTTATGCACGCCGCCAGCTTCAGCGAGCAGGTCGGCGCCCGGGCGCATGGACAGGTGGTAGGTGTTCGCAAGGACTACCTGCGAGTTCAAGTCATGCAGTTGATCGGGCATGATGCCCTTCACGGTGGCGTGAGTGCCAACCGGCATGAACATCGGGGTCTGAAAGCTGCCATGAGCGGTTTCGAAGGTGAGCGCACGGGCGTTGCCGCTTTGCGCATCGAGGGCGCAATCGAACAGAGCCATTAATCGCCCGCCTCTTCTCCGAAAAGCTTCGCCGCCTTGGACTTACCGCCCTTGGCTGCCTCATAGGTGGGATCGTCTATCACGGCACCCGCCTTACGGAGCGCCTCATCGAGGTCGATGTCAACAACGGCGTTCTCCTCGAGAACACGACGAGTCACTTCCGGGTCGATCACGCCCACATCAACCTTGCTGGCCGGGTTTACGCATATGGGAAGCGCCTCAGCCCAAGCCGCGAACTCCTCCATGGTCCCGTGCTTGATGGTGCTGAAATCGTAGTTCAGCGGATCGATCAGGTGATCGGTGATAACGTAGCCGTCCGCCCCGAGATCGAGGAAGGCCAGGTCTTCGACGGTGTTGTTACCCACCATGAGAACATCTTCGCCGCGAACCCCCAAAGCGGCGAGGTTCTCCGCGTAATAGGTCTGACGGGGCTTGACCGAGCGCGAGTTCTCGTACGTGGTGATGCGGTCGAAGACATCGGCGTCGATGCCAGCCCAACGCAGGCGCTCGGCTACGGCCAGGGAGGGAAACATCGGCATGGTGGTCAGTGCCAGGGTGTAGCCCTTTTCCTTCAGCGTACGCACAGCTCGTGCGGCAGCAGGATTGGCCACCACTTCATCCCCCACGTGCTTGAAGTCGCTGAGATAAAACTCCTCGAAAACGCTTTCCCAATCGCGGTCTGCGTCATCGACGTAGCCCAGCATGATGCTCCAGAATGCATCGGCGTTGACCACATCCTCGCCGCTGACGGCCATGGCCTTAGTTCCTGCCTTGAGACCCTTGAGGAACCGCTCAACCTCAAGGCCCTTCGTAGCGGCAAAGCGCGCCAAGAACCCGAAGTAGCCGTTCATGAACAGCTCGAGATCCATGGGAAGCAAGGTTCCGTCGAGGTCAAAGCAGATTGCCCGATAGGACTTTTCGACTGTCTGCATTATTGTGCTCACCTTCCATACCTTTTGAATCCGCCACAGCCTGGCTGTAGCACACGGCGGAGTTTCTTTTTCTAAATCTGCTAGTATAAAGCACATGAACACCCCATCTGAAAACCCAACAAAATTACTGCTCCACGCCTGCTGCGGGCCGTGCTCGATGGAGCCCGTTCGCCTGACGCGCGAAAGCGGCGTTGAGCCGGTGATCTATTACGCGAATTCCAACATCCACCCTGACGAAGAGTACGCTCGTCGTCTGGAAACCCTGAGCTTTTGGGCAAAGGACGAGGCGCTTGAGGTGATCGAGGGGCCTTATGATCCTACGTCATGGGAGGCCGTTGTCGGGCGCATCGGCGATGCCGCGCATGCCAAGCACGGCGTGATCATTCATGAGGCTGACAACGCAGCGCTTGTCGGAGCTGGCCAGGGGGATGCTGCGGGCGCTGAAAACTCCACGGACGCCTCTGCCGCTGAGCAGTCTCGCCAGACCCGTTGCCGAGCCTGCTACCGCATGCGCTTTGAAGAGACCGCGCGCTACGCTGCCGAGCATGGCTTTAGCAGCATTGGCACCACGCTGTCGGTCAGTCCCTACCAGTACACCGCCATCATCCGCGAGGAGCTCGAACGCGCGGCTCATGCTGCAGGCGTTTCGGCGTGCTTCGTTGACTACCGTCCCTACTACGACAAGGCCACGCAGCGCTCGCGCGAGGCGGGGATGTACCGCCAAAACTATTGCGCCTGTCGATTTTCCGAAGAAGAGGCACGCGTCAAGCGTGATATGCGCAAGCAGGCCCGCAAGGCGGCCAAGGAGGCCGAGGCGACAGCTCGCCGCGAGCAAATCGCCGCCGATGAAGCCGCCGCTCAGGCCAGGCGCGCGGAGAAGGCCGCGTACGCTGACAAGCAAGCGCGCAAACGTGCCATTTTAAAGCAGCTGCGCGAAAGCTCAACTGAAAGCTCAACGCAGCCATAGTCAGCAGCCATAGTCAGCAGCCATA
>CAYZCY010000047.1:0-2787 GCA_964477115.1 uncultured Eggerthellaceae bacterium | reverse complement strand
GCAGCCATAGTCAGCAGCCATAGTCAGCAGCCATATGTCACGCATCTGTTAGAAGTGCGACACGCGGTGGTCTATAATTCCATGTTTGACCATTTGGCATCCCAAAAAAGCAGACCGCCGCGTCACGCACTCTGCTTTGCGCCACGTAATCCCAACCCGAGGAAGCATCGTGAACAACTACCCCATCGGCGTCATGAAGACCGAAGACTACAATTACGATCTGCCCGAAGAACTCATCGCGCAGGAACCAGCAGCCGAACGCGACGGCTGCCGTTTGCTTGTCATGGATCGAGAAACGGGGGCGCTTGAGGACCGCATCTTCCGAGACATCTACGACTTCTTGGAACCGGGCGATCTTCTGGTGGCCAACGAGACCCGCGTACTGCCAGCGCGTCTCCTTGGCGCTAAGCGCGGCACGGGCGGTGCGGCTGAAGTCTTTTTGCTGCGTGAGGTAGCGGGAGCCGAGCCGCGCACCAACACCTGCGCCTACTGGGAAGTACTCGTTCGCCCCGGCAAGCGCCTGAAACCAGGCACGGGTGCGATCGTTGATTTTGAAGATAGCGAAGGTAAGGTCGCCCTCTCTGCCGAAATAGTCGACTGGGCGAAGGGTGCGCAGAAGGGCGAGCGCGTGGCCAAGCTCACCACTGTCATGCCCTCCCTCGACGAAGCCCTGCATGCCGTGGGCAACACACCGCTTCCGCCCTACATCAAAAACTACGCGGGCGACACCGAGCTCTACCAGACCGTGTTCTCCAAGCGCGAGAGCTCGGCCGCAGCACCTACCGCCGGCCTGCACTTTACACCCGAGCTAATCGAGCGTCTACAGGAAAAGGGCGTCCGATGGGAAACGGTCGAACTCGAAGTGGGTCTCGACACCTTCCGCGTGATCGACGAAGAAGACCCCGCAAAGCACCAGATCCATACCGAGTTCTTCACCGTCGGGCAGCGAACCATTGACGCCATCGCCGAGACCCGCGCAAACGGTGGTCGCGTTATCGCCGTAGGCACCACCAGCGTGCGCAGCTTGGAAAGCGCGTGGGATGGGGACGCAGAGGACAACGGTACGGCGAAAGCGGGCTCAGACGCGCAGGCTTGCGGACGAGGCGCGCTCACGGCGCGCGACCGCGAGGCCACGGCGCTCTACATCCTGCCGGGGTTCAAGTTCAACGTGGTAGATGCCATGATCACCAACTTCCACGTCCCGCGCAGTACGCTCATGATGCTGGTGAGCGCCTTCTCAAGCCGCGAGAAGCTGCTCGCGGCCTACCAGCACGCCATTGACAAACGCTACCGCATGCTCTCTTTCGGCGACGCGATGTTCATCCGCTAAGAGCCTCTGGAAAGAGCCTCTGGACTGGGCAACTTGCAAACAGCCGCCCATAAACAACAAGGCCCGCAAATGCGGGCCTCGACAGGTAATTGAGCAAGAGCGAAGCTTAGAGCTTGACGACGTTGCTGGCCTGAAGCTTGCCGTTCTGGCCGGTGGTTACCTCGAAGGACACAGCTGCGCCTTCGTCGAGGGTCTTGAAGCCGTCCATCTGAATCTCAGAGAAATGAACGAAGAGATCCTCGCCATCCTTCTGAGAGATGAAGCCGTAACCCTTCTCCGGGTTAAACCACTTAACAGTTCCTTCTGCCATGTTACTTCCTCTTTCCTCTTCCCTCCGTTCACCGAGGGAAGAACTACGCTGGTCGTAATGCGACCTACTACGTTCCTTTTTGGGACCCTAGCTACTATACGCCATCTTGCTACAAAAATAATCGTGATTCTGCCTATTCCGAGAGAGTTTTTTCGAACAATCTCTCCAATTCGTCAGGGCTGATGTCGCAAGACGATAGCTCGATTCCGTAAGCGGCCGCCAGAGCATAAGCTTGCTCCTCGCGCAGCCTGCTCAAGTCCTCTTTTCCCGCCTCACGATGATAGTCAGATGCCAGCAGAAGACTGCGAGATAAGTGCTCTATCAGCTGAGGTTCAGTCCCGGACACCTGCAAAATGCTAGCAATAGAGTCAGGAGAAAGCGAAAGCAGCACCGATCCGTCGATGTCGGTTGCCTCCCCGACGGCCAGCTCCAGCAGAGCAGCGGCCCCTTCTGGATCCTTCTGGCCTCGAGAGCGCGTGTAGCTGCGCTGCATAGCCGCAACGAGATCGAGAATCATGCGCATCAGAAAATCTTGGTGGAGCATAAGCCTTCCTTAACTTGAACCGCCGACGCGAGTGCATTGCGCACCGTATAGGGTAGCCCAAGCCTTAAGCCTCGGGCAAACCGATTCCCAAATGATCGAAGGCGCGGGCGGTTGCCTGGCGGCCCTTAGGAGTGCGCATGATAAGTCCCTGTCGCATGAGATAGGGCTCGTACACGTCTTCAACCGTATCCGGATCTTCCGAAAGGGCGGCGGCGAGAGTAGTCAGACCCACCGGGCGACCACCGAACTGCTGGCACAGAATCTCGAGCAGCTTGTTGTCCACTGCATCAAGGCCCACCTGATCCACCTCAAAGAAGTCGAGAGCGCGGGCAGCCATGTCCTCATCAATTGCGCCGTTGCCGCGCACTTGGGCAAAGTCGCGCACACGCTTGAGAAGGCGGTTGGCCAAACGCGGCGTACCGCGGCTGCGACGAGCAATCTCGAGGGCGCCTTCTTCGTCAATGCTTACATCGAGGATGGCGGCAGAGCGCTTGACGATGGCGGCAAGCTCTTCGGGCGAATAGTATTCCATGCGGAAAGAAACGCCAAAGCGATCGCGCAGAGGACCTGTCAGCAAACCCGTACGCGTAGTAGCCCCAATGA
>CAYZCY010000046.1:0-9440 GCA_964477115.1 uncultured Eggerthellaceae bacterium | reverse complement strand
GCGGCAAGCATGAAAGACGGGCCGTCACCTGCGCCCTCAAGGCGGGCATGGACCGAGCCCATGGTATTGGTTTCGATTTCATCGGCCACGCCGGAAAGACGCCCGCGCACCAGCGCGGCAACGGTTTCTTCACTGCCCGTAGGAGAAGGCGTTTCGAGTAGTTCTTTCAAAAGATCGATGTGCTCCATTTACTGAACCTTTCCACGATCGGTCGTTTTCCTGCGACGCTTCTTTTCGGGCACGGGATCGCGGAAATCAAGTGTCAGCTGGCCATCGAGCGGTGCCTTCACCTTGGTTTCACGCTTGATCTCCACCTTTTCGATCACCCAGGAAACGGCCTTGCTGCCATATAGCTCAAGCATGCGTACGCGAGCATCGTGCATGTTGGCTTTCGAGCCGGCATTTGCCGAGCTGGAAAACTCGAACACACCCATGGCGCGATCAGCCGAAGCGTTAGGAGAACGGTAATGTGCGATGTAGGTATTCATAGCTGTGATTCTACCACCAAGGCATGAGGTAATAACTGGGCTAAGCTCACATATAGCTGACGCCTCGGTCTGCGCAAACCGCAAACGATCAGCCTGTCTGTCGAATTAACTCATCAAACCTCAGCCATTTGTCCAATTTTTCTCTATACAGGGTTTTCGATACGCGATATAGGTATAATGAATACCGTCAATTTGCTTTCTACGGGATCCCATGAGGATCCGCCGTTTTGTACAGGAGGAATTACCATGGCGAAATATATCCTCGTTGCCGAATCCGGAAGCGACATCACCCCAGAGGTCGCGCAGCAATACGGCATCTACATTGCCCCCATGCACGTCAGCTTTGGCGGCGTGAGCCTTGATGATGGCAGCTTCCCCGTAACCGACGTCTTCGACCATTACGAAAACACGGGCGAGCTTCCTCGCACGAGCGGCTGCACACCGCAGGACTTCATCCCGCTGTTCGACCGCATCCACGAAGAATATCCCGAGGCACACATCGTGTACCTTGCCTATTCCGCCTGCACCACCTGCTCCTACGAGTCCGCCCTCATCGCAGGTAAGGGGCGCGATTACATCACGGCCATCGACACCAAAAGTGTTGCGGCCGCCCAGTGCCTCATCGTCACTAACACCGCCCGTTTCCTTCAAGAAAAGCCCGAGGCCGAGCTCGAGGACATCAAGGCCTTCGTCGCCGATCAGATTGAGCGTACGCGCATGATGTTCATCCCCGGCGGTTTGGAGTTTTTGCGCGCGGGCGGACGCCTGAGCAACGGCGCCTATATTGGCGCACAGCTGCTGCGCATCAAGCCCGTGGTGGAGATCATCGACGGCAAACTGGTTGCCACCAAGAAGCTGCGCGGTTCGATGGATCGCACGGTAAACAAGGCGATTGACGCCTTCCTGAGCGAGGAGAAGATGGACCTCGAGCGCGTGGCGCTCATCAGAAACGCCGGACTTTCCCAAGAAATCCAGGACTACGCCGTAAATCGTTTGAAGCAGGCCGGCTTCAAAGAGATCGAGTGGGTCGAAACCGGCTGCGTCATCGCATCTCACTGCGGACCGGGTTCCTTCGGCGTCGCGGCCTTCGCTGCCCGCAAGTAAGGAATTGCCCGATTCGGACCGCGGCCATAAGCCATCACCGCATTAGCCTAGCTCTCCCCTGCCCTTGAGTGTCTGTTTTAGTATCATGGGTACAGCAAGTTCAGCTCTCAGGAAAGGGGCAGGGTCGATGGAGGCCTATAAGCAAGAGTTCATCGAGTTCATGGTGGAAAGCGATGTTTTGAAGTTTGGCGACTTCACGCTGAAGAGCGGCCGCAAGTCTCCCTTCTTCATGAACGCGGGTGCCTACGTCACGGGCGATCAGCTTCATCGCCTCGGCCTTTACTACGCCCAGGCCATCAATGACAACTTCGGCCTCGACTTTGACGTGGTGTTTGGCCCGGCCTACAAGGGCATCCCGCTGTCTGTCATCACCGCCATGGGCATCAGCGAGCTCTACGGCAAGCAGGTGCGCTACTGCTCCAACCGCAAGGAAGCCAAGGACCATGGCGCCGATGCCGGCAACCTTCTGGGCACCGAACTGCGCGATGGCGACCGAGTGCTGATCGTCGAGGATGTTACCACCTCCGGCAAGTCCATCGAGGAAACCCACCCCATCCTGATGGCTGCGGCAGATGTTGAGGTCAAGGGCCTCATGGTGTCCCTCAATCGCATGGAGGTTGGCAAGGGTGGCGAAAAGTGCGCGCTCGACGAGGTGAGCGAGCTCTACGGCTTCCCCACTGCCGCCATCGTCAACATGGCTGAGGTGTCCGAGTACCTCTACAATCGCGAGGTCCAGGGTCGCGTCGTGATCAACGATGAGATCAAAGAGGCCATCAACGCCTACTACGAGCTTTACGGCGCGAAGTAAACGCTTGCCTTTGAGTTGGTCCTTTAGGACGAGGACGGGCAGCAAGGACAGGGGCGGAGGGGAAACCACGTCGCACACAGACGTTCCGTCGAGGGTGGAAAGAACGTCATCACTCTGAAGTCTTCGGGGGCGCTCTTGGAAGCAAAGGAGCGATTCCGCAGCCGCATCTGAATAGATTGTTTTGCGGCGAGGACTAGCGACGTGCTTCCAAGAGCGTCTCAATAGATACAAGTCCAAAAAAAAAGGTCCGCCGGGAATGAACCCGACGGACCTTCTAGGTTTTATGGAGCCAGTGACAGGAATCGAACCCGCAACCCACTGATTACAAATCAGTTGCTCTACCGTTGAGCCACACTGGCATGAAAAACGTGCCTGTGTATTGTACGGCAAGAGCTCGTTTTGCGAAAGAGCGCAAATAGGCGAGCGAACCGATCATCGACGTAGTGCTTGTGGACGCGCGATCCCTGCTCGGACACATGCTTCTGCTGGGGTAGGATACTCGGCATGACTTTCACAGGCAAACATATCCCCACCTTCGCCTATGAGCTCTTGCTTGTATTCGCGTCGATCATCTGGGCCATGGGCACCATTGTCATCAAGGACGCGGTTTACGTGATCGATCCCTACTGGCTGGTGGGCCTTCGCTTCACCAGCGCTGGCATTCTGCTTTCGCTCGTATTGCTGCCCCGCATGATCAAGCGCGTCGATGCGCGCCATATCAAAGTGGGTCTGATCCTGGGCTTTTTCGTAGGAATCACCTATCTGCTCAACACCACGGGACTTGCCTACACCACCGCAGCTAACAGCTCGTTTCTCACATCAACGTACTGCGTTTTCGTCCCCTTCATATCCTGGGTTCTCATACGCAAAAAGCCCACGGCCTTCAACCTGAGCGCAGCAGCACTGTGCTTCATCGGAATCGCCCTTGTAGCCATGCCGACAGACGGAAGCTTCTCCATAGGCTTAGGCGACGCTCTCACCTTGGCATCTGCCGTCGCCTGCGGATTGCATATCGTGCTCATATCCAAGTTTGCGCCGGGAAGCGACATGATGGTGCTCACCGCACTGCAGTTCTTGGTAGCAGGCGCGATGGCCGTGTGCTGGGCCGCTTTAAACGGACCTCCGCCGCCGCTTGAGGTATTCGACAGAGACATGATGGGCAGCTTGATCTATTTGGTCGTAGGCGCCACCTGCATCACCTTGCTGCTGCAAAACATCGGCCTCGCGCATGTTGATCCGGCCCCGGGTGCGCTCATGCTGTCCACCGAGTCGGTCTTTGGCGTTATCTTCTCCATATGGCTTTTGGGGGAAGTGCTCACGGTTCAGATTGTCGTGGGCTTCGTGCTTATCTTCATAGCCGTTCTTGTAAGCGAGTGGCTGCCCTATGTCATGGCAGAACGAGCGGCGAAAAGGGCCGCTTCAGAAAACCGTGATGAATGTGAGGTCGAAGAGCTCGATCTGAGCAGCTAGCTTCGAATGACTAGACCCGAGCGTCTGGCCTTCTAGTAGAGCGAAAGGAAGCCCAGAACTGCGAGGGCTGCCGTGAAGGCAACGGCAAGGCCGGCGGCAACCAAGAGCAGGATGAGGGCGCTCGAAAGCTGCTTTTGCATGTTGTCATTGCGGCCGCGCACGCTCAGATAGGTAAGCTCAAGCGAGTTGCAGTAGTTCTGAGCCGTCTCAGCCGCAGTTTCGCCCTCGGGGGCAGAGCGCATATATTCCGCAAGGCTCTTAGGAGATGCATAGGAAGGATGCTTGAAGCGCATCTGGGAAGAAACCACCGTCACAAAGGCACCGATCAGCACAGCGAACACGATGGCGTAAAAGGCAAACATGTGCACGGCCAGGCCATGCGAAAAGAAGAAGGTGCTCACCACCGACAGGGACGAGAACAGGGCAACCATCAGAAGGGCGATGGTCACGAGAAGCTTTGAGGCCATGGACGACAAGGCAACGCCGCGGTTGTGCTCCATGGTGCAGGAGAATTCCGCCGCACGGGAAAGCTGTTTGACAATGAAGGTGCTCGGAGCAGGCTCGGCGGGCGCAACGGATTCGGCAGGCGTCGTGGGCATTGCAGGCGCCGTGGGCGCGCTTGAAACGGCCTCCTCAGAGATGGCTTCCTCGACGATGGACATAGTGGTTTCGGTCATGATTGCCGCCTTCCTGCACGTAGACCGTTCCATGATAAACGATCTACGTGCAGTTGAGGTGGTGAAGCTATGCTGCGAAACGCTCGCTAGATGATGATCTCATCGAAGTCGGCGTCGAGCATGCAGTCCTTAGCGCGCATGATGAAGTTCTTGTTGCTCATCTCGGCGTTCGGGATGGCGGCGCAGCCGTCGACGAGGTTTTCGCCAGCGTGCTTTGCCTTGAGCTCGTCGATGTCGCCGAACTCGATGCAGCGCATGGGGCAGGAAACGACGCAGGCCGGCTCTTCACCGCATTCACGCAGGTCGGTGCACAAGTTGCAGCCGGGCATGGAAAGCGACACGTGGTACATACGCGGGGTGAAGCCCTCGCCGGAGCAGAAGGAGCGAACCTCGCGGTAGTTGGTGCCGACGGGCAGGTCGTGCACGTCCTTACAGGCAACCTGGCAGGTATGGCAGCCGATGCAGCTTTCCGCATCGAAATAGAATCCAAGCTTAGTCATGGTATTTCAGTCCTTCCCTCTTACTCGGCCAGCGGGATGATCTGGGGCATCTCGCAGTCGGGGAGCAGCTCAATGGGTCCCTCGTACTTCTCGTACTGCACCAGGTTGGAGTTCCAGGAGTTCAGGAACGGAGTGGTAGTACGGTTGGAAACGGTGAGGATGTTGTCTGCGCCGGACAGATCGATGCCGGTCTCGCGGTCGATGCGAGCGGAAGCACCATGGGGAACCATGATGACGCCGGGCATGACAGTGCGGGTCACGGAAGCCGGACGGAGGAACTGGCCCTGCTGGTTGAACACGCGAACGGTGTCACCGGTCTTGATACCGCGCTCAGCAGCGTCCTGGGTGTTGATGTAGACCGGGTTCTTCAAAGCCTCGCGCAGCCAGGGCAGGTTGTCGCAGTCGGTATGAGCACGACGCAGGTAGTGCACGTGGGACATCTGGATCGGGTACTCACCCTTAACCTTGTTCTCCCAGTCGGCGAAGGTGTCCTTATAGTTGAACGGTGCCTCGAGGTACTTGGGCAGCGGGCTTGCCTTCACGTAGTCCGCAACGCCCTCGCCGCCGTCGGCGTAGCCGTTGACCATGTCGTACCAGTCGCTCTTGGCCTGGCAGTAGATCTCGAACTTACCGGAAGCGGTGGTCTTCAGCGGGTTGTTCTCGGGATCGGCCACGAAGGCTGCGAAGGGCTGAGCCATCGGGTTTGCCCACGGGTCGTCATAGGAGCGCTCCTGGCGATAAACGCCGTCCTCGAGGTACTGCTCGAAGGGCACGAGACCAGGCTGCGGATTGCCCTCGACGCCGTACTTCTCAAGGGTTTCCTCGGTGACCTCTGCGACCGGCATCGGGCCCTCGGGGAACATGACGGCGGTCTGGGTGAGCTGCTCGAACCAGCACTGCTTGTCAGACTTCGGGTTCATAGCCTCGTAGTCCATGCCAAGACGCTCGGCGATGGCAGCGGCGATCTCGCGGTCGGAGCGGCACTCGGCAAGGCGCGGCAGCGGAGCGCGGGATGCGAAGGAAAGCTCCTTGTCCTTCATGTTGGTGCCCACGTAGAGGTGAGCGAGGTCCTCTTCCCAGCGGGTGACAACCGGAACCACGACGTCGGCGTACTGAGCGTCGACCTTCATGTAGTAAGCGGATGCGAAAACGAAGCCAACCTTGCGGAATGCCTCGATGCCCTTGTTGGAGTTAGCCTGAGAAGCGAGGAAGTTGTTGGTCTCGGAGATGAGAACGCGAATGTCGCACTTCTCGCGGCGCGGTGCGTGAACCTGGCAGCCGGGGAAGTTGTTGCCAGCGTCCCAATACTCGCCGTCAACGATAGCGTCCCAGATGATGTCGAGGGAAACGCACTTCTCAACGGGGTTCTGAGCGTTGGTGAAACGGACCGGGGTACCACTGTAGGGCACGTGTACCAGGATGCCGCTGTTCATAGCGCCGTAGTACTGGTCATTTGCGCAGGAGTTGCCCGGGGTGCCGAAATGACCGCCCATGGCAGCGATGGTCATCAGCAGCTGCGGGTAGTTCTCGGAGCCCTTGCAGCGCGCCGGAGCGGAATTGGAGTGGTAGGAAACCTTGTTCTTGCAGCTGTTGATGTCAGCGAACTGGTGAATGAGCTCAACGGGGGTGCCGCACAGCTCGGAAGCCCACTCGGGGGTCTTCTCGATGCCGTCGTACTTACCGAGCACGTAGTCGCGGAAGTTCTCGTTAATTTTGGCGTCGGCCGGCATATGGTCGGTGTCGAAGCCAACGGTGCAGCGGTTCAGGAAGTCCCAGTTGATGAGGGAGCCATCCTCGTCGCGGGTGATCATGGAGTGAGCAACGCCCAGAAGCAGTGCGGTGTCGCCGCCCGGACGAACCGGGATCCACAGCGCGTTGGTGAAACCGGCGGTTGCGGAGTACTCGGGGCCAACGAAGACGAACTTGCTTCCCTTCTCCTTGGCATGCTTGAGGTACAGGGACGCCTGACCAAAAGCGCACCAAGCAGCATTGTGACCCATAAGAACGATGTAGTCGGAGTTCTCAAGATCCATACGGTCATTGGAGCTGCCGAACAGCTCGCCAAAACCGAAAAGCGGGTTGGCGAAACCGAAGGTACCGGTGGACTGGGTACCGGTGCAGTCCATGTAGCCGCCAAAAGCTGCGAGCACTTGGCCGATGTAGCCCTCGAGGTTGATCATGTTCATGTACAGAATCGAGTCGTTGCCAGCCTCTTCCTTGGCTGCCTTGAGCTCGTTGACGAGGTAGTCGAGCGCCTCATCCCAAGAGATGCGCTCCCACTCGTCGATGCCGCGAAGGTGCTTGTTAGGCTCCTCGGGGCTCCAGTTCTTACGCTTCATGGGGTACTTCAGGCGGTCAGCACCCAGTACCTGCTGACGCATGGCATGACCCATCGGGCAGGAACGAGCCTGCGGACGCTCCCAAGTGTCCTCATGCACATCGTCGGTCTTCATACGAAGGATCTCGCCGTCACGAACCAGCGCCTTGACCAAACAGCGGCCACCGCAGTTGTGCCAGCACGGGACAGAAATCCATTCTGCGCCCTGCTCCTTCTCTCTCAACTTCACGTCCATTCGCGATTCTCCTCTCAACGATTACGCTTGAACGGCTTAAGCGATTATAGAGAGGTCAAATAGCAGAAAATGTGTGGCTTGCTTCACGGCAGAAATCGTTTTAGCAACATCAAGATGTTGCATTTACAACACTATTTTCAGCTGCCATAATAGGGAATGCTGCACGCTGAAATATCGGCTCATGGGGCCAGGAGGCTTACTTGAACTGTTCGACCAATGCGTTTTGCTCTTCCCTTCCGCACCATATTCGACTTGAGCTTTGCAATCACTGCAAACGACGCCTGGTTAAAGCTGGCTCCATTCAACTCTACGAGGATTTCGAGGACAAAGCATCCTTGCTCATCGACGGCATTGTGCTCATTTCCGGCCATGTGGGAGAAGACGTGGTGGGCTATTCCGATGACGTTCCCACTTGCTACCTTGGCGTTGCCGGGCGCGTGCTGTCCACCAACGCAACCTTTCGCGATGTTGGCGGCAATGAAGCCTATGGCTACAACAGCATGGAATACCTCACCGACTGTTGCGTGGCCCGCTTTGACCACGAGACCATTCGCACGCTTTTCCGCGAGCACGTGGAGTTTGCCCATTCCATGATGCTGTCAGCTCTGCGCATTATGGAAGACGGCTGCATGATGACCGCCATCCTGCGCGCCGACTCGGTATACCTGAGCGTTTATCATCTGGTTCAGTATCTGAGACAACAAAACGTCTACCTAACCCAGGTGCAGATTGCAAGCTTGATCAATCACGATCGCGCGTCGGTGTCGAAGGCCATGAATCGCATGAAGAAAGAGCAGCCGGCCAGCTGGCAGGCCTACCACGCAAACAAGGGACGAGCTATATCTATCGCGCATCCCGCGTAAGGCGGCTGCGGACATGCGCCGCAAACGCGAGCGCACGCTTAGACAATCGAGCAAATCACGAAAAGCACGAGCAGAAACGCTACGTTGTAAACCGTCATGTCGTAGATGAAGCTTGCCGTGCGAGGAAGCTTCTCGAGCGGCACATCTTGGACGACTTGCGAGGTCGCCGTCTCGGATGCGGCGGCAACCGGGGCGCTGGTTTCCGGAGTGTCGGTGCGCTTACCTTCCCGTAGTTGTGGTCACGATGTAGTAAAGAAGCGCGGAATCGCAGCGTTGGGCGGTTTCGGGGCGTTTCGGGTTGTTTCGGGTTATTCGGGATGCTAGAATGCAGGTGTACCGGCAAAGCCCGTGGGCACTCACGGGCGGCGCAAGGTACGGTGTTTAGATAAGGGTCAGTTGCAGCTGGCCCTTACTTTTTTGTCCTCCCCTCACCATCCGAACGCGATCTCGCTTCCCTCCACAGTTCGAGGACGAACCCCGCGACAGTTGCTATGGCAGCTGCTATGAAAAGAACTTTCTCGATCATTGGCGATCACTCCTCTCAAAAGAAGCGCCGCCCGCTTCGGACTTTGCCGGCAAGGTGAGATTCTAGCAGACGCAACCGCTATCCCGCCGTTGGACTAACCTACGACTAAAACTAATCTAATTAGATTAGTCTCTAGTCTATTGAGTTAAAGATCGCCCCTGTTTTTAACTCGGTTACTCGAACCTTACTCGAACCTTACTCTGACCTTACTCTTACCTCACTCAAAGTTTTTACTGACCTCACTCAAAATTTTGACTGACGTTTGACTGACGGACATATTGGGACATGTCCTAAAAGAATGGGACATCCGTCCATCATGTCCCGTTAATGTCCTGTTTCAGGGCACAAAGAAAGAGGGCACCCCGTGAAGGAGTGCCCCAAATTGCGCATCGCCCCAACAACGGCGAGGATGCTGAAGAGACAGGCGATGG
>CAYZCY010000045.1:0-9621 GCA_964477115.1 uncultured Eggerthellaceae bacterium | reverse complement strand
GCAGGGGTAACCCAGACGGCTTGCGATGTCGACGGCTTCGTCAACGGTGTGGGCGACTTCGCTGCGGGCCATTTCGATGCCGAGCGAGTCCATGGTGTCCTTGAAGACCTGACGGTCCTCGCCGCGCTCGATGGCGTCAACCTGAACGCCGATGACCTTGATGCCGTACTTGTCGAGGATGCCTTCCTTGGCGAGGTCGGCGCACAGGTTGAGAGCCGACTGGCCGCCCAGGTTGGGAAGCAGCGCGTCGGGACGCTCGGTTTCGATGATCTGGGTGAGGCGCTCAACGTTGAGCGGCTCGATGTAAACGGTATCAGCGGTGTCGGGGTCCGTCATAATGGTCGCCGGATTGGAGTTGACGAGCACGATTTCGTAGCCCAGCTGGCGCAGAGCCTTGCAGGCCTGGGTGCCGGAGTAGTCGAACTCACATGCCTGGCCGATGATGATGGGGCCAGAGCCGATGATGAGAACCTTCTTGATATCAGTTCGTTTTCCCATGAGGACCTCTCGTACTTTTAAGTTAATGCCCGTCTTCGATTGCACCTGAAGCAGGGCATACGAACACAGGCTGTTTGCAGCTTTCCTCATTGTAAAGCGAGTGCATCGCTTTGCTGTTAAGCATTCGTAATTTCTGCGTTAAAAAAGGCGTTTGGGTAGGATTTAGGCAGCTTATTCCTTGCCGCTCCAGCAGTAGGTGCAAACCTTTTCAGGATCGATCCCAATGGCTTCGAGCATGCCGCTCAAGGATTGGTATTCGAGCGAATCGAAGCCCATTTCCTCACAGATGGCCTTCAGCATGCACTGGCCGCGCTCGGTGGAGGCGTCAGCGTATTCGTCGAGATGCTTCTGACCTTCGTCTCCTTCGATCTTCTGAATGGTGCGACGCGTGAGCAGGTCCATGTCGGAATCATTGCGAGAGAAGCTTAGGTACTTGCAGCCAAACATGATGGGCGGACAGGCGGAGCGCATGTGCACTTCCTTGGCGCCCAGGTCGTAGAGGAAGTCGACGGTTTCGCGCAACTGCGTGCCGCGAACGATGGAGTCGTCGATGAACAGCAGCTTCTTGTCATGGATGAGGTCGTATACCGGCACCTGCTTCATCTTAGCCACCTTGTTGCGCAGCTTCTGGTTGCCCGGCATGAACGATCGCGGCCAGGTCGGGGTGTACTTGATGAAGGGGCGGGCGAAGTTGAAGTCGGTTACGTTGGCATAGCCTATGGCATGCGGAATGCCCGAATCGGGAATGCCCGCCACGAAATCAACGTCGGGCACGGCATCGCGCGAGACCTCGTCGCGAGCCATGATCTTGCCGTTGCGATAGCGCATGACTTCAACGTTGACGCCCTCGTAGGTGGAATTGGGGTAGCCGTAATAGGTCCACAGGAAGGAGCAGATCTTCATGTCCGAGCCGGCGGACGAGATGGTCTCATAGCCGTCAGCGGTGATGCGAACGATCTCTCCCGGGCCGAGCTCGTATTCGTCAACGTAGTCAAGTTTTTGATAGGCGAAGGACTCAAAGGTAACGCAGTGACCGTCTTCATCCTTGCCGATGAGCACCGGCAAACGGCCCAGGCCGTCGCGCGCTGCGATGATCTCACCCTTGTCGGTCATGATGAGCAGCGTAAGAGAGCCTTCGATGACCTCCTGGGCGTGCTTGATGCCCGACACGAAGTCCTTGCGCTGGTTGATAAGCGCAGCTACCAACTCGGTGAAGTTGACCTTTCCGGAGCTCATGGCCATGAACTGGGTGTGACCGTCGAAATAGTTCTCGACCAGCTCTTCGGCGTTGCCGATGGCGCCGATGGTGGTGATGGCAAAGACGCCGAGGTGGGAGCGCACCAGAAGCGGCTGGGGGTCGTTGTCGCTGATGCAGCCGATGCCCGTGCAACCGTGGAATTTGTTCAGGTCGCTTTCGAACTTGGTGCGAAACGGCGTGTTCTCGATCGAGTGGATCTGGCGCTGAAAGCCTTCCTGCCCATCGTGGATGATCATGCCTGCGCGGCGCGTGCCGAGATGGGAGTGATAGTCCACGCCGAAGAAAACGTCCAAAACGATGTCGCGGCGGGATGCCGCACCAAAGAAGCCGCCCACAAAAACCTCCGAAACCGAAAAGTCGTGCTCAGGCATTGCGCCTACGATGGGAAGTATAGGCAATCGCCGGGGACCAAAAGGTGCCTCGGATTCAATTTTTCGCCTAACGAAACAATAGGGGCGCGTGAAGTGGATGCCTATGACCTCAAGCGCCAGCTCTTCTCGCGCGGTGCCTTCTCTTGCTAAACCAAGCTTGTCTGGCCAGGTTAGAAGTTCTCTACGTGACGAGCGATGAGGGAGCGAAGCTCGTCGACGCCATCGCCCTTTTCAGAAGAGGTGACCACCATCTCAACGCCCTTCGGAAGATCGAGCTTTTTGCGAATGGCGGCCTTCTGCTTGTTGGCCTGCTGCTTGGAGAGCTTGTCTGCCTTGGTAAGCGCAATGGCGAAGGGAAGGCCGGAGTCGGCCAGGTAGTTCACCATGTGCACGTCAAGCGCGCTCGGATCGTGGCGGATGTCGATGAGCGAAACCACCAGTGCGAAGGATCGGTCCTGGTTGAAGTAGCCCTCGATGAGCTCGGACCAACGCCCCTTTTCGGATTTCGAAACCTTGGCGTAGCCGTAGCCAGGCAGATCGACGAAATCGTAACCGTCGACATCGTAGAAGTTGATGGTGGCGGTTTTGCCCGGTGTTTGGGAAACCTTGGCAAGGCCCTTGCGGTACATGAGCTTGTTCAGAAGGGATGACTTTCCCACGTTGGAACGCCCGGCGAAGGAAACCTCGGGGCGGTCGGACTCGGGAAGCTGGGATGAGGTGCCGTAAGCGGCTTTGAAGCTTGCAAGATGAAAATTCACGAAGTCCTCCCTGGACTGAATCGGCGTACGTGAGGCGGGCGTGGTGCTGCAGCAGCGCTTGCTGCAAGGTCCATCGTGTGACTGCGTTCATTCTAAAGCACCCTGTGATTCGCTTCAAACCTCGTGGTCAGGGCATGAATTGCGTTAGTTGTTACAAGGAACGGCTACTTCGCATTTTTGAAGAAAGCTTTGACTAAAATTGTCTGCAGCTGGTCGTTGATCTGGGACGCCATATGGCAACCTTGAAGGCATTTTCGGGCTGTTGGCAGAACCGCTCGGAATGCGTTCGGGCCCTCTGGGGGGGGGTTCTTCGCGGCAACTAAGCTAGGGGTTATTTAGATAGGGCGGTTGTGATGAGCGCTTACAACGTGATTGTCGTCGATGACGACATCAATCAGGCGCGCATTGTCGAGAGTATGGTCTTAGACCATGATTCGGGAGTCGAATTCAACATCGACATTTGCACGAGTTTACAGGAGTTCGAAGCACGGTTGAAGAAGGGCTACTCCCCCCAAATCGTGTTTATGGACATTGCCTTCGAAAACGAAGGCCCGCGTGGCGAAAACGGCATCGATGCGGCTCGTAAACTGCTGGCCGACCATCGCTGCGTGCAGCTTATCTACGTGACGGGTCATGTGGAGTACTGCTCCCGCGTCTATCGTACCGAGCACGTGTACTTCCTGCTCAAGCCCATCGATAAGAATGACTTCGCTGATGCGCTCGACAAAGCCCTCGCCAACCTGAAGGCTCGCTCTATGCGGCCCTTCGGCGTTAAGGTGGGCGGCCGCATTATCCGCGTCGTGCCGAGCGATATCGAATACATCGAATCCGACCGTCGCAAGGTGCGCATTCACACCGCTGAGGGCGTTATCGAAGCCTATGAGTCGCTTTCCGGCATCGAATCGAAGCTTCCTTCTGTGTTCGTGCAATGTCACAAGAGCTTTCTTGTCAACATGGAAAAGGTCGTCGAAATGCGCAGCGACGGGCTTGACCTAGTGTCCGGCGCCACTATTCCGGTGAGCCAGAAGCGCAGTCGTGAAACGCGCGACGCATTCACGAACTACCTGCTTGCACGCATGTAACAAAGCATTCACCATACGTTCATGGCGTCATTGATGGACTCAAGCTTGGGGCTGACTGTAGCTCAGCTTATCTTGTATGCACCGGCGGAGCTGGTCGTGATAGTTGCGTCCTTTTTCCTGTTCGACATCAGGAAAAAGGGCTGCTTTGCTGCGCTTACCTTCGCCCTTTTCGTGGCGAACACCCTTGCTGCACCCATGATGAACGCCGCTCTCGAGGCCTTTCTCGGCGTGGCCATTTTGGTGGTTCCCCAGCTTCTTTTCTCCCGTGACGCTTTTTCTCGCAAGGCCTTCACGGCAGTTGTCATGCAGATTGCCGTCGTTATCGCCGAAGTGCCGCCGAGCCTGTATTGGGTTGGCATTACGGACGTGGTTCCCACCAGCGCGCAGGCCCTCTTGGAATACGGCGAGTATCTGCTGCTTGCCCGAGCTGTCCACGTGGTGTCGCTCTGCCTCCTTCTGTTCGGCGAATATCGCGCGCAGCAGCTCATCACGGGCCATAGAACTGATCGCGGGGCCCTTCTGTTTATCTGGATGCTTTTGCTCCAATATTTCATGGTGGCGCTTGGCGTTTATTCCATCGAACTCAATCAGGCTTTTTCCAAAGCCGCCGCTCTGGGTCTTACCCTCATCTGCCTCATCTGCCTGCTGGCCGACATCGCCTGCTTTGTCTTGCTCGATTACTACAACCGTCGTGAGCGCGATCGGTGGCGCATGGCTTTCCACCAAGCGGAGCTGGATCGCTATCTCAAGGCGTACGGGAAGATCGAGCATGAAGTGTCGGTTCTCGCCTCTGTGCGTCATGACCTGCGCAATCACGTGAACGTCATTTTGTACCTGCTTGATAAGAGGGATACAGAAGCGGCCGCCAGCCACATTCGTGAAATGATCGAGGGCCTCGATGCTGTGGAGGAGTCTTCGGTCCACGACGTTGAATCGTTGGGGTTTGAATGCGCGGACCTTGGCGCTCGGCACCAAGATGAGGGAACGAGCCTGGAAGGCTTTGGTTTGCCCGGAGAGCCTGGCGCGGCAGCTGGAACGGCCGTCCCTCGGAAAAAAGCCGCATCCAAGCCTTCAACCTATTCTTCTTTGCGAAGGAATCTCGTGGCGGTGTTTCCCGTCAGCCAGATCGCCGTGGCCCTGTTCCTGTTCTTCTGCGGCGCGGCTAATGACATGCCCGTTTGGTTCTACCTTGTTGACGTGGTCGCCTGCGCGCTGTGCTTTGTGGTTGACGCTGTTCTGTACTACTACCTGGATCTTGCCTTCAAGCAGGGCGACCTCGAGGTGAAGGCGCTCATTCTCGAAGAGCAGGCCCTGGTGCAAAAGCACTATTACGAGCGTTTGTCGATGGAGCTTACGGAGGCTCAGCGCTCCCGACAGGACCTGAGATGCGCCCTGCGCGATCTGGAGGTCAAACTATCCAGCGGCGATTCGGTCGACGTTAGGGGCACCTTCGACTCGGTTATCCTGGCACCCGTTTTCAATGACAAGCGATTCTGCGAAAACCGCGTGGTGAATGCGCTTGTCTCCATAAAGGCTGGTGTTTGCGCTGACGAGGGCATTGACTTCGATTGCTCAATCAACGTCCCCGAAGACCTGCCCGTTTCGACGGTTGACCTGTGCGCCCTCTTCTCCAACATGCTCGACAACGCCCTTCAAGCCTGTCTTCAGCTTGAAGAAGGTAAGCGCCACATCAAGCTTCGCGCCAGCCATGCTGCCGGTGTGTTCGTGGTCACCATGGAAAACAGCTGCACGATCCTTTCCGAGCCCTCCTCTAGAGGAGGAGAAGGAGAACGCTCCGTTGCGGAAGCCTGGGATTTGGTGCGCCTGGTGGGAATCGAGGGTCCTCGGGGTTCGCGTCGGTCGAGGCGAGACCGTTTGGCCGAGTCCGTTGTGCGCGCGCACGGTTGGGGCCTGCGCATTCTCAAGGACATGTCCGAGCGTTACGACGGAAGCTTCAGCGCCGTTTACGAGGAAGACGGGATCTTCCGCACTTCGGCCATGCTGATCTTGGACTCTTCGAAGCTGTAGGGCGATCTTTTGTGCGGGCCTTGCGCGGGCCTTTCGCATGTGTATGGACGCGCGTTAGCGAAGTCGTCGGTCAGACCTCATCGTCGCCGCATTCGTCCTATATCATCAGCTTTGAGATGACGACTCGGTTCGTGTGTGGGCAGAGCTCCACAAAGACGAGCTCATGGAAAACTGGGAGCTTGCTAAGTCGCAGCAAGGTCTAAACTCTATCACTCCGCTCATGTAGGAGGTCGAGCCATGAACTATCTAACTCAAGTTTTACAGGTCCTCCCCGGGGATAGCTTTACCGTCTACATCTGGTTTTCGGCCGGCTTCGCGCGTTCACCCCGCCTCGCTCTCGACGAGGCTGATCAGGTCCTGCTGGGAGTGAACGTCGAGTTTGCGGTAGATGCGGTAGGTGTGCGTTTTGACCGTTGACGTAGAGATGCACAGCGTATCGGCGATATGAGCTGTCGAGCGTCCGCAGGCCAACAGCCCGAAAACCTCCGACTCCCGCGCAGAAAGCCCGCTGCGCTGAGCAAGTCTCTCACAGCTTTCGCTGAATCGCGTTGCCAGGAAAGCCCCGTCCTGTACGGGGGGAAGACCCGGAGGCGCAGAGGGAGAAGGGGCTGCCTTGCAATCAGTCTCCCCTGAATCGCACTGCGAGCAATCCGGAAACTCGCCGGCTCGGGAAGGAGCAGGGGCATCGGCGCAGCGAGAGCCGATGCCAGTGTTTGCCGCGTATAAGCCACGCTTGGCCTGAATCGCGCCGAACAGCGTCCCGCATGCGAAGGCGGCAGCCAGAGCCAAAGCTAACGCCAACGAAGTGCCCAATTCCCCCAACCCCTCTTTTCCGAGCCTTTGACAATTGACAAAACTTTTACATTCGTAAAAGATAGCTCCAGCATACGCGCCAAAAAACGGGTCCGTCAAGCAACCGAGCGCAAGTCTTACAAGTTGGAGGAAGTGTAAAATGAGCCACCTGCCTGCGAAAGCGTCCTGCAATCCCACCGCCGCTCGCTCCCGCCGCTGGATCACGGAAGCCCTCATGGAAATCATGCGGGAAAAGCCTCTTTGCGAAATCACGGTGAACGAGATCTGCCGCCGGGCCGACCTCACGCGACCCACTTTTTACAACCACTTCGCCTCCAAGGATGCCGTAGTCGAATCCGTCATGGATGACCTGCTCGCCCAGTTTGTCGCATCCCTCGACGGCGACCGCATCTCCAGCACCGAGCAGATGATGCGCGCCTACTTCGCGTTTTGGGTCGAGCGCCGCGAGCTTCTGTCCCTTTTCGCGGAAAACGACCTCATTCCGCTGATGGGCGACCGTTTGGTGCCTTACCTGGAGCTCATCTACCTGCTCATCCCCTTCGACAAGGGTGATTACTCCACCCAAGAGCTCGGCTTCCACAACGCGTTTCTCAGCTCCGGAATGGTGGGCGTGCTGAAGAGCTGGGCCGAGGGCGGGCTCGTCGAAAGCCCCGAGGTCCTTGCAAGCTACATCGACCACACCATCACCGTCGTACATGGCGGCATGAGGCAAAGCCCCGCTCCCAGCGCAGACGCCATGACAGGAATCTAGCCCTTGGCTAACGCCGGCTTAGCAGCCGGCATCGGCCCTGCAAAGGTCGGCGAGTCCGCACCGGACGCCATCCCTGCAGCTCAACCCCCTCCGCACTTTAATACCGCCGGCCTTACGCGGCAGCCAGATTTGAGCCTGGCAGCCGACTGCGCGCTTTCCGCATCCGAGGCATCCTTCTTTGCGAGGGGCAAGCGATTGGCTTTGCGGGGCTGCCTTTCCCCCTTGTCCCCCAGTTTAAGCCAAATCGCATGCCCCTCTCCATCACCGAGAGAAGGAGAGAAGGATGATCAACGAAGGTTACATCCCCGTCATCCAGGAGAAGCCCGTGCGCTATAAGCAGGGCGACCTCACGGTCACGCGCGGCAGCGCGTGGTCGGGGCCAGGTTGCCACCTGGGCTGTGGCGTGCAGATGTTCACCGACGCCGACGGCAAGCTGGTGCGCGTCGAAGGGGATCCGGAGAATCCCTACAACCAGGGTCGCCTGTGCCCCAGGTGCCTCGCCGTCAACGAGTGCGTCAACAACCCCGACCGCATCCTCTATCCCATGAAGCGCGACCCGAAGGACCGTGGCAAGGACTGCTTCGAGCGCATTTCCTGGGATGAGGCCTACGACCTCATCTACGAGAAGATGAGCTATTACCGCGACGAGTTCGGCCCGTGGACGGTTACCTTCTGGGTGGGTACCGGTCGAGACATTGGCTCCTACCTTTCCCGTTTCGCCTGGTCTTACGGCAGCCCTCAGGTTTCTTCCGCCCTCAACGGCATCGCCTGCTACGCGCCGCGCGTCTTCGGCTGCGCCGTGACCACGGGCAGCTTCTGGGTGGGCGACTACTCCCAGCAGTTCCCCGATCGCTACGACGACCCGCGCTGGAAGTGCCCTGAGTGCATTGTCGTCTGGGGGAACAACCCCGTCGTGTCAAACTCCGACGGCCTGTACGGCCACTGGGTCGTCGACGTTATGCGCCGAGGTGCCAAGCTCGTCGTCATCGATCCTCGCCTGACCTGGCTTGCCTCCCGTGCCGATATCTGGCTTCAGAGTCGTCCCGGCACCGACGCGGCGCTGGCGCTGGGCCTGGCCGACGTCATGATCAAAGAAGGCATTTACGACCACGAGTTCGTCGAGAACTGGTGCCACGGCTTCGATGAGTACGCCGAGCGCTGCGCAGAGTTCCCGCTTGAGCGCACCGAGGAGATCACCTGGGTGCCCGCGGAGAAGATCCAAGCTGCCGCGCGCATGATGGCGAAGGCCGACGGCATGGTGATCCAGTGGGGCGTGGCGGTCGACCAGACCACCGAGGCGCTGCCCTCCACCATGGCGCTTTCCGACCTCATGATGATCACCGGCAACCTCGACAAGCCCGGCGGCATGATCAAGCCGCCCGAGCTGCTGCAGTACCTGGGCGGATGGGGCGCCGAGTTTCTGCCGCCCGAGGTGGAGCAGTACCGCCTGGGGCCCCAAGACTTCGCCTTCTACGCCGCCGGCGCGGTGCCGGGCGCGGCCGCTTCCACCATCATGCGCACGCTTCTGAGCAAGAAGCCCTTCGAGCTGAAGATGGCCTGGATTCAGACTTCCGACATGCTCACGGGCACCGGCCCCGACCCCGACTACTGCCGCGTCGCCATGAACGAGCACGAGTTCATCGTCGACGTGGACATGTTCATGAACGCCACCGTCATGGCCCTTGCCGATGTGGTGCTGCCCGTGACTACCTATCCCGAGCGCAACGGCATCCGCATCGGCGACGGCTGCCAGCGTGGCGAGACCATCAACAAGGCCTGCGAGCCGGCGGGCGAGTGCAAGTCTGACCAGGAGATCCTGTTCACGCTGGGCAAGAGGCTCGCGCCCGAGGCCTGGCCTTGGGAGTCCGTGGAGGAGATGTTCTCCCACATTCTCGAGCCCACTGGTGCCGATTTCTACGAGATGCAGGACATTGCGCCGGTGTATTTGCCCTACGAGTACTACAAGTACAAGACCGGTGGCCTGCGTCCCGACGGCCAGCCCGGCTTCGCCACGCAGACTGGCAAGGTCGAGCTGTATTCCGTGCCCTACATGATGTTCGGC
>CAYZCY010000044.1:0-9951 GCA_964477115.1 uncultured Eggerthellaceae bacterium | reverse complement strand
GGGCGTAGCGTACTAACGCTACGTAAGCCCGAGCATTCGCGTGAGATGTGGGTGCTAGAGCGCGTCTTAGAGGAAGCGGTAGCTGACCGTGCGCAAACCCCATGCGTAGCAGTTGGAATAGCCGAAGGCCTTGAACACACCCGGCTGCAGATCGAGCACGCGGCTGCCATTGCCCATGGTGCCGCAGTCATTCACCACGGCGTATACCGTCATGCCGTTGTAGCGAATCTCAACCGTGCGGCCAAAGTAGGATCGGTAGTTGGCCATGGACATGGGAACGGCGACGCCCATGGAGTTGTCGTCGCATACGGCACCCGTTGCGGTGGTGCCAGGATTGGGCGTAGAGGGATCGGAGGAGCCGCCGTAGGCGGAGGCGATGCCGGTATACCAGGTACCGCCAGAGGTGTTTTCATTGTTGTTGTCGCCGACGACGGGCGTGCCTTCGGGTACGACATCCTGACGCCCTATGGTGTTGGCATCTTCGCTGATCTCAGGGACGGAGCCCTGGTTTTGGTTCTGCTGCATCTGCTGAGCCGCTGCCTGAAGGGCCGCAAGACGTGCTGCTTCCGCAGCCTCGGCGTTGGCAAGCTGCTCGGCGGCAGATGCCACCACGCGCTCCGCTTCCGCACGCTTTTCCTCAAGCTCAGCCAAAGCGGCTTCCTGCTCCTGCTTCTGCTGGTCAAGCTCGGCGCTGATGGCATCGAGCTCTGCCTTGCGAGCCTTCTGAGCAACTACCTCATCGGAATGAAACTCCATGATCTTGGCAACGTAATCAACATTACGGAGAAGTTCGTCGAAATTTTCAGAACCCAGAACGAGGGTCAGCATGGATTCGGTCATGCCGTCACGGTAGTCAAAGACGGCGGTCTGGGCAAGCCTCTGACGACCAGCAATGACAGCTTCCTGCACGATCATCGCCGCAGCGGCGTTTTCGTCAATGCGCGTCTGAAGCTCTTCGATCTCGGCGGTGAGGGCATCGCACTCTGCGGCGATGGACTGCATCTGAGCTTCGGCCGAATCAAGCACCGCACGCGCCTCGCTTACGGTGACAGCCGATGCGGAAGTCTGCGGGAGCACAGGGCAGAAAAGAAGCAACGCACATGCAAGCACGCATGCGACCAGCTTTCTCCCGATATGAGTGGTTTCCAAGGCAAACCTTCCGACAACCTGCAGTTACCTTGCTTTACGGCCCCAAGGCCCCTCGAAGCAGATGAACGCAAGCCTGCGATTACGAGGAAGCAAGTCGTAGAGAGATATGATCAACTACTTTTTTGCATACTTCAAGCAAAATGAGCAAAAAATAGGGCTCTATGCTCCACTTCGCCACAAAATACAGGCAAAAACGCCCGCCTACGCTCCACAGGCGAGCATTTCGCGTGCATGAGCACGCGAAGCTTCCGTGTCGCTTCCCGAGAGCATGCGGGCGATTTCATCAACACGGTCCTCCCCCGTCACCTCAACAAGCTTGGTCTCGGGCACATCCGACTCCGTCTTGCGCACCACGTAATGGCAATCCGCCACCACGGCGATTTGAGCCAGATGGGTCACCACGATCACCTGATGCGTTTCAGCCAGGTCGCGAAGCACTTCGGCCAAAGCCAAGGCCGTCGCTCCGCCAACGCCGGCGTCCACTTCGTCGAACACCAGAGTGGAGACAGCATCATCGGCGCCAAGAACCACCTTCACGGCCAACATGACGCGGCTGACCTCACCGCCGGAGGCAATGCGAGCCAAAGGACGAGCCTGCATGCCAGAGCCGGGACGGAAGAAGAACTCAACGGCATCAGGGCCTGCTGAGGTCCAGGATTCGCGTGCCAACATGTCAACGCGGCACTCCAGTTCAGCGCTGCCCATTTGCAAGCGAGCCATCACGGCGCTCACCTCGGCGGCAAAACGCGGTGCTGCCTGCTCGCGGGCCTCATGCAGGGCCTGCGCGCATTCGGCAAGCTCAGCTTCAGCCGCCTCCATCTTGGCGCAAGCGCGCCGCTCGCGTTCATCGGCCTCATCGACGGCTGACACAGTTTCGAACGCTTCCTCGCGACGCGCAATGACATCTTGCATGCGCGGACCGTACGTGCGCATCAGACCCTGCAAGGCGCCCACGCGATCCTGCATCTCAGCCAGCTGGTCGGCATCGTATTCAATCGAGTCGCGATAAGCCAAAGAATCGCGAGCTACGTCCTCGAGGACGTAGCTCACCTCGTAAAGCGAGCTGGCATATTCGCCAAGCGATGCGTCATGGCGAGATGCCTCTTGAAGGGCCGCGGCCGCGCGACTTACGGCATCGATCGCCCCGCTATCCCCCGAAAGCGCGTCATAAGCTTCATTTGCCGCCAGCGCCAAGGATTCAGCGTGCTCGGATTTGCCCAAAAGCTCAACGAGCTCTTCGTATTCGCCTTCGACCACGCCAACGGCGTCAATCTGGCGCAAGACGAAGCGCGCCTCGTCCAACTGAGCCGAAGATAGCTCTGCGGCCTCACGGCAACGCTGATACTCCCTCTGAGCTGCTCGTGCCTCGCTGAAGGCAGCTTTGTAGGCAACATGCACAGGATGCACAGCATCGGTTGCCCAAGCGTCCAGGATAACCGCGTGGTTCGCAGGCTTCATCAGGGTCTGATGCTCGTGCTGTCCGCACAAGTCGATGCACGGGCCAAGCAGCTTGGAAAGCTCCGACACGCTGGCCATGGACCCGTTGACAGACACGCGAGATCTGCCATCTGCGCCCAGACGACGGTTCACCACCAGCTCTTCCTCAATGGCAGTCTGCGCGGGCGCACCTTCCTCACCAGTCTCGCCAGACGCCGCGTCCTCAAGGTTCACGCTCAGGAAGAAGCGGCCCTGCACGCGGGCTTCGCTTTCGCCTTCGCGAACGGCGCTTTTGTCAGCTCGTGCACCCATGAGCAGCTTGCAGGCAGAAAGAAGGGCCGTCTTACCCGCGCCGGTTTCACCTGTGAGCACGGTCAAGCGGCGGGAAGGGGTCATGGACGCCTCTTTGATGAGGGCGAGGTTTGTGACCTGAATCTCGTCGATCATCGTTGCCTCCTAGAGGGTGTCGGTATCAAGGCAGATGGTGAAGGGGCCGTCGTTTACCAGAGAAACCTCCATCATGGCGCCGAACACACCCGTCTCGACGCGTTCCACGTCCTGACGGGCGCGTTCGACGAACAGCTCGTACAGGCGATTCGCCTCGTCAGGAGAGCCGGCTTCAGTGAAGGATGGACGATTGCCCTTCTTGCAGTTTGCGTACAGGGTGAACTGGGAAACCACCAAAAGCTCGCCTTTGACGTCGGTAAGAGAAAGGTTGGTCTTGTGGTTTTCGTCCTCGAAGATGCGCATCTTGGAGATCTTGCCCCACAGGCGCTCGATCTGTGCATCTCCGTCGTTCAGGCCAACGCCGAGCAAAATCAAAAAGCCGCGACCGATGCTGCCCACCACGCGTCCGTCAACGCTGACCTGCGCTTTCGAAACGCGCTGGATAACTGCCCTCATGTCCCTGCCCTCGCTTATCTCAAATCGTCTCGTCGCCGCGCTCTCACCCGACGTCAAATCTATATCATCCCGCCCGACCGTCACTTACGGCGTCGTGCCCCGTAAGCACTCCCCTTGCGAGCGTTCTTCTTAAGGTCCTTGAGCACGTCTTCCTCGCTTGCGCCCTCAACGCTTGCGCGCAGTCTGACCACCTGGTCGCGAAGGCGTGCCGCTTCTTCGAAGTTCATCTCACGCGACGCGGCGGCCATGTCGTCCTCCATGGAAGAAATGATGCGAAGCACCTCTTCGCGCGACAGCTCGGCAAGCTCCTTGTTCACCTGCTCAGCCGTGACGCCACCCATTTCGTCGGTCACGTAGCTCATGATGTCGTTGATGGCCTTGCGAATGGTTTGCGGCTCAATACCGTGTTCTTCGTTATATGCCATCTGTATCTCACGTCGACGATGCGTCTCATCGATTGCGCGCTTCATGGAGTCGGTTGTCTTGTCCGCATACATGATCACCTGGCCGGACACGTTTCGCGCCGCTCGGCCGATGGTCTGGATAAGCGAACGATGGTTGCGCAGGAAGCCCTCCTTGTCGGCATCGAGGATGGCGACAAGCGAAACCTCTGGCAGGTCCAAACCCTCACGCAGCAAGTTGATGCCCACCAGCACGTCGAATTCGCCGCGACGCAAATCGCTCAGAATCTCAACGCGCTCAAGCGTGCCTATATCGGAATGCATGTAGCGCGCACGAACGCCCTGATCAAGCAGATGGTCCGTCAAATCTTCCGCCATCTTCTTGGTCAAGGTGGTGATGAGAACGCGCTCGTCACGCGCCGCACGCTCCTTTGACTCGTCAATGATGTCGTCAATCTGACTGACGCTGGTGCGGACTATGATTTCGGGATCAAGCAGGCCCGTGGGGCGAATGATCTGCTCGATCGTTGCGCGGCTGGCCTTTTCCTCGTAATCGCCAGGTGTAGCAGACACGTACACGAACTGAGGCACGCGCTCTTCAAACTCATCAAAGCGCAAGGGACGGTTATCAAGACAGCTGGGAAGGCGGAAGCCGTGCTCAGCCAAGGTGACCTTACGGGAGCGGTCACCCTCATGCATGCCGCGAATCTGCGGCACGGTCACGTGACTTTCGTCGATGATGCACAAAAAGTCGTCCGGGAAGTAGTCGATGAGCGTATAGGGCGGCTCACCCGGGCTGCGGCCATCGAGGTGTCGCGAATAGTTTTCGATGCCCGAACAGAAGCCCATGGTTTCAAGCATCTCCAAGTCATAGTTGACGCGCATCTCAAGGCGCTGAGCCTCAAGGAGCTTGCCTTCCGCGCGGAACTGCTGCAGGCGATCACGCAGCTCATCTTGGATGGTACCTATGGCGTGGTCCATCTTGGGACGCGCCGTAACGTAGTGAGACGCCGGCCAAACGGGCAGGGCCTCGTACTCAGCCAAAACCTCACCGGTAACGCGGTCGACCTCGGCGATGGATTCGACCTCATCACCCCAAAACTCAACGCGGATGGGGTTGTCGGCATAGGGCGGAAAAACATCGAGCGCATCACCGCGCACACGGAAGGTGCCGCGTGCCAGCTCATAGTCATTGCGATCGTACTGAATGTCGATGAGCTCGTGGATTATCTGATCACGATCAGCTTCAAGCTCTTTATCCAAAAACACGGCCATGCCCGCATAGTCTGCAGGACTGCCGATGCCGTAGATGCAGCTGACCGAAGCGACCACGATGCAGTCACGACGAGAAAGCAAGGCCGAAGTTGCCGCATGGCGCAGCTTTTCCACTTCCTCGTTGATGGAGGCATCCTTTTCGATGAAGGTATCCGACGAGGGAACATAGGCTTCGGGCTGGTAGTAGTCGTAGTAGGAGACAAAGTACACCACGGCGTTGTTCGGGAAGAACTCTTTGAGCTCGCTTGCAAGCTGAGCAGCCAGCGTTTTGTTGGGCGCCATGACCAGGGTTGGCTTTTGCACGGCCTCGATAGTCTTGGCCATGGTGAAGGTTTTACCCGATCCGGTAACGCCTAGCAGCGTTTGATAGCGCAAACCTTCCTCAATGCCGCGCGCCAAGGCTTCGATGGCCTGAGGCTGATCACCCGCAGGCTCATACGGCGACACAACCTGAAAGGGCGTGTTGGAAAGGCGCACCTCGGGCAGCTTGCCCTGCATAGCCACGCCTTCTATGTTAGAGAGATGACTCGACATGTGCCTTTCCACCTGATGCAAGATCCGTTTGCCTGCAATGATCAGTGTATCGCACGAACCGATAGAAAACAAATGTTCGTAAACAATACATAAGGGCGCCGCATTTTCACGACGCCCTGGGTCAAACTGTATACGCGAGAAAGCGAAATGCTACAACTCAGCAGCCTTGTACTCGGACCACCAAGCCAAAACGTCGTTGCGCAGCTCTTCCTGCGTTCCAACATTGTTGAAAACCACATCGGAAGCGCTGATACGATCCGCGTCGGTAATCTGCTGGGCAATGCGACGGCGAACATCCGCCTCATCAAAACCGGAGGCAACAGCACGTTCGATACGCAGCTCAAGCGGCGCTAAAACGCCGATAACAACGTCAGCCGAATAGGCAAGGGACGTGGCACGGTTCTTGAAAACAGAGTACTCAACAACAACCGCCTCGCAGCCGGCAGCCTCAAGCTCGGCAATGCGATCCGTAAACACTTCCTCGATGCGCGGCATCATGATGCGGTTGAGCTTGCGGGTATCGGCGGCATTCGCAAAAGCCTTGCTTGCCAGCGCGGAACGGATGATCTCGCCGCTTTCGTCGAACACGTCATCGCCAAAGGTTTCGCGGACCTCTTCTTTGACGGTATCCCACTTGTGGATGTCATGGCCGACCTTGTCGAGATCGATGAACTCAAGACCCTGCTCGATCAAAGCTTTGCTCGCAGTAGACTTACCTGCGCCCATTCCTCCAATGACAAACAGTTGCTTCATCTATGGACCTCCTCGATCACGCCGCCACCCAAAACGGTGGATCCCAAATAGAAAACCGCATATTGACCCGGGGCCGTGGCAGCCTGCGCAGAAGCAAGCTTCACAAGCACCCGATCATTTGGCGCAGGCTCAATGATACACGGACACGCAGCACTTCGGTACCTCAGTTTCACCTGAGCCTCTATTGCTTGCGAAGGAGATGAGCATTGCTGCCAAACAACATCGCGCACCAAAGCCCCAGAAACACGAGCCTCTTGCGCTGTGCCAATGCGAAGCTCGTTCGTATCAGCGTTTTTGTCGATCACGTAATACGGAACAGGACCCGCAACACCGATTCCCTTGCGCTGCCCCACCGTGTAATCAACGAGCCCGGTGTGCTCGCCCACCACAAGACCGTCGAGCAGAACAGGGCCCGGAGCCGCCGCCACGCCGTAGCGCGCAAGCAATTCGCGATACCCGCAGGGAGCAAAGCAGATGTCCTGGCTCTCGGCCTTTTCGGCCAACTTCACCATACCGAGGCCTCGCGCGACTTCACGCACCTGCGCCTTGGTCATCTCACCCAAAGGCAGCACCAAACGAGCGAGCTGCTCTTGAGAAAGGCAGCTCAGCATGTAGCTCTGATCCTTCGTCGCATCGCGCGCCACAGCTATTGCGAAGCGCCCGCTTTCCTCGTTATGCACAAGGCGCGCATAATGCCCCGTGGCAACAAAGTCACAGCCCAGCTCATCAGCAACGGCAAGAAGCTCGGCGATCTTGACATCGGAATTGCAGCCAACGCAGGGGCTCGGGGTGAGACCAGAGGCATATGCGTCGACAAAAGGCCTGATCACACGCCGCTCAAACAGCTCCGTGCTACGTCGAACGACATGCTCAACACCAAAGCGCTCGCAGGCGGCCTTCGCGTCAGCTAGCTGAGATTGCGTACCTTCGTCCTCCACGAACACGCAGGTCACGCCCAGCACCTCATAGCCCTGAGTCTGCAGGATATGAACGGCCACCGAGCTGTCAAGCCCGCCGCTCATTCCCATAGCTATGCGCTTTTTGCCATGCATCAAGAAAAGCTCCTCGTCTTTATTTTCGGTGGAGAAGGTAAGCGCCCCGCGTCGCGCCATGCGCGCGCTTCCTCGCGCACCATACGCATCACGAAGCATCGCCTCAGCCAACACCGCTCCTGCCATTCTAATCGAGCAGAAGGCGCCTCGTCAGTTGGCGCACCAAAAAGAAGCGAGGCCCCGAAGGACCTCGCTTTCAAAAGACGATGATGCGCGTCAGTTCGCTAGCTTGCGAGCTTATTCAGCAGCAACCTCAGCTTCAGCGGGCTTCTCTGCCTTCTTGCGCTTTGCCGGCTTCTCCTCAGCCTGGATGGACTCGTCAACTTCGATCTCGAAACCGAGCTCCTCAGCTGCAGCCTTCATGGACAGGGAGATGCGGCGACGCTCTGCGTTGATCTCCATGACCTTGACCTTGACGTCTGCGCCAGCCTTGACAACCTGTGCCGGGGTGTCGATGTGGCGACCAGCCATCTCGGAGATGTGAACCAGGCCCTCGATGGAGTTGCCGAGCTCGATGAATGCACCGAAGGGAACGATCTTGGTGACCTTGCCGTCAACGATGGTGCCAACCGGGTAGGACTCGACGAGCTTCACCCACGGATCCTCGGTGGTCTGCTTGAGGCCGAGGGAGATGCGCTCGCGGTTCAGATCGACGTCGAGAACCTCGACCTCGACCTCGTCGCCAACCTTGACAACCTCGGACGGATGGTTGACATGGTTCCAAGAGAGCTCGGAGATGTGAACCAGACCGTCGATACCACCGAGGTCGACGAATGCGCCGAAGTCCACGATGGAGGAAACGTTGCCCTTGAGGCGCATGCCCTTGGTGAGCTTGGAAAGGATCTCGGCGCGCTCGTTCTTGCGGCCCTCCTCCAGCAGCACACGGCGGGACAGAACGACGTTGTTGCGGTTGCGATCCATCTCGATGACGCGAGCCTCAACCTCAGTGCCGAGGTACATGTCAAGATCCTTGACGCGGCGGAGGTCAACGAGGGATGCAGGCAGGAAGCCGCGCAGGCCGATGTCGAGGATCAGGCCGCCCTTGACAACCTCGATAACCTCGCCGACAACAACCTCGCCAGCCTTGAACTTCTCTTCGACGCGAATCCAAGCACGCTCGTACTCAGCACGCTTCTTGGAGAGGATGAGACGACCGTCCTTGTCCTCCTTCTGGAGAACCAGAGCCTCGATCTTCTCGCCCAGGCTCACGATGTCAGCCGGGTCAGCATCCTTGCGGATGGAGAGCTCGCGGGAAGGAATGACGCCCTCGCTCTTGAATCCGATGTCAACGAGCACCTCGTCGTGCTCAAGCTTGACGACAACGCCATCAACGAGGTCGCCCTCGTCGAAGTTGGTCAGCGTGCCATCGATCATCTCGTTCATCTGCTCGTCGGTGATGTCGGAGAAGTCGATAACGGACGTGTTCTTGATTTCGGTCAAAACGGACCCCTTTCGAACAATTTCATTCGGGGACCCTTCGTCATGATTAATTGATACTTACCATGTTCGCTTGCGTGAGCTTGCGAGCTGTACAACAAAACATGTCTCGGGGGCCAACAAATACTACTACTCGCGCTTTTGCGCAAGCCAACCTAGTATAGCATGCGAAAACGCTCGTCGCAGATGAAATTATGGAGTTACTGCGGGGTAAAAGCGGGCAAAGCGGCGGGTAAAAGTAGTGCCCATTTCCTGGAGAAGACGAGCACCCACCCAACGCGACGGCCGTACCTCAGCAGATCCGCTGCGGCAAAGCCGCAGGCCCGCAAAAGCTCCCACGCAGTCAGCTACTGAGCAGCTGCCTGGGCCTCGCGCAGCGCGATGGTCATCTGATCGGCGCAGGAAGTGCTGCGGCGACCGCAGGTGTTGCCCTCAAGGATACGCACGACGTCGTCAACCTTCTGGCCGGCAACCAGCCTGGAGATGGCGCTTGCGTTGCCTGCGCAGCCGCCCATGAACTTGACCTCCTTGATGGTTTCCTTGTCCTCCTCCAGCTCAACGCCGATGTACTGAGCGCAAACACCCTTGGTCTTGTAGTTGTACATTAATAGGCTCCTCTATCTTTGCCTATCGAACTCTCTTGTCAAAATGGCGAAGATAACTCCGCCGAAATGGCGCTATTCAAACAGGGCGAAGAAGCGGTCGACGACGGTCTGCTCCGCCTCTTCCTCCTCGACTTCAGCTTCGGGCTCCTCAACCGAGATGGCATCGGTGGTCAGCACGAACTGAACGGCAACCATGTGCTCATCGTTGCGATCGTCCACGAAGGAGATCGGGTCAAACTCGGGGAAGTCGTACTCTTCCATCATGCTTTCGATCTCAGCACGCATAGTGGCCGGAATCTTGATGGTTGCCTGATTGAGCTGCGATATACCGCCGGCAAACTGCTGGGTTCCCTCGTTCAGGATGGCGTAGTTGGTGTTAAGGTCGGCAACGCCGTCCGCAAACTC
>CAYZCY010000043.1:0-10245 GCA_964477115.1 uncultured Eggerthellaceae bacterium | reverse complement strand
TTTCCCTCCGCCCGAGTACCCGGGTGCAGATGAGCGCTTACCTTCTCGAATAAAAACGGCCCGAGGAAGTCTCGAGCCGTTTTAAGTTGCTATGTAGCCAAAGCTTAGAAGTTCCAGCTGTTCATGTATTCGATCTGCTCGTCGGTGAGCTGGTCGATGCGGACGCCGAGGGTCTCAAGCTTGACGCGGGCGATGCCGTCGTCGATTTCGGCGGGAACGTTGTAGACCTTGTTCTCAAGCTCTCCAGCATGTACGTGCAGGTACTCGGCTGCCAGGATCTGATTGGCGAAGCTCATGTCCATGACGGATGCGGGATGTCCCTCCGCGCAGGCGAGGTTAACCAGGCGGCCCTGTGCGAGCACGATGATAGTGCGGCCGTCGGCGAGGGTGTATTCCTCGACCAGGGGCTTGATCTCCTGCTTCTTAACGCAGTTCTCTTCGAGCCAGTTGAGGTTGATCTCGGAATCGAAGTGGCCGGAGTTGCACAGGATGGCGCCGTCCTTCATGTTTTCGAAGGCGGGGCCGTCAACCACCTTGCAGTTGCCGGTGACGGTTACCCAGACGTCAGCATGCTTGGCGGCCTCGGCGGCCGGCATGACCTGGTAGCCTTCCATATAGGCTTCGATGGCCTTGAGCGGATCGACTTCGCACACGATGACGTTCATGCCCATGCCCTTGGCGCGAAGAGCCAAGCCGCTGCCGCAGTAGCCGTAACCGGAGACGACCATGGTACGCCCGCACAAGAGGCGGTTGGTGGCGCGAACGATGCCGTCGAGCGTTGACTGACCGGTGCCGTAGTGGTTGTCGAAGAAGTGCTTGGTGTTCGCGTCGTTGATGTTGAACACGGGGTATTTCAGAGCACCCTCGGCCGCCATGGCGGCAAGGCGGATGACGCCCGTGGTGGTCTCTTCGGTGCCGCCGATGACATGCTCGAGCTTCTCGGGGAACTTGGTGTGAAGCGCGGTGTCGAGATCGGCGCCGTCGTCCATGACGATTTGCGGGTTGGTAGCAAGCACGGCTTCGATGTGTCGATTGTAGGTGTCGCCGTCCTCTCCGGTGATGGCGAAGACCTTGATGCCGAAGTCGCGCACGAGCGAAGCAGCGGTGTCATCCTGGGTGGAAAGCGGGTTGGATGCGCACAGGGCAACGTCAGCGCCACCGGCAACAAGAGCGCGCATGAGGTTTGCGGTTTCGGTGGTGACGTGCATGCAAGCGCCGATGCGCACGCCGTCAAGCGGCTTTTCGCGCTCGAAGCGCTCGCGAATGGATGCGAGGACGGGCATGTCGCGGTCTGCCCACAGAATGCGCGCAAGGCCCGCGTCGGCGAGCTCGATGTCGCGAATATCGTAGTTCTGAGTCAAAGTTAATGCCTCCTGAAGTGGATTTTCATACAAATGGTCAGGTTATCACAAACAGGCACGCCCACGATGATTTATGGCGATGGTGTGCAGAAGATCCGATGAAGCGGGAGCGTCTTATGTTAATTGGACTTAATTCGGTCCGATTGCGAGGCTTTCATCGTGAAAGCATTATGAGATGGCTATAATTCACGAAGTTTATCGAAATGTGCTTCGCAAGGAATTTGCGCCGTCGGGTGAGGAGCGAGGGTTCGGTGTTAAACCAGATTCTGGCAGACGTCTCGTTCGTTGATATATTCAACTTCAGCGTGTTTCTTACGTTTACCATTTGCTATACCTATCAGCTCTACTATGTTTTCGTTGTCCTGACGCGTCCGGCTCCCAAGCGCGTAGCAAAGCAGAATCATCGCTTTGCCGTCATGATTGCCGCCCGCAACGAGAGCGCGGTCATTTCGGATCTCATCAACAGCATCAAGTGCCAGAATTACCCGACGGAGCTCATTGACGTCTTCGTCATCGCGGACAATTGCACGGACAACACGGCGCAGGTCGCCCGCGATGCAGGTGCTACGGTGTTCGAGCGCTTCAACGACAAGCTGGTCGGCAAGGGCTATGCTCTTGATTTCGGGTACAAGGCCATACGCGAGCGCTTTGCCGATCGCAAGCACGAGGCCTACTTCGTCTTTGACGCCGACAACGTTCTTGATGCGAACTACTTCCGCGAGATGAATGCGACCTTTGACTCCGGTGCTAAGGCGTCCACCAGCTACCGTAATTCGAAGAACTACGACTCCAACTGGATTTCGGCGGGCTACGCCGTCTGGTTCTTGCGTGAGGCTAAGTTTCTCAATCAGGCCCGCCTGACGTTGAACACCTCCTGTGCCGTTTCTGGCACGGGCTTTTTCATTGCGGCTGACATCCTTGATGCAGCTGGCGGGTGGAAGTGGCACCTGCTCACGGAGGACATTGAGTTTTCCGCATCGAGCATCATCGACGGCGTACGCATAGCCTATTGCCCTACGGCTGTTCTCTACGACGAGCAGCCGGTCACCTTCCGCGATTCCTGGAATCAGCGCTTCCGCTGGGCTAAGGGCTTCTACCAGGTGTTTGGCCATTACGCCACCCGACTGGTGAAGGGCATTGCGGTCAACCCCAAGGGGTATCGCTTTGCCTGCTATGACATGCTGATGACCATTGCGCCCGGCATGCTGCTCACCATCATCTCCGTCCTGCTCAACGGCATCATCGTCATCTTGGGCCTTACCGGAGCTATGACGCTTGGCGTTATGGTTATGTCTTCTCTGTCCTCCATTTTGTTCTGCCTGGGCAGCTACCTTGCCATCATGTTCGCCTTTGGCGCGTTGACCACTTTTGTCGAATGGGATTCCATCCGCGCAACGAGCGCCCAAAAGATCAAGTACATGTTCACCTTCCCGCTGTTCATGGTCACCTATATCCCCATTGCGCTCGTGGCCCTGGTTAAGAAGGCGGAATGGAAGCCCATCAAGCACAGCATTTCCGTAAGCGTGGAGGAGTTTTCCGAGGCGGCTGGTATCGCTAAGGGCGACGACTCCAAGGCCTAGCTTCTTTGCGGCTTTTTAGGCGCGTGCGAAGGTGAGGCAGAAGACCTCCTCGGCCCCGGCTGAGCTCAGAGCCTTCGATGCGGCATAAAGGCTCGACCCCGTTGTGTACACATCGTCAACGAGCAGCACACGCTGGGGTATCTTCGCATCTGCGCGTACCTTCATCGCTTTTTCCATGTTTTGAGCTCTGTCCTTCCTCGAAAGAGCGCGTTGATCGAGGGTCTTTGGCCTGTCGAGCAGCATTGCGCAGGGTGTTCTCAAGATTCGAGAGGCTTCATGCGCGATGAGTTCGGCATGATCGAAGCCACGGCGCTTAAAGGCGGTAGGTGAGGCGGGCAGATAGCTTAAGATTAGGGGATCGCCCAGCCAGGCGGGGTCTGCGTAATTGCACATGATCTCGGCGATAACGCGCGCCAATCTTCTCTCGCCTGAGTCCTTGTAGACCGAAACGATGCGTCGTGCGTTGTCGTCAAGCATCACAGCGCTTGCCGCAGCTGTGCAGGGAAGGCTTGTGAGCCCCAAGCCTTCGAGCATAACGGGATTGCATTCGCTGCACTGCACTGCTCCGAAAGGCGCGCCGCAGCGTTTGCAGGCCCTGCAGGAATCGATGTAGGGAAGCTTTCTTTGACAGCTTGGGCACAGAAGGTAATCGGGTTCGTCGCATATGGCGCAGCGAGTGGGCCAGAGAGCTTCTTCGAAGATGCCCAGAAGCAGTCTTGCGGCATCCTGCGCCTGCTTGATGCTGGTCTTTTGTTCGGGGCTCTTTTTGATGCTATGTGCGGTCGTTTTGCTCATGGTTTCGAATGTAGAGGGGCGTATGCGCCAATTTGTCCCAAAAGAGTCCCGGCTTTGTACCCCGCGGAGTATGAACTGATTCCGAGCTTGCCCCACTTTTAGTTCAATGCCTCCCTCTTTCTGATACACTTAAGAATGCTTCTTTCGGGTCTGTAGTTGCGGGGGTTAAACCCCTAGTCCATGGCAGATGCGGTCAAAAGGATCCACGTAAGCTGCTCGTTTCGGCGTTGCAGTGAGCATGGCGTATCCTAGAGGTAAGTCGTACCGCCCGTTTTACTGTATTTCCGCGACAAGAGTTCGCGGCGGGCGAGAGGGTTGTAAGCGCAAGCGGAAGCCCCAGTGCGCGAGTGTGGGGGCAAAGACTAGGTCAGTCGAGGGAAGCCTTGTGTAAATCGAGTAATGGAGGAACAAGTGGGAAAGCGTTTGCGCTCCTTGGTTGTCGTTAGCGCTGTTGCGCTCATCATGGCATTCGTGCTTTCGGGCTGCAGCAGCATCGAGGGTTTTGTTAACAAGACCACCTATGAGCCTAAGGGCAAGGATCCGGTAGTGGTTGCGCCGACCATTGGCGAAGACGGCGTTCTTCGCGTTGGCGTTGATACGAGCAATCCGCCTTTGGCTGGCATGAACAGCAGCGGTAAGATCATTGGCATCGATGTCGATCTCGCCGCAGCTCTCGCTGATGAGTTTGGCCTCAAGGTCTCCATCGTTGACGTAGGTTCTGATCCTGCCGGCGCACTGGAGGAGGGCAAGGTCGATATCGTGATGGGTGTTGACAAGGCTGATGCAGATGATGATTTCTGGATGTCTGATGCCTATCTGCCTACGGGCATTGCCCTGTTCTCCCTTGAAGAAGGTGCTGCGGTTCCCACCGCTGGTGATGGCTCCACCTTCGCTGCTCAGATTTCCTCGAAGAGCGCCTGGGCTATCACCAATGAATTTGGGGACGACGTGCTCGTTTCCTCCACCACGCTCAACGACGCCTTCGCCTCCCTTTCTGCGGGCGAAGTGGACTATGTTGCTGCGGATGCGGTTGTGGGCCTGTACGCGGCGCGCACCCAGAATCTTGATGTGTACATCTCCGCCATGCTGCTTGCCCCGAGTGGGTATTGCATTGGCGTTTCCGCTGATAATGCCGAGTTGCAAAACCTCGTCGGAGAAGCCGTCAAGAATCTTTCCGGCAACGGCGAGATCGGCGTCATCGAGATGAAGTGGCTTGGCAAGTCCGTTGATCTCAGCGATGTGAAGCTTACGGCCGGCGTGCCGCTTGAGACTCAGTCCGAGGAAGAGGCGGAAGCTGAGGCGGCTCTTGCGGGAGGCAGCTCCGATAGCTCTACGGCAACCGACACCTCGGCTGCTACTTCGGCCAATCGTCCGTAGCGTAAAAATCCCCATAGGCAAAATAGAAGATCCCGGTTGCTTTGAGGCAGCCGGGATCTTTTCTTCGGTACGCGAAAAAGAGCTTCTCGCCTAGTTAAGGAAGTCCTCCAAGATCTCCTGTTCGGCTTCTTCCTCGGTCAGGCCAAGCGTCATGAGCTTGATGATCTGGTCGCCGGCGATCTTGCCGATAGCTGCTTCGTGTACGAGCATTGCATCCTCGTGGGCGGCTTCGATGCCGGGGATGGCCTTGACCTTGGCGTTTCCCATGAGGATTGCGTCGCACTGAACGTGTCCGCGGCAGGCTGCTTCGCCGATGACGAGGGGGTTGAACACCTGGATGGATTCGTCCTGCGCAACGCTGCGTGAAATCACCTGAACGGAGGAATCTTTGCCCTTCAGCACGACCTTCATGTTGGAGACGGCGGTCTGCTTGTCGTGGGTGAGAAGCTTTTCGATCAGGACCAGCTTGGCGCCCGCGCCGAGCTCGGCGTCGGTGTCGCGCTGGGTGGAGGTAACGCCGCGAAGCTGGACCATTTCCATCTCGCAGTAAGAGCCCTCCTCCATGTAGACCTTGGTTACAGGGTTAAGGATACGCTCGCCTGTGCCCTCGCCTTGCCCGTAGTGCTTCTCGATGTATTGGACGCGGCTGTTCTTGCCGCAGTAGAAGCTGTGGATGCCGTCGTGCTCGGACGGGTCGTGGCTGTCGTTGTGGATGCCGCAGCCAGCGATGATCTTCACGTCGCAGTCCTCGCCGATGTAGAAGGTGTTGTACACGACGTCCTTCAGACCGGATTGGGTAACGATGACCGGAATGTATACGGTTTCGCCCTTGGTGCCGGGTTTGATGCGAATATCGATGCCCGGGTTGTCAGTTTTGGTCTCGATGTCGATGAACGCCGAAGAGGAGCGACGAAGAAGCTTACCGTCTTTGCGGATGTTGAACGCGCCCTTCGGCATGCCGTGCAGATTGGCGATTTCGGCGAGCAGGCTCTCGTCGATAGGGGAAAGATCAACGGCCATGATGGTCTCCTTTGATATGCGAACGTGTTGGCCTTACGACCTAGCACGTGGTGGGAATCTCGGTCAGGTGCAGCGCGGTAGGCTGAGTGAGCGGGCAGTCGCCGATGCCCTTGGCGGCAAAGCCGAGCTTGGGCATGAGATCGGCGGGCGTACCAGTCTCAGCGACGGTGCCACCGCGCAAAAGCACGATTTCGTCGGCAAGCCGGATGAGGCGTTCCTGATGGGAGATGATCACGATGGAGCGGCCGTCGCGCGCCTCGTGGATGTCGCGGAAGGTTTCGGTCAGGCGGTCGAAGCTCCACAGGTCGATACCGGCCTCGGGTTCGTCGTAGATGGCGAGCTTCGGGTCGCGTGCAAGGATGGTCGCAATCTCGATGCGCTTCACTTCGCCGCCCGAGAGGCTTTTGTCCACTTCACGGGTAAGGTAGCTTGCAGAGCACAGGCCGACCTTGGACAGGTATTCGTTGCAGGAGAGCATGGGAAGTCTCTTTCCTGCCGCGATGTCGAGCAGTTTCTTGACCTTCATGCCTTTGAAGCGTGCGGGCTGCTGGAAGCCGTAGCCAATGCCCAGGCGAGCACGCTCGGTGATGGGCATGTCGGTGATATCCTGACCGTCGAAGATGATCTGGCCGGAAGTGGGCTTCTCGATGCCCATGATGAGCTTGGCGAGAGTGGACTTGCCGCCGCCGTTGGGGCCGGTGATAACGGTGAAGCGGTCATCGGCGATGGTAAGCGACAGGTTGTCGATGATGCGCTTCTTTTCTCCGCCTTCACCCGAAGCCACCTCGAAGACAAGGTTCTTAAGTTCCAGCATGGTGAATGCTCCGATTCTCTAACGTGCAACGCGCATCGGTCCTTGCGGACCAGCTCGTCTTGTATTCTGAAACGCGTTGCAACTCCTCATGTATCGGTATCATTGTATATCGAAAAAGCCTCATCGCACTGGCAAACTGGGCTTGTGCAGGTGAGTTTCCTTAAATGGTACTAAAAAGATGCCAATTATCAAACAAGCACCCCGCCACTTTAGCGAGGTGCTCTGATTTGGGATGCTTCTCTTGCTGGGTTGACGAAGCTTGCGCGCTTTCGTCGGCGTTTGCGCGGGCGGCGTATGCGCGAAAGAGCGCTATGAGCTTAAGAGGTCGATCACGGTGAAGTCCGTCTCTGATTCCGAGATGATATCGCGGTTGCCAAAGGTGCAGCGCGGGGCAGCCTGCGCTACCGCCTGCACGATGTCTCCGAGTTCTCGCAGGTCCTGCGGCGTGGTGGCCACCACCTCGTCGCGAATGCGCATGCGGTCCTCGGGCGTGTAGCCGGCAAGGTAGCACCCATCCTGACGGCGTATCAGCTCGCGAGTCTTGACCGGAGCGTCGAAGCTTGCGGTGGTGCTCACCACGTATCCGCACATCTCCGACTCGCTCGGGTCGAAGGCGCGCAACCAGTTACCTGCATTCATGAAGCGGCCGATGGTTTCGTCGATATGGGGGTCGCGGAAGGAATAGAAGCGCGTGTTGCCCTGCCTCGTGGTTTGGAATCCGCAGCCGTAGGCGCCGCCCTTCACGCGCACCTCGTTCCACAGGTAGTCGTAGGAAAGAGCGCGCGACGCGACAAGCCAGCTTCCCGTGTAGCGGCCCTCACCAAGCAGCCTGCGGTCGAAACCGATGGCGGTATAGGTGATGTCTGTGGGCACGATGAAAGCTTCGTTCTTCGCAATTGTCTGCGGTATGATCAGGCGGTTTTCCGCTTCGCACGTGGCTAAGGTGAGCGCCCCTGCCGCCCAGAAGCGAGACAAGGCCTCATCGGTGCCCGACCAGCTGAGCATGCAGTTGTCATCGGTGAAGATAAGCCTGGCGAGTTCGTTGAGCTTGCGGGTCGTCGCGTCTGCGCGCACGTCCCATTCGGCTATGAGCTTTTTGAGGAACAGGTAGAAGTCCACGCCTCCGAGTTGCTCGCGCACGAGGGCGGCGGGCAGGTAGTAGGAGGAGACGCGTCCTGTGGCCGCAGTGTTTCCAGCGTTGGCAAAGGCCTGCTCCATGGCGACCTTTTTCTGCATGAGGATGTCGAAGATCTTGTCCTGGCAGTCAAACATCGTCTCGGTAAATATCTCACGCGTGAATTCGGCCAGGTACTCAACCTTGTCTTCGAGGGCTGAGGTGCTGATGACCAGTTTCGGATGAGCGATCGATCGTTCCACCGCAGATTCATGAACCTCGACGAAAACCGAGAAGTTGCCGAGCTTGCTCTGTATGAGGGTGTCAAGCTTTGCGGCAGAGTAGCGCCTTGTGTCGAGTTTGCCGAGCACCATGGCCAAAATGCTCACGTAGGGAAGATCTTCGAAGCTTACACGCTCGAGGTCGAAGTAGCGGTATGCGTAGCTGATGCCGTGCTTTTGCGCGCTGTGGTGCAGCAGGGGCAGGGGGTGATCCGGCTCAAGAGCGTAGGCGGGCTCAGCCTGTGCGCTGCCGATGTCTGAGATAGTCAGCTGAGGAAGCTTGGCCACGTCTTCCGGGGAATCAGGGCTCTCTTGAGCCTCGCGCAGGGCCGCGACCTCGTCCGCAACGGCAGCGAAGTCCTCATCGCTCATGTTTGCCGCAAGTTTGGCTAGGCGCTCGGAAAGCGCCGCATCCTCGTCCTCGGCGGTGGGCACCAGTTCGACTTCGGCCATATGATCGTTGTCGAGGAAGAGTTCTCTCACGAGCTGCTCGAAATAGCCCTCTTCGAGTTCTTTGCGCAGTTCGGCAAAAGCGTCGTCATAGCGAAGGTAAGCGCAGGCAAGGTCGTCACCGTAAAGCCACCCGGACATGCTCGCCATGGCCAACATGACGCCATCGGCGTATCCGAAGTTTCTCTCTCGCATGACGAACTCGGCATGCGAGAGCGCCGCCTCAACCAGCTCGTGGTCAAGACCGCCTTCGGCCAGCTTGCGCGCCTGCTCCGTGACGATCTTTCGAAGCTGCGGCGCGCTTCCCTTCTCCAATCCGCGCAGCTGCACTACGACGAAGGGCTGCACCACCGCATCGGCTATGAAGGCAGAGGCGTCTGCGGCTATGCCGGCGTCAAGGAGGGCTCTCTTCATGGGCGCTTCGTTGGATCCCATGATGGCGTCGAGCAGGATGTCGGCCGCTATGAGGCGCTTGCGCTCGCGTGCGTGGCCGATAACGTAGCCGACGGCGCAGGAGGCGTTCTCCTCGGCGGTTGGCATGAGCTTCTTCGCGCCGAGTGCGCATACGGGTTTTTGCACCTCGAGCGGATTGACGGCCAGCACTCCGCGATCGATGGCGGCAAGTGGGCTTAAATAGTCTTCGTCGAGGAAGGTGAGGAAGGTGTCGATGTCCAGGTTGCCGTACAGCGTAATGTAGCTGTTGTCGGGGCGGTAGTGGCGCGCGTGCGTGTCGAGGTAATTCTCATAGGTCAAATCGACGATCGCCTTGGGGATGCCGCCCGATTCGAAGCGATAGCAGGTGTCGGGGAAGAGGGCGGCTGAAAGGGCGTCGTAGAGTACCGACTCGGGATCTGAGAGCGCGCCCTTCATCTCGTTGAACACAACGCCGTTGTATACGAGACAGGGCGCCTCGTCCTGTCTTTCGCCTTCGCCTTCAGCAAGCTCGTAGTGCCAGCCCTCCTGCTCGAAGATCGTCCGCTTTTCGTAGATGGCGGGCCTGAACACGGCATCGAGATAAACGTCGGCGAGGTTCAGGAGGTCTTGATCGTTGGTGCTCGCCACGGGATACATCGTCTTATCCGGGAAGGTCATGGCGTTCAGGAAGGTCTGCATCGAGCTCTTGAGCAGGTTGACGAAGGGCTCTTTGACGGGAAACTTCTCCGATCCGCACAGCACGGAGTGCTCGAGGATGTGGAATACGCCGGTGTCATCACTGGCGGGGGTTTTGAAGCTGATGGAGAAGGCTTTGTTGGGGTCGCTGTTTTTGAGGTACAGAAGCCTGGCTTTGCTGGCGTCGTGCTTCATGACGAAGGCGTCGCCTTCGATTTCCGGGATGCTTTCAAAACCTTGCAAGGTGAATCCGTGAGCCTTGGCAAGATCGGCGATGTCCTCATGGGCTTGTGCGCTTTCGAAGTGCGGGTTTGTGTTCATTGTGACGTCCTTCTCGGTGCCT
>CAYZCY010000042.1:0-10709 GCA_964477115.1 uncultured Eggerthellaceae bacterium | reverse complement strand
CGCCACGCAGACTGGCAAGGTCGAGCTGTATTCCGTGCCCTACATGATGTTCGGCATGGACCCGCTGCCGGTGTACTACGAGGCCAACCCGAGCCCGTATTCCACGCCCGAGAAGTACGAGGACTACCCCTTCGTCATCATCACGGGCGCGCGCCGCTGGAACTCCTTCCATTCCGAGAACCGCCGTCAGGCGCACCTGCGCGCCATCCACCCCGAGCCCACCATCGAGATCCATCCCGATGCGGCGGCCAAGCTGGGGCTTTCCGATGGCGAATGGGTGTGGGTGGAAAGCCCGCGCAAGGTGGGCGAGAAGCGCCCGATCGTGGTTGAGGAGGGCAACGAGGCCCTGCAGGCTTCCGTGGACGCCCTGTTCGCCGACCCGCATCCCGCGCGCGCCAAGCGCAAGGTGGAGATCACGCCGACGGTGGACCCGCGCGTGGTGTGCACCGAGCACGGCTGGTCGCATCCCGAGGAAGGTCCCGAAACGCTCTACGGCACGCGCGACCTCAACATCAACAAGCTCATCAGCTGGGACGACATGTCTCGCATCGGCGTTGGAGCCAACTACAAGAGCGGTATCTGCCGTATCTACAAGTACGAGGACTAGCGGCTGGCGCGCCCAAACGAGCAAGATAGATTGAGAAGGAGAACGCGAAATGGCTCAAGCATTCCTCATTGACTACAAATGGTGCACCGGATGCCACAGCTGCGAGGTGGCATGCCAGATTCTGCACGACCTGCCGACCGACCAGTTCGGCGTGAAGGTGAATACGGTGGGGCCCTGGCCGTACGGCGCCGAGTCCTGGCAGTTCGACAACATCCCCTACTTCACCGACCAGTGCACGCAGTGCGTCGAGCGCGTGGCGGAGGGCGGCGTGCCCTCATGCGTGCAGCACTGCCAGGCGAAGTGCTTGAAGTACGGCACGCTCGACGAGATGGTTGAAGAGCTGAAAGCAAACCCCAAGCAGCTGCTGCAAGTAATGTAAACCCAGGTCGGACGCCTACGACAAGCAAGCATCCCGCGCGAGGCGATCTCGCACGGGATAGGCGTCCGCCATTCAGTCACAAACGGAAGGAAAAAACATGGCAGAAGACCCGCAGGTCAAAATGATGCGCAAGATGATGGGGGACAAAACGGTCAACAAGGCAATTCTCGGATTCATCGAGGCTGCCTCCCCCAAAGGAGACGATCTGCCCGAAGATCAGAAGATCGGCAAGCTCGTGAGCGCAAAGGTAGGCGCATATGCGATTGCGCAGAAGATGTCCTTCAACGAATACCTCGACGCGCTAATGTGCGGGCGCCTCGATGACGGCATCACCTTATCCGACGTCGAAGCGATGGGCGACAAAGAGGTGTACGACATGATGATGTCGCACTTCGGCGAAGAGAAGCCCGTCGCATAAGAACCCGCACGTCGTACGACCCAAGAAAGAGAGAATCCCATGTGTTTTAGACCTTCGGCGCTTTCCATGGACAAGAAGTGCCCCTCCTGCGGCGAGGCCGTGCTTCCCGCTGCAACCACCTGCGAAAAATGCGGCGCCCCGCTGACCGCCGGCCAAAAGGTCGACGGAGCCCCGAGCGCACCCGCCGCCCCGAGCGCACCCGCCGCTTCAACAGCCCCAGGGCAATAAGCCCTCGGTAAGCCTCTGAGGCGTTCCTGCCTGCAGCAGGCAATACCCGAAATCCCTACCACCTGAAATCTCGGGCTTTCTGCGCGCTTAAGGTTCCCAGAAAGCCCGAAAAGCGCGCGGCGTCGGCGATTTCTGCCAACAGGAGCGTGAAGGGCGCTCAGCGCGATCTCCTCCTGTCAGATGCGCTGATGCGCTGATGGGCTGATTCCGGAGAGTGATATTTCGTCATGCATGGCGGCGTGAAAATGCGCTACACTGGAGTCAGGCTGGGATGGCGGGCGATTTATTCGCCCGCCATCTGCATTATGCGCCGATATTTCCTCTCCCAAAACCCGCTTTTGCTTTGCCCTACTTCATGTGCGGGTATAATGCTCAGTTACGTGAAAACGCACCTGTTCTTCTAAGTCGAATTGCGAAACTGAGGAAACCACATGAAAGCCTACAATCCCCATGACATCGAGCCGCGCCTGCAGGCAAAGTGGGCGGCCGATGGCCTCGATACCGTTTGCGAGGATTCCGATAAACCGAAGAAGTACGTGCTCGAGATGTTCCCGTACCCTTCGGGTGACATTCATATGGGTCACGTGCGCAACTACACCATCGGCGACGTGATCGCGCGTTATTCCAAGATGCAGGGATTCGATGTGCTTCACCCCATGGGTTGGGACGCCTTCGGCCTGCCGGCGGAAAACGCTGCCATCAAGCGCAACAGCCATCCCGCAAAGTGGACCTACGAAAACATCGATACTCAGAAGGCCAGCTTCAAGCGTATGGGCTTCTCCTATGACTGGGACCGCACCGTTGTTGCCTGCGATCCCGAGTACTATCGCTGGGGCCAGTGGATCTTTTTGAAGTTCTGGGAGCGCGGCCTGGTCGAGCGCCGCAACAGCCCGGTTAACTGGTGCCCTGACTGCGCAACCGTTCTTGCCAACGAGCAGGTTATCGAAGGCAAGTGCTGGCGCTGCGGCTCCGAGGTTGACAAGCGCGACCTCACCCAGTGGTACCTCAAGATCACCGATTACGCCCAGGAGCTCCTCGATGACCTCGACCAGCTCGACGGTTGGCCCGAGCGCGTCAAGCAGCAGCAGGCCAACTGGATCGGCCGCTCTGAAGGTGCCGAAGTCACCTTCACCCTGTGTGACGCCGAGGGCAAAGTACCCGAGAGCCCCACGGCTAAAGATCTCCTGACCGTGTTCACCACCCGTGCCGACACCCTGTTCGGCTGCAGCTTCTTCCTGCTGGCTCCTGAGAGCAGCATCCTCAAAGACCTTGTCGAGGGTAGCGAATACGAAGCTGCCGTCATGAAGGTCGTCGAAGACGCAAAGAAAATCACCGCTGTCGAGCGCGCGCAGGGCAGCAAGGAAAAGCACGGTGCATTTACCGGCCGCTATGTGGTCAACCCTATCAACAACGAGAAGGTGCCCGTCTGGGTGGCCGACTACATCGTGGCTGACTACGGCACAGGTGCGGTCATGGCCGTCCCCTGCGGCGACCAGCGCGACTTCGAATTCGCCAAAAAGTACGACCTCCCCATCGTTCCCATCATCATGACCGAGGATGACCCGCTGTTCGAGCAGCTCAAGGATGAGCAGGGCCGCGTGGTCACGAGCGTCGACTGGGAAGAGGCTATGGTGGCCGAGGGCCGTCTTGTCCAGTCGGGCAAGTACACCGGCCTTGTCGGCGGTAAGCACAGCGAAGGTGAAGCTGCCATCGTCGCCGACCTTGAGGCCGCCGGCCGTGGTCGCCGCAAGGTCGAGTTCCGTCTGCGCGATTGGCTCATCAGCCGCCAGCGTTACTGGGGTAACCCCATTCCCGCTATCCACTGCCCCTCTTGCGGCGTGGTTCCCGTTCCCGAACAGGACCTGCCGGTCCGCCTTCCCGAGGACATCGACCTGGCCGCTGGCGAAACCCTGGCAACGCACGAGGGCTTTGCTGCCTGCACCTGCCCGAAGTGCGGCGCCGAGGCTCGTCGTGAAACCGACACCATGGACACCTTCACCTGTTCGAGCTGGTACTACATGCGCTATACCGACCCGCACAACGCCGAGGCGCCCTACGATCCTGCTAAGGCTAACAAGTGGATGCCGGTCGACCAGTACATCGGCGGCATCGAGCACGCCATCCTGCATCTGCTCTACAGCCGCTTCTTCACCAAGGTCCTGCGTGACGAGGGCATGCTCGATTTCGACGAGCCCTTCACCAATCTGCTGTGCCAGGGCATGGTTTTGGATGCCAACGGTGATGTCATGAGCAAGTCCAAGGGCAACGTCATCGCTCCCGAGGATATGATTGCCGAATACGGTGCCGATGCCGTGCGCGCCTACATTCTGTTCATGGCTCCGCCCGATAAGGAGCTGCTGTGGAACGAAGACGGCCTGGCCGGCCTGTACAAGTTTGTCAATCGCGTGTGGCGCCAGGTAAACGACCTCGTAGGTCTTGCCGGCGAGGACACCCTGTATGAGCCGGGCGCAAGCGCTGAGGAGATCAAGGCCGCCGCGAAGCTGCTCAACCGCGAGCGTCATCGCGTGGTGGGCAAGGTTATCGACGACTTCGACCGCAACAACTTCAACACCGCCATCGCGGCTATCATGGAGCTCTCCAACGCAGCGGGCAACTTCCTGCGCAAGGCTTCGGCCGAAAAGCGCGCTAACTGCGAGTTCTGCGGCCCCATCTGCGCCGATGTGGCTGAGGTTTTGGTGAAGCTCATGGCTCCCATCTGCCCGCACTGGGCTGAGGAGCTGTGGCAGACGGTCCTTGGGCATGAGGACTCCGTCCACGTTCAGGCTTGGCCCACCTTCGATCCCGAGCAGGCCAAGGCTGACGAGGTTGAGCTGGCAGTTCAGCTCAACGGCAAGGTCAAGGCGAAGATCACCGTTGCCGCCGACGCAGCCGAGGACGACATCAAGGCATGCGCTCTGGAGGCCGTCGAGGCTGCCATCGCCGGCCTCGACGTGAAGAAGGTCGTCTACGTTGCCGGCCGCCTGGTGAACATCGTTGCCAAGTAACTCTGTTCAATAGCACGAGAAACGCCAGTCACCGTGAAAGGTGGCTGGCGTTTTTGTTTGGTGCCGCCCGCTCGATTAGGTCTGGGGCTTTTGTTTGCGCCATCGGGTTTTTGCCCGCATTCCTAACTAACTCTGCTTCCCCATCATCTTGTCGACTTCAACGGGGGTGCGGCCGTTGCAAGCCCATGCTCGCGTGGTCTGCACAAGCTTTGCCGCCTGCTTGATGGCCAGGTTTGCCTGGGCCTCGTTGGCGAATGGGCTGGGGAGGAACTCCTCGAACAGGGTTTCGATGAGCACGTCGTTGCGCACGCCCTGTCGCGCGCACTCTTGGACGAAGGTAACGGTGTCTCCCATGGTGTCTGCGGCCTCGGGGAAAAATCCTGCAAGCAGCTCGGTCAAAAGCTCCGCTTCGAAGTTCTCTTCGAAAAAACCCGGGTTTGCATGGGCGAGGAAGAGGTCCTTTTCCGGAACATAGCGCGAAACGCTGCTGGCGTGGGCGTACAGCTCCTGGGCGAAGCTGAGGCCTAGCCCCGCGCCGTCCAGGAAGATCTCGTGGGCAATAAGGCCTTCGTCTTCGAAGTAGGCCCAAACGCCCTCGCCGGCAAGGAGGTTTAGGATGTGCTCTTCGACTTCTGCGGCGCTAAAGCTCACCGCTTCATGCTTATCTATGATCTCCACCAGGTCGGTCAGGCGAATTACGCCGTACAGGTTGACGGCTGCGTCGATATATTGGTACACGAGATCATTTTCTGCGGCGTAGTCAAGGAAGCCCTCCGCAACGACCTTTTCGCAGCTTTTCCTGATTTCGTCGGGTACGACGTAGGTGAAGGCGTCCTTTTGAGCGAAGGGGAAGACGAGCATCATGGAAGAGAGCGCGTCGAGCAGTCCACGCAGGTGAGCATGCGGGTTTTCCTCGTCCTCTCCTTCGGGGGCGAAGGTAAAGACACCCACGCGCATGATCTCGAGATAGTCTGCTCGGATGCTCGGGCTCATATCGAGCATGGTGATTTCTTGGATAGCGGGGTGCGTGAGAAAAAACGCCGCCCGGTCCTCGAGCTCGGAGCGCGAAGCTGTTTCAAGATCGCAGCGCTCGAAGCTCAGGCCGTGTATTTCGCAGATGAGCTTGAGCTCATCGTCTTCGAGTATTTGGAGGATGTCGTCAAGAGCGGTAAGGGGGCTTGCGTCGATAGCGGCAAGGCCCGATCCTTCCATCATGCTCATGAGCCTATCAAGCTCGTCTTCCGATAGCTGTGCAATCTGGGCGGCCAGCTCATCAGGACTCATGCCAGCAAAAGCTTCAAAGTCAAGTTCTTGGTTCACGGATTACTCCTTCGAGGGTTCGTTTGATGCTCATCATGATAGCCCACTTGGAGAAGGAGGGGCTCAGAGCTGCGGGGAAGATGGGTAAAAGAAAGAAAGGGGAAAGGTCAGATCTGATCTTCATTTGGCTATTGACAAGTAGTAGACAGCATCTTATAGTATGCATTGTCTAAAACACGCAAGGAATCGACCCGTCATCCTTCTGGGATGCCGGGTCGATTCCTTTTGGCGCTGAATCGGTTTGAGCTGCGCCTTGCCTTGCTCGAAGACGAATAAACTTTTGTTTCAAGCGGGAATAGTACCCAGCTGCTCTCGATATCGGGAGTATTATGGAGCGACTATCGTCTATTGCGCAGAAAGGGTAATCATGTTTAAGATTCACTGCTTGAATAATATCTCTCCCGTTGGCCTCGAACTCCTTTCTGACCAGTATGAGCTGACCGAACAGATCGAAGAGGCGGACGCCATCCTGGTTCGCAGTGCAAATATGCACGAGATGGAGTTTTCTTCCAATTTGAAGGCTGTTGCGCGCGCGGGCGCGGGCGTCAACAACATTCCGCTCGAAAAGCTCGCCGAGGCCGGCATCCCCGTGTTCAACACTCCGGGTGCAAACGCCAACGCCGTCAAGGAGCTGGTCATTGCGGGTATGCTTCTCGCTTCTCGCGACATCATCGGCGGCGCTGCTTGGTGCAGGGAGAATGCTGGTGACGAAAACATCGGCAAGTCTGCTGAGAAGGCGAAGAAGCAGTTTGCCGGCACTGAGATTTTCGGCAAAACCTTAGGCGTTCTGGGCCTTGGCGCTATCGGCAAGATCGTCGCCGTTGCCGCTGAGGCTTTGGGCATGAAGGTCGTCGGCTACGACCCCTATCTCGACGCCGAAAAGGCTGCTGCCATTTCGCCCACCATGAAGTTTGTCACCGAGCTTGATGAGCTTCTGGCAGAAAGCAACTTCCTTACCATCCACGTGCCCGCGCTGCCTTCTACCAAGGGCATGATCAACGCCGATGCCCTTGCCAAGCTCCCCGAGGGCGCCGTCGTCCTGAACTTCGCCCGCGACACGCTTGTCGATGACGCCGCCATGACCGAGGCTCTCGCATCGGGCCACGTTGCCAAGTACGTGACCGACTTCGCAAACCCTGCGGTCATGTCCATGGAAAACGTCATCGTGCTGCCTCACCTGGGCGCTTCTACCGAGGAGGCTGAGGATAACTGTGCGAAGATGGCCGTTGCCCAACTTATGGACTACCTTGAGAACGGCGTGAAGAAGTTCTGCGTTAACATGAAGTAGCACCCTCGCGAAAACAGCGCTAAGCGGCCAAAAGCGGCATTCGCGAGATCTAGCGAGAACATGAGAAGGGCGTCGGCACCGTATCGGTGCCGACGCCCTCTTTAGTGCTGTGGGGGTGTGGTGTGCCGGCGTGCACCCGAGCTGGCGGTGGTCTTAGCGGTTCTTCGGGCTTTTCATGCTGGTGCGGGATCTTGTGGTGGTAGCGGGGGAGGGCTTTGCCTCGAGCTCGTTTTCGCGATCCTCAACCATATTGAGAAGCTCTTGCTGGGTGTGGATGTCGAGCTTGCGGTATATGTGATTGATATGAGTCTTGGCCGTACTCTTGGAGATGCACAGCTTGTCCTGGATAAAGCTAGCGTTATGTCCCTTTGCAAGAAGGAACATAACTTCGGTTTCACGGCGGGAGAGCAGGTAGCGGTCGGCGATCTCCTCGCACTTCTGATGGAACCTGCCCTTGGCCCGTGCAGTGGTGTCGGCTTCGCCGGGCGGGTCGGCCTCGGCGGGATCTTCCTCGGTGGAGCCCTCTGCAAGTTCATTGCGCAGTGCGGAAAGGCTAGCATCAGCCTTGTCGAACTTCGACGAATCGATTATTCGCCTGATTTCCCTTTGTCGCGGAAGCAGGCTGTAGGCAATTATAAGGCTGAGCATCAGCGGAAGCGCGTACTCGAAGGTCATGAACGACTCCGTGTTGCCGCTTGACAGGGGATATCCAACCAGAGCGGATCCGCAGATGGTTCCCAGAACAAGCAGGCCTCGTCCCAAACCGAAGACGAAGAGCGGAGAAAGACGAAATTCCTGGGAGAGGTCCGAAAAGAAAATCCACATGAGGGCTTCGAAGCAAATGAAGCCGCACGTAATGCCAAGACAACCGAGCAAAACATAGTTCGACCCCAAAAGGGGGAGACAGCAAATGCCTATGGCCGTAACGGGGACGAGGGCTCTAAAGATGACATCCCAGTGTGATTCGTTCTTGGATATTGCAAGGGTAATCAGCACTATGGTTACGCTTAGGCAGGCGGCAGCACCTATGAGGAGCTGGCATGTCAGGTCGGATGAGGGAACCACCGCAAACAGGCAAACGTGTCTGATGCCGCTTGCCGCAACGCCGAACATGAAAGAGGGTATGCCAAACCTGAGGAAAAAGGCCATGGTCTTCACGGGCAGGGGGCGGAAGATGGGAATATCGATCTGCCTGCGGAAGTAGGGGATGGGGGTCAGGCCCCAGAGCAGGTAGGAGCTAATCACGACCGTCAAGCTGGCGAGTATGCCCGAAACAGGCGAAGGCACCCAGAGCGTAATCGCCATGAATACCAGCAGGCCTATGACTGCGGCTAGAATTGAGTTGAGGATGATGGTACTGAACTCATAGCGAGCATAAGCCGTGCCCCAAAGGCAGATCATAAGGCCAGCTCCGCAGCCCATGGCTATGCCGGAAACTACCGCGAGCAAGGTGCCGCCGCTGTTGACTCCCATAACGGCGAGAGTGCCGATTGCGGCGAGCGTGGTGGCGGTTACGAGGGCGGGCTTGCCGACGTAGAAGCGGAGCAGGGCTTGATTGGTGAGGCTGATGAAAAGCAGAGATATGCACAGCGTGATGACATAGGTGTTGAATATGACGTTGGCGATCTTTTCCGAAAGAAGCCATACGTCCCCCCAAAGCGATGGCCCGCCGTAAAGAGGTTGAAGCCCAAAGATGCTTATAAAAAACCATGCGGAAAAGAGGCCGAAGCCAAAAGAAAGGGACGTGATGTCCCCCGAGGTATCCGATTCTTCTTGGCTATGCGCCACGCTAATGGTAATTCGGGGAAGCCCAGATGGCATTCTCGTCCTCCGTTGGGTGAAATGAGCGAATTCTTCATGCATTGAGGGACAAAGCCGTCCGTGTGCCCCTCTCAAACGACATCAACCCATAATACTTGACTTGGGTGCAAAAGCGTTCGGAAAAGCAAGGGCTGTCGCAGGGCTGTTCGAAAATCAGGTTCTCAATTGCCATATTTTGGTAATAAGCCTATGCACATTACTAAAGTTCTGATCTGGGCTTATGTGAGGCGGTACGAGAAAAATCAACCTATGAGGTTGAGGGTGGCGTAAGAAAAACGTCCTCGTGAATTGAACCTCATACTCGTGTACTCTCATAGACTCTCAGACATGCGTGGTTCTTCGGGATCACGACCTTTGCCATATAGTCACACCGTCATCCCCAAAGTTTGCGAAAGCGGCGATTGTTGAGGATGCTTGCTGCGAAAAGTCGTAGCAGGAGCTGAAGTTCACCCTAGTTTGTTCGAATTAGAGGGTTTTTGCTTCAAGCTCCTTGCGTGGAAGGCGTAGTTATGTGTAATTTGTTATGGCTAGGCTAAAGGACGCGAAAACTCGCTCATTTAGGGGATTGGCGAGCCCTCCGAAACGGATAGCGGCCAAAGACCAATGTGGTCATACGCGTTTGTTATAAGCGCATGACATAGAAGGATGGGCCTGGGGATTCCGTGCTGGCGCACGGACCTACAGGCGAATCGGACAAGGAGGATTCCTTATGTGTTTTAGACCTGCTGATGCATCTGCCGGCGGCGGCGTGAACAAGTGCCCCGAGTGCGGCAAGACCATTCAGGCAATGGGCGGCCTCGTGCTGAAGTCCTGCCCGTTCTGCAAGTGCGACTTCACCCCGTACATCAACGGTGAGAAGCCGATCCCCGGCGCTGCTGCTCCTGGCGCTCCGGCTGCTCCGGCCGCTCCTGGCGCTCCGGCTGCTCCGAAGGCTCCGGGTGCGTAAGCACACGTGCACTTGCGCACTAGAGCTGCGTCAGCTCAAACAGGCGAGGGATAGGGCCCTCGCTCATCGAATCTAGCGATTCGAGCAACTCTTTTGGCATCAGGCGCTGCCTCGTTTACTAGGGATGGACGAGGCAACGCGTTCGAGAAACACCTCAACGCGTGCGCTTGTTGATAGCGTGCAAAAGCACGCGAAGTATCTACGGTAAAAAAGAAACGTGGAGAAAGAAGGAAAGTATGGCATACGGTAAAGAGTGGCAAGTCGTCCGTGATGACGGCACTGTCGTTACTCGCTCCAACACCTGGTCCCCTCCGGGATCCCATCCGGTAGGATACGGTGTTAAGGTCGTTACCAAGGATGGCGAGCTCATCCGCATCGAGGGCGACGACGACAACCCGATTACCACTGGTCGCGTTAACGCTATGAACCTTGCTCTTCGTGAGTACACCTACGCTCCGTCCCGCGTCATCTACCCGATGAAGCGTGCGGTCGAGGATCGCGGTCTGGACAAGTGGGAGCGCATCTCCTGGGACCAGGCTCTCGACGAGATCTGCGAGAAGGTTCGCTACTTCCAGAACACCTACGGCCCCGAGTCCATCGTCTGCTTCGGTGGCACCGGCCGTGAGGCTTGCATTTTCTACTATGCACTGACGTTCTCCGTCCTGCAGTCCCCCAACTGCTGCTACACGCAGTCCGG
>CAYZCY010000041.1:1687-11536 GCA_964477115.1 uncultured Eggerthellaceae bacterium | reverse complement strand
TCAGGGGCGGTTTCGCACCCCGCATGGCCAAACACCTCACGTCAGGGGCGGTTTCTCCAAGCCGATGGTCAAACAAGTGATCCTAGGATCATCCGTTTGACCAAAAGTCACCCTGACGCAACCCGTTTGACCAGCAAACATACCCCTGCGGCAACTCATTTGACCATCTGCGCCAGAAAACTACACCTGAAGCGAGCTCTTTGACCATCGACGCTCCAAAACCACACCTGAGACGACTCATTTGACCAGGTCACCCCAGCAGCCGGCTCAGCAAACTCTCGTTTAGCGCGCCGAAGTCCTTTACGCGATTCCTCAGACGAACGCCCTGCTTTCGAGCTATCGACGCAGCAATCTCCCCAAACACGACGCGGTCGACCAGCTGATCGTGGGTTATCACAAAAACCGCGTAGCCCTCCCCCACGAGAGCGTCTCGCCTAGCCGCATCGCGAGCAATACGCTCGCGCCCGGTATGCCCGTCAATGCCATCGTACTCGACGATAATCCGATCATCGGGCCACAGCAGATCCGCACAATAAGAAGGCGAACCGAAAGCCTTAGCAGCACGCGCGCTTAACCTCACCTCGGTATTCATGGCAGGCCGCTTCAAGCCATAACCCCCATACACGCGCGGCAGAGACAAAAGCAAAAACACTGCCGTCTCCCGAGGAGAAGCCGAACCGTCGGCGGCATACTTCAGGGCTTTTCTCAAGCTGCGTAAACCAGGGAAATCGCCCATCTCAGCCAAATGCGCTTCAATGCGCTCGACGCTCGTTAGCGGCAAACGCTGCTGCATCCTCCTCATGCGCGGATCCGGAACAGTGTAGTAGCCACAAAATTCAAATAGCAGCAGCAGAAGGCTCATCCAATCGAGATCTTCGGCTATCTGAGCGAGGCACACCTCCGGCGAAACGACGCTCACCAGAGGCGAGCAGGCAAACACGCTCTTTGGCGGAAGACCATTACTCAACGAATGAACCCGAACGAGATCCGTGTTGGGCCTTTTCCGGAATCGAGAAACGAGCAAATCAACGGGTCCAGGCCCAATCCCCAACACAGCAAAATCATCGCTCTTCAAAACACGAGAATGCGACACCGCCGAGTCCAAATCAGCCTCAAGCATCAACTTCTCCGGATACCCAGCCCGCCGATCGAGCGCACCCGGGCCAAACAGACGCACCCCCTCCCTGTCCATATGCGGACGATAATGGCGCCAAAACTCCAACGCAGAGGCATGCGACAAACAAATTCTTCCCATGGGCTCATCCAATCCTCAAAGCGGACAAGACGGACTCGTGCAAGCTATACTACACGGCCAAACCCACGGAAAAAAGAGCAAAACACGAGGTCAAAGGGCTTGGGAACAAGTTGAGAACGTCCAGGGGATTAAATACAGACTATCTTGGGACCGTCGCAGGACAGTGACGTCAAAACAAGATTTTGGCGGAGAAGGTAAGCGCACCAAACCATGAGACAAAGCCCAGTTGCCGAGCGCGGCTAGCACAGCTAGACGCGCTTTAATCAGGTGCCGCAGGTCGACCTTAGGTCGCGCCGGCGGCACCTAAATCCATCCCTATAAAACAAAAAAACGGACCAACGCCCAGACAAGGCATCCGCCCGCTTGAGGGGCAACACGCGGCCCAAGCGATCCACGCGCACGAACGGCCGAGCGTCACACTCCCGCACGAAACGCACTCAATCGCCCTGCGCGCCCCAAGACCCAATCACCCTACGCGGCGCGGGACTCAAGCCCCTAACCGCGCAGCTTGGCGCGGCTCGCGCGCCACTCCGGCAAAAGCGCGTCCAAAAGCGCGTAAAACCTCGGCCCGTGTCCACGCTCGATCAAATGGCACAGCTCGTGCACCACCACGTATTCAAGGCAATCGGGCGGATACAGAGCCAACCGCGTGTTAATGCAGATGCGCCCCGTCGAGGGCTGGCAACTCCCCCATCGACTCTTCATGTTGCGATAAGCCAACTTGCCCGCCTTCACTCCCATGATGGGCTCCCATTTGGCAACGAGCATGGGAACGCAAGCCGAAATAAGAGCCTTCCACTCCGCCTGCTCCTCAGGGCTTGCCTCCTCGGCTAGAGATCGCGGCGATTGCGCATCGGCAGCAATGCGCGCCTCAATCCAAGCGCGCTTAGCGCGAACGAACTCGCGTATAAAAGCATCGCTTGTCGTCAGGGGCGCCGACACCTCAACGCGACCATGCGGCGGCTTCACGCGCAAATGCACGTTCTTGATGCGCTTGCGCGTCACCCAGACATCAAGCCCATCAACGTGCAGCAGTTTGGCAACGCTCGCCACCTCATCACTTCCCCAGCAAATGCCGCACGGCAGCCACAGGATGCTTGGTCATCATGCGCGGGCCCGAATAGCGCATGGCCTCGCGAATCCGCTCCCGCATCTCGGGCTTGTAGCAGTGATTGCCACACTTCTCACACGAAGTCTTCTCACTCATCCTGCGGCATCGCCGTGTGCGCAGAACGCCGTAGGCATCCAACTCAAAGCACTCCGCGCATACGGGCTCTCCGCAATGCGCAACAAGCGAACGCTCGCGATCCCCATGACAGCCCGCACAATGCAGGGCGATCATCTGCGAAATCGTGCGCATCTCGCGAACGCGACGCTTCGCAACCGCCGGCGTATCGCCCAAGACCACGTCACCAGCACCACCAGCACCACCGGCAACACCAGCACCACCAACGCCACCGGGCCCAGCCTCAAGCCCATCCCGCTCACTCATTAACAAACCTCGGCCTTACCTTCGCGGCGAATATAGCGAATAGCGCAGCAATCATCACCACGCGCGATAGTCTTCGGTTCGTTAACGATCTTGCTCATCGAAATGCCTCTTTCTCCATTTGCCTCATCCATCGTCCTAGCCGATCAGCTCGACCGCGCGCTTGAGCTCCTGGACAATCGCAATGCTCTGCGGGCAGGCGTCCTCGCAGGCACCGCACTCGATGCAGGCGCTCGGCTTGTTCTTGCCGGAACCCACGTTGATCCACTCCTGCACATGGCTGCCGAACATGATGTTGGCGTTGAGCGTCTGGAAAGCACCCACGATGCCCACGTTTTCGGGGCAGACCTTCGCGCAGTACTCGCAAGCCGTGCACGGCACCAGATCGAACTTCGCAAACTCAGCCTGGGCAGCCTCGATCACGGCAAACTCTTCCTCGCTCATGCCCTCGAAATCGCTCAGCGTGGCAATGTTGTCCTCCATCTGCTCCATCGAGTTCATGCCGGAAAGCACGGTGATAATGTTCGGCTGGCTCGCCACAAAGCGCAGTCCCCAAGAAGCGCAGCTCGCCTCCGGATCGGCATCCTTCAAAAGCTTCTCCACGTTTGCGGGCGGGTTTGCCAGCAAGCCGCCGCGCAAAGGCTCCATGACCACAACGGGCACCTCGTACTTCGCAGCAACTTCAAGGCACTTGCGGCTCTCATTGACGTGATCCTCCCAGTCCAGGTAGTTCACCTGCAGCTGCACGAACTCAACCTCGGGATGCGCGGCCAAAATCTCCTCGAGAGCGTCGGCCTTGTCATGATGCGAGAAACCAATGTGGCGAATCTTGCCCTCTTCCTTCATCTTCATCACAAAATCCCACATGCCCAGCTGCTCGAACACCTGCGTACGCGGGCCGCCGGTCATATGCAGAAGGTAGAAGTCAAAGTAGCCGGCGCCAGTGCGCTCAAGAGACTGGTGGAACTGCGCCTGAGCCTCCTCGGGGGTCTTGCACCCGATCCAAGAAATACCCTTGGTGGCCAACTGATAGCTCTCGCGCGGATGACGCTGCACCAGCGCGCGAGCGGTGACTTCTTCGCTGCCGCCGTAAATCCACGCGGTATCGAAATAGGTAAAACCCGCCTCCAGGAAACGGTCCGTCATCTCGCAGATGAGATCGAAATCAAAGCTGCCGTCCTCAAGTCGCGGCAGACGCATAAGGCCAAAACCCAGCTTGCCAATCTCTTCGCCCAGATACCCCACAATTCCCCCTTCAATTGCTACGCAAAACACAAAAACACTCGAAAAAACGAGTCCGCTCCGATCATAGCAGCAACAAGGCCGCATGCCTCATCGGCTTGCCAGCTTGCTCAAAAAGGGAATTGCAGAAATTGCGAAGGTAAGCGCTACATTCTCAGCAGCAGCTCGCGGAACACCACTTCACCGTGCTCAATGTACACACGCGGAACGCGCTTGCTCACCGCGCAGATAAGCTCGTAGGGAATGGTTCCCGCCATGTCAGCCATAACTTCGATGGGGTTGCGCTCGCCGAAGACCTCGATCTCGTCCCCTACATCTACACCGCTCATATTGGACAGGTCGATCATCGCCATGTCCATGCAGATCTTGCCGCGGACGGGAGCCAGGCCCTCCTTCGTCATGAGGCTGTAGCGGTTGGAAAGGCGGCGCATGAAACCGTCAGCGTAGCCATAGGGAACAACGCCTATGCGGGTTTTCTTCGAGGTGGTGTAGATGCCGCCGTACGAAACGCGCGTATCCGCGGGATAGGTTTTCACGGTGCTCACCGTGGTCTTCATCGACATGACGGGTTTAAGCCCCAGCATCCTGGCGTGCTCCCCGCATCCGTACAGAAGCAAACCCGGGCGCACCATGTCCAAATGCGTCTTCGGGTATGCGGCGGTGGCACCGGTGTTGGCGCAGTGACGCAGCGCGAACTTCTTGCCCCAAGCAGCCTCGACACCATCGATGACCTGCATAAACAGCTCAAACTGATGGCGTGTGTACTCCTTGCTTTCGGCGTCATGTTCGTCAGCCATGGCGAAATGGGTGAAGATGCCCTCAACCTCAAGATTCGGGAGGCTGCAGGCATGAACCATGCCGTCAACGCCGCGCTCGAAATATCCGCCGTCGCACAGGTAGCCCAGGCGCGACATTCCCGTGTCAACCTTGATATGAGCCTTGAGCGTGCCACCGCACTTTTCGGCTTCGGCGCTGTATTCCTCAGCCTTAGCCTCACAGGTGATCGTCTGAGTGATGTTGTAGCGAATCAGGCGCTCCACCTGCTCCTTGGGCGTATGGCTCAGGATGAGGATGGGCATGCTGATGCCGTTAACGCGCAGCTCCACAGCCTCGTCGATGCTGCTCACGGCCAGGTAATTGGCACCAAGCTCCTGCAGTTTCTGGGAGACCTGAATGGAGCCATGGCCGTACGCGTCGGCCTTAACCACACCCACAAACTTCACGTTCGGGCCAATGTGCTCGCGAATCTTGCGATAGTTGTACGTTAGGTTGTCAAGATTGATCTCAGCCCAAGCTCTTCTCAGCGTTGATTCCATTCGACCTTCCGACCTCTCCGCAAGCTCAACGGTTCACAAATTCAAACCATTGTACTCCTTTGGGCCCTGCGCGAGGCAAAGTCCACCCCTTCCCCATCGCAGGCGGCCGTTTCAAACGCAGATGGCTGCAAGCTGGTCATAAATTGATCGCACGCGAAAACGGAGCTCACCAGCCCCGAAAAGCCAACGATCAGCTGCAACACCATCTGCGCCAGCAAACCCCAAGACATCGAGAAGGTAAGCGCACGGCGGTTCACCCCAAGAGGTCCCGACCTCGGGCTTAGCCCGTCCACCCCAAGATATGGGGCGCGAACAGTAACCGTCCTTCGTTTCACTGTCCCATACCGTGTACTCATGGCAATCCCCGTACTTCGTAACCTTACGGCATCAGATTTCCGTAAGTCAGTTGCCGCACGCGCCAATCACGCAGGTCAGCGCCCCTCCAGCGCAAACCCGCGCGAGCAAAGCGCAAGCCAGCCCGCGCCCCGAAAGCGCGGGTCGGTTTGCGCCAGGCGTCAGGCCCGCACCATAAGGTGGTTTGCATGAAAACATACGGGGAGCACCTTTATTGGCGGTCCAATCCGGAATGGTGGACGGTCTACAAAGGCCATTTCGTCTTGACGGCCAAAGCCCCGGACGAAGCTCGCAGAAGCTTCGCCCTCTTCAAACGTGAAAGCAAGCGCCTCCAAAGAAAGCGCGCACAAAAAGACCCTGGGGCAAGCCCAGGGTCAAAACCTACTTGCTAGGCGAAGCCGCACCCACAGCTTCGCCCGACACCTTGCCCCGCGGGCCCAGGAGGAGTATGTTTGAGCTAAGCATCCTGCGAAGAGGAGCACACGAAAAGGAGCACGCCATGAGCAAGAACATCCTCGTCGTCCACGCAAGCCCGCGCCTGAAGGGCAACTCGAGCATGCTCGCCGCCGAATTCGAACGCGGCGCCAAAGAAGCAGGCAACGAGGTCAAGCTCATCCAGGTCGGTCACGCAAAGATCGGCGGATGCATCGCCTGCGAATACTGCTTCGCCAACGAAGGCGCCTGCTGCCAGCAGGATGACATGCAGGAGTTCTACCCCCTGCTCCACTGGGCCGACGTGCTCATCTTCGCAACGCCCATGTACTACTACAACTTCCCCGCCCAGCTGCGCGCCTTCCAGGACCGCATGTTCTGCGGCATCGCCAAGCCATTCAAGATTCCGCAGATCGGCCTGCTTTTCTGCTTCGAGGATGACAACATCGACCGCTGCCGCCCCGCGGTCGACACGCTCAAGGTGTGCGCGGAATACTGCGAGCAGGAATTCATCGGCGAGGTCATCGTGCCGAGCGTCTACGAGGTCGGCGCCATCAACAACAACCCCGGCCTGCAAGAGGCTTACGAGTTCGGCAAGTCCATCGGCTAGGGAACTCGAACACCTTTCGAAAACACATTTTGTTCGATTGTCGAAACACGTACTAATGTTCTATTATTGGGGAAGGTAAGCGCTCCGCACAAGGGAAGGATTCTATGCCGGCGCGGGTCCCAAAGATCAAAAAGTACGTGGACGTCCTGGCCAAGTGGAGCCAGGATGGAACCGTCGTGCCCTTGATGATCTTCTGGGATGACGGCCGGTCCTTCTCCGTGAAAAACGTGGTGGGCCCGCCGGTTGACCTCTTGCGCTCAACCGGGGCCGACGTGGTTTCCTACGAGGTAAACGTTGCGGGCAAAACCACGCGGCTTTACATGGAACGCCTAGGGCCTCGTTCGGAAAAGCTGGCGCGCTGGTATGTGCTCATGCCGCACAACGTTGAGCCCTGGCGCTTCAGCGGGGATGCCTTCGATAGCCCCTGGGGCCGCAAACTCCGCAAGGGCAAATAAGCAGCCAAACGGTCTCGCCAAACGAGGCACCCGCATTCACTTCTTCAACGATCCTAGAAACGGAATTGAATCCTCTTTCACTTCCGTAACAGTGAGCATAACGGAAGTGAAACTTATTTCGCTTCCGTTATAATGAATGCAATGGAAGCAAAACAACAACATATAACAAGAACAGCAAACATCCGAAGGGAGCGACAGTCCATGAACGACCGCCACCAGTGGCCAAGCATCTCCTACGAAAAGATCCCATGGGATCGCAACTACGATGAGCTGCTCTTCATACCGAAAAGCAGGCGCAGGAAAATCACCTCGAGTTACGAAGCTGCCATCCCGCTGGAGATCGCCCACCGAACGGTTACTCTGCCAGTGGATCTAATCGAAGAACTCGGAGAGGTTGCCGCGGAGCTTGCTCGCTTTGACGCAAAACAGGAAGCCCGAGGCTACAAGCTTCCCGCCCTACTGCTACGCAGCGAATCGGCAGCTAGCTCTCAAATCGAAAACCTCACATCAAGCGTAAGAAATGTTGCCGCCGCGGAAATATCACCTGATGCCCCCCGTAACGCTCAGATCATCGCCGGCAATGTTGCAGCCATGCGCAAAGCACTCGCCACTCAAGGAACCCTGACCGCAGCGTGCATCCAAGCCATCCATAAAGAGCTGATGGGGCTAACGAATGAAGAGAGAGCGGGTCAGCTCAGAAGCGAACAGGTATGGATCGGCGGGACACACTACAGCCCCCACGGAGCACGATTCGTTCCGCCTACCGCACAGAGAGTGCCCTCCTGCCTCGGCGATCTCTCTTCCTTCACCCTGCGCAACGACGTGAACCCCATTGCGCAGGCAGCGATAGCTCACGCACAGTTCGAAACGATACATCCATTCGTCGACGGGAACGGCAGAACCGGTCGTGCGCTCATTCACAAGCAGATCTCTGACTCAGGAATCCTGAAGCACGCAACGATTCCCGTATCGGCAGGCCTTCTCCACAACATCAACGATTACCTTCAGGCGCTCGACGATTATCACGCCGGCGACTACGAGCGCATTACGCGTGAGTTGCTGAGGGCGCTCGAAACGGCATTGCAAATCGGCTCTCTCGCCGCCGTGCAAATCGACGAGGTGATCGAACGGTGGAAAAGCTCCCTGCCCCAACGACGAGGCTCCGCCATCCTAAGGCTTCCGGAGTTGCTGGTCGAACAGCCGGTGATCAATGCCGAGTTCACCGCAAAAGCGCTCGGCATCACAGACAGAGCCGCACGAAATCTTCTCGAACAGGCTTGCGAATATGGCATCGTCGAACAATCGGGCAATTCTCGCAGGGGAAAACGATATCAGGCAACGGAGCTTATCGATATTCTCGAAGAGATGACATCGAGTCCTGGCATAAGGCGTCTGCTGTCGCAAAGCTAAGCCCTGGCGCTTCAGCGGGGACGCCTTCGATAGCCCCTGGGGCCGCAAACTCCGCAAGGGCAAATAGCCGCTTACCTGCTCCTTCCCCTGCCACAGCGCAACTAATTGTGGACAAAAACAACTAGTAGCACTAGTCTAATAGTCAATAACAGAGTAAAGAATTTCATGCAATTATTGACCAGCCTGAACGCATCCACCTACAGACGAGACCGGGAAAGGATACGAAGAATGGACAAGCCCAATCAAAAAACGCTCGACATTATCGACAGGGCATGGGACGGAAAGGCACCTTCCGAAGAAGAGCTCGTTTACCTGCTCAGCCTGCCCGCAAGCTCTCCCGAGGCCTGCGCCGTACGTGCAGCAGCTGACGGCATCATGCGCCAGCGTACCGGCAACGCGGCGGTCATCTTCGCCCAGATCGGCTTTGCATGCCACCCCTGCCCGGCCAACTGCTCCTTCTGCTCCTTCGCTCAGGACTACACCAACTTTGAGGCCTTCCGCATGAGCGACGAGGACATCGTTGCCGCAACCAAGAGCTTCACTCAGGACGGCGACCTTTTCGGCCTGTGGATCATGGGCATGGCCGACTACGACATCGAGGATTACCTGCATGTCGTCAGACTGGTTCGCGAGGTGGCACCTGCCTGCACCAACCTCTACAGCAACGTGGGCGACACCTCCTACGAAGACTTCCTGCGCATGAAGGAAGCTGGCATTTCGGGCGTTTACCACATCTGCCGTCTGGGCGAAGGCGAGGTCACCAAGCTGCGCCCCGAGGCTCGCATGAAGACCATCCAAAACGCCATCAAAGCTGGCCTCGACGTCCTCAACGCCGTTGAGCCCATCGGCCCCGAGCACACGCCCGAGGTTCTCGCCGAGCAGATCGAGCTCATGAAGTCCACCAATCCCATCCAGACCGGCGTCATGAAGCGCATCAACATCCCCGGCACCCCCTTCGAGGGCACCGGCGAGATCAACAGCTACGAGCTGTCCCTCATCGCCGCCGTGCAGTGCCTGGCCCATGTTGAGGTTGAGCCGCTGCCCTGGATCGGCCACCACGAGCCCTCCGCCATCTGCTACGCAGCTGGCTCCAACCTCATCACCGCAGAGACTGGCGTCAACCCGCGTGACACCGCCGCCGAAACCAGCGGCCATCGCGGCATGGACCTCACCGACTGCCGCCAGATGCTCTACGATGCCGGCTTCACCGCACTGCGTCGTGGCGACGGCACCACCGTTGAGCTCACCGCCGACTACATCGCCGCGCACATTCACTAAAGCGCCGC
>CAYZCY010000041.1:0-1587 GCA_964477115.1 uncultured Eggerthellaceae bacterium | reverse complement strand
ATGTCTCACCGGCAAAGGGGGCGAGCTTTTTTGCGCCCACAACGCACCCGCGTGATTTCGTTCACTTCTTTTGCCAAAAAAACTTACAAAAGACCTGATCAGAGACCTAGTAGGCAAAACTTGTTTCCTTGAATGCACCCTCTTTGCGCCCGTATCATTTTACTCAGCAAATCAAGCATTTTCGCCATCTCGCACAGCCGCAGGACCGCCCTTCGGCAAAGCTCAGACGAGGCTCAAAAGACAGGCGAAGCGCTCGATTGAGCCGCAAGGGCCCGCGGCTCTCGCACCGAAAGCGCGTCAAAAGGACGCGAACGATACGAGCAACCAGAGGAGGGCTAACCGATGAGCAAGAAACCCGTCAAAGTGACGTGCGGAACCGTCGATGAGTCTTATCGCGGCATCGCCGACCCCAAGCTCGAAGTGGTATTCCTTCAGACTGAAGAAGAGAGGGCGAAATACGAGCCCATCATGAAGAAGCTTCAGGAAGAAGGCTTGGCTACCCAGGGCACTACTATTAGCGGCATCTAGGCTGGCTGCTATGTTTTCGACAGATCTGGCAGCATACTTCGGGCTGCTCCACCGCTACTACTCCCACGCGTTGACGCGCGTTGACGCATCTGAGTGGTCCGCCTTCGAGATCTTCGCGGAAAGCAAGATGGCGCAGGAGAACCCGCATCTGCGCGCCGCCGCCTTGCGCATCGCGCAGGCGCCGGAAGCAGACATCACGAGCTTCGAACACCAGTTCAACCGCCTGTTCGTCGGTCCCGAAGAGCTCTTGGCGGCACCTTACGAAACGGTGTACCTCGCAGGCGAACGCGTGCTCATGAGAGAAACCACCATGGCCGTACGCCGAGCTTATGAGGATGCGGGCATGCAGGTGGGCGCACGAAACGTCGAACCCGATGACCACTTCGCCTACGAATGCGCATTTATGGCCCATTTGGCCGAACAGGGCGACGAGAAGGCCGCCCAAGCCTTCGAAACCTTTGCAAGCGCCCACTTGGCTCGTTGGGTTGCGCCGCATGTTGCGGCAATACGCAAGAACACGATCAACGAGGTGTGCCTTGGTTTCGCCGATCTGCTCGAATCTCTCAACATCATAGTCCAGACCCAGCCCAAACCCACGTTTACCCAATAAGACAAAGAGGAGGGAACATGTCTCACACCCTGTCACGACGCACATTCCTCAAGGGATCTGCGGCAGCGGCGGCAATACTTGGCACCGCCGGAGCCGCAAGCACCTTTGACCTGGTCCCGCTTGAAGCTCACGCCGACACCGCAGTCGAAACGAAGAAGTGCTTTAACTGCTGCCCGCGCAACTGCTACGACACCTGCTCCATCGTCTCCACTGTGGAAGACGGCGTCCTGAAGACCGTAACGGGCAACCCAGATAACACCTACACCGACGGCAGGCTCTGCGTTAAGGGCTACTCCTACCCCCGTCGCGTCTATTCCCCCGACCGCATCAAGTACCCCATGCGCCAGACCGCAAAGGGCTCGGGCGAATGGGAGCAAATCACCTGGGACGAGGCCATCGACATCATCGCCAGGAAGATCGTCGAGATCCAGCAGGAGGACGGCAACGCC
>CAYZCY010000040.1:0-11613 GCA_964477115.1 uncultured Eggerthellaceae bacterium | reverse complement strand
GTTACGCATCGGCACGCAGACAAAGACAGATGGATCATCAGCTCATCAGCCACGAGCCGTCTCGTAGCAGGACGCTTGCTTAAGGTTTTCGCGGAAGGAGGCTCCCCCAGGATTTCCTGATGGAGGGGGCGGAAAACCCCGGGGGCTGCGTTTCGGACCTCCTAAACAATAGGACATAATCCAATAATTGCACTTAGCAAACTACAGACATCGGCAAACTGTGGCATAATGCAAGCAAAAGGCTTGGATTGAGGGGTTGCCATGCGCGGTTTGCAGATGACGCTCGATAAATACGATGGCGAGGAAGATGTCGTCGTCATCCCGCACGGCGTCGTCGCAATAGGCGCGCGAGCGTTCGCGGGCAACCGTCACGTCCGCACGGTGGTAGTGCCTGACACCCTCGAAAGCATAGGGGAGGGCGCGTTTTCGGCTTGCGTCAACTTGGAGTCGGTTGAGTTGCCGCCAGGCCTCGGCTTCATCGGCGATGCAGCCTTCAAGGGCTGCTGGGCTTTGCGCGCCATATCTGTTCCCGCAGGCGTGGTGCGCCTCGGCAGGCGCACGTTCATGCGATGCCGGTCGCTTGAGCATGTTCAGCTTCCCGACGGTCTCGTTGAGCTTGGTGACGAATGCTTTGCCTTTTGCGACGCGCTCGAGGAGCTGCGTTTGCCGCGCGGCTTGGAGGTTCTGGAGAACGGCGTTTTCGCAAGCTGTAGGAGCCTGCGAAGGGCAGACCTTCCCGACTCGCTCGGCTGGATGGGGAAGCGCTGCTTTGAGGGATGCCGCAGCTTGGAGCTTGCGCAGATCCCGCGGGACTTAAGCTCCCTGGAGGACGGGGTGTTCGCGGGCTGCGATCGAGTTGACGAGGGCTTGCGGCAAGGCTTTGCGGGCTATGTGTCGGACACGGCCTTTTCGGATCGCCGGAAGGACCCGCTGCTCGATGACCCCTTCGGCTTGAGCAGCCTTGCCCTGTAGGCTGCCGTCCTCATCAAACAGCCTGAATGATCGCCTAAGCCTTGAAGGAAAACACGATGCGGTATCTGGCCCTATGTTGCGCTCGCCCTAGGCTTGCGCCACATGCGATTTCCTTGCGTTTCGTCGGGTTTTTGCTTAGAGCTCAAGCTTGGGAAGCTGAGCTCGCTCGGGATCGGCCTTGAAGAATTGAGCCAGGCAGATTACGGCGCAGCAGGCGCAGATGCCCCAAACGATCGGCGCCGTCTCCTGGCACTGCATGCCCGACGGGCAGATGCCTATGCCATAGGGGCTCAGGCAGAACGCGATGACCGCATCGATGACCAGCGTGCATGCTGCCAGCATCCGACGCGCTTCCTTTCCCTTTGCGAAAAGCGAGCAGGCGCTCGGCGCGAGGCCTGCAGCTCCCAGGAGCGCGCAGGCTATGTATGCCCAGTGACAGCGCATGGGGAAGCTTCCGCTCGCGCACTCGATAAGCTTGTCGCATCCGCCTGCGAGCAGCGAGGCCCCTATGACGGCGGCCATGCAGGCTGCGCCCGCCGCCGAGAGAATGATCCATGGTTTTTGCGTCACGTCTTCTCCTTCGCTAGCTTTTCCGATCGAAGCATGCCTTTGGACACGATACCGTCAACCGTTTGCCGTACACCATTACTTGATATTGTCCAATAATATAATAAGACATATAATCACGCGGAGTAAATCTACTATTGGACAATATCTTATAGGTGAACGATGAAGCTACTTGTTGAACCGAGTCGGCGCGTGGTGACGGCGCAGGAGTTCGTCGCCTTGCTGCTGCCGATAGCCGGCATCCTCATCGCGCTGGGGCTCCACATGGCCCTGCCCAACGTGTACCCAGCAGATTACGTGCCTACCGTGTACGCGCCGACGCTTGTGGGCTGCCTTGTGGTTTACGCTGTTGTCATGGGTGTGTCGTGCTTCTGGCCCCGTCTGCGCAAGCCCCTCGTTCACTTGTCGGCCATCATCATGGTGTTCTTCCTCACGGTTGCGGCGCTCGACATCCTCACGCTGAAGACCGGCATCTTCGAGCTGCCCTTCATCCCCTGCCCCGACAAGATCATCTCCACGTACGCGCTCTATCCCGATGAGCTCTTCTACGGTTTCGTCGGTTCCATGAAGCTCCTGCTCTCGGGATTTGCCATCGGAGCCGCGACGGGCTTCGTTTCGGGCGTGGCTATGGGCTGGAGCAAGATCTGCAATTACTGGCTCTCTCCCATCCTGAAGCTCATCGGTCCGCTGCCCACGGCGGCCCTGCTTCCCATCGCCGTGGTCGTCATGCCGAGCAACCACGCCGCGGGCCTGTTCCTCATAGCGCTGTCCGTATGGTTCCCCATGACGCTCATGCTGTCTTCCGCCATCAAGTCAACCGACAAGCGCAAGGTCGAGGTGGCGCGCGTCTTGGGCGCGAGCGAGACCCACATCCTGTTCCACGTGGCCCTTCCCGCGGCCATGCCTGCCATGTTCGACGGCCTGTTCATGGGCCTTTCGGGCAGTTTCGGCGGCTTGGTGGTAGCCGAAATGCTCGGCGTGAAGGGGGGTCTCGGCTGGTACATGATCTGGGCGAAGAACTGGTCGGATTACGGGCGCGTCTTCTCCACCACGGGCATCTTCATCATCATTTTCTTCGCGCTCATCCAAATCCTGTTCTTCGTGCGCGACCGCGTCCTGAAATGGCAGAAGGGCCTGGTGAGGTGGTAATGGCGTTCTGGGAAAAGCTCAAGAAGCGCGCTTCGGGGAAGAAGGAGCACTCTGATGCAGCCTTCGACTCTCCTGAGGAAGAGGGTATCAAGGCGAGCGGTAGGGTCCACAGCCTCCACGCCGAGGGCATCGTGCGCGTCTACGATGACAGCGACGGCAGGCAGGTGCGCGCCATCGACGGCTTCGGGCTGCACATCGAAGGCGCCGAGGTGGTCGGCATCGTGGGGCCTTCGGGCTGCGGAAAGTCAACCTTCCTGAGGCTTGCCGCAGGCCTCGATCAGGCTCAGGGCGGCGAGATCCGCTACGACGGGGCGCCCATCGAGGGGCCCCACTACGATCGCGGCATGGTGTTTCAAAGTCCGACTCTCTACGACTGGCTTACCGTGCGAGACAACATCGCCTTTGGCTTGAAGGCGCGCGGCGTGTTCAAGGGCAACGAGGACCGCGTCTCCCACTACATAAAGTTCATGGGGCTCGAGGGCTTTGAGGACTCCTACCCCTATCAGATATCGGGCGGCATGGCTTCGCGCGTGGCCCTCGCCCGAACCTTCATTCAAGATCCCGGCCTCATTCTGCTTGATGAGCCCCTGTCGGCGCTCGATGCGTTCACGCGCACGGTTTTGCAGGACGAGATCATTCGCATGCACCAAAGCTCTGATGCGATCTTCGTGCTGGTCACGCACGATGTCGAGGAAGCGGTGTATCTGTGCGATCGCGTGGTGGTCATGTCGGCCCGCCCCGGCACAAACGTGGGCGAGGTAGCCATCGACATGGAGCACCCGAGGGATCGCATGTCGGAGGAGTTCGTTGCCAAGCGCAAGGAGATCCTCGATCTGATGGCTCGATCTCCCGAGAGGGGGTAGAGACGGTTGGGCGGGCTGCGGCCGTTGGAGCAGCTCTAGTGCAACCCGCCCAACCGATAAGTATAGGCGCTTTGACGCGCACGGGGTCCGGGAAGCTTGATTCTCGGGATCAGGGAAGGCCATCTTCCCGAGGATAGAAAGAAGGTAAGTAATTATGACCAAGATGACCAGAAGATCCTTCGTCAAGGCAGCTGGAGCCACCGCCGCCGTAGCGGCTATGGGCGGCATGCTTGCTGGCTGCTCGAAGGAAGAGGCTACCAACGAGGAGACTGCGGGAAGCACCGACTTGCTCCCCGCCAAGATCGGCTACTGGGGCGGAACCTGCGAGGCCCCCATCATGATCGCCGAGGCAAACGGATATTTCGAGGAGTGCGGCGTTGACGCCGAGGTGTTCCAGATCACTTCCGGTACTTCCGAGCTTATTGCCAACAACGACATCGACTTCTTCGAGGCTACGCCCAACTTCCTCCCGGGCATCTACGCAGGCCTTCAGATCAAGCTCGTTGACAACATCCACACCGGCTGCATCCAGGGTGCTGCTCGCCCGGATTCCGGCATCTCCTCCTACAAGGACCTCGAGGGCAAGAAGGTCGGCATGTACTCCGAAGGCGACATGGCCCAGCTCTTCATCCAGTCTCTTATGGCTCAGGATGGCCTCGACTACAAGAAGACCGAATGGCTCTCCTACGCCGACGGTGGTGCAGCAATGGCCTTCCAGGCCCTGCAGAACGGCGACATCGACGCACTGACCTGGTTCGACCCCTATGCCGAGATCGCCGACATGGCCGGCTATCCGAAGTTCTTCAATAACGCCGAGGGCTTCTATGCGCCCTATACCTGCTGTTTCCTCGCCGCAACCGACCACATCATCGAGACGGACCCCGAGGTCGTTTCGCGCGTGTGCAAGGCCATGCAGATGGCTGGCGAGTTCTTGACCAATAACCCTGAAGAGGCCGCAACCATCATCCAGGACTCCGGCTACGTTGCCGAGAGCGACACCATCCTGGAGGCTTACGCCATCGATGACACCTCTGAGAACATCCATGCTCGCCTCATCTCCAACTACACCTGGTGCGCAGGAGATAAGGACATGTTCGACAAGTCCGCAGCTGCCAACTGGGACATCCTCTACTACGGCACCGATCTTCTGACCGATGCTCCGGAGGCAGGTCCGGGTTCCGCAGAGTATGACGAGTACGTTGCTGGCCTGGTTGAGAAGGGTTACCAGTACTTCGGCGCCTAAGATCGGCTGAAGATCGCTGCCATCCTGCGGGGTGGCGCGCTAGCGGGCGGCCTGTGCGATTTGCGTGCAGGCTGCCTCGCTTCGAATGGTTGGTAATTTAGGCGGAACGAGATATGGGACGATTGATACTGAGGAACCTTCGCCAGAGGAAGGTTCAGGTTGCTGCCATAGCGCTTTCTATCGCCATGTGCGTCATGGCCTTCGTCGCGCTGTTCATGCTGTATGGCGGCTTGAGCAGGGGAATAGAGCTTTCCGAAGAGCGCAGCGGCGCCCAGCTCCTCATCATTCCCGAGAGCGCGGAGATGCTCCTCGAGGAGAGCGACTTTCTCTTCACGGGTGCGCCGGTTGGCGCTTACATTCCCGCTAGTTTGGTTGACGACGTAACGGACATAGAGGGCGTCGGTCGTGTCACGGCGCAGTTCTACGGGCAGACCATCTCCGATAGCTGCTGCACCACGGCGGGCGCGACGCGCATCATCGGCTTCGACCCGGCCACGGACTGGGTGGTCCTACCGTACTGCACGGAGGACGTTTCGGGCGGCCTCGCGGAAAACGAGGTGATAGTGGGATGTAGCAACACCGACTTCGAGGACGGCTATGGCATGCTTCTGGGAAACGAGGTGGTGGTTGCCTCCCGGCTTGAGCCCACGGGTACCTATCTCGATAACGCGGTTCTCATGAACATAGACGTGGTTCGCAAGATGTCCGCCGACATGGACCAGTTCGATCACTATTGGGACAAGTACGGCCAGCCCGCTGACATCGTAAGCGCCATCTTGGTCGAGACGGCCGATGGCGAACAGGAGGCGGTGGCGGGAAAGATCAAGCGTAAGGTAGAAGGCGATTTCACGGTTGTGGTGAGGTCCGATGTCATCGCTAAGGCCCAGGAGACGCTGTCGCTTTCGTTTACGGTGATGCTGGTTTGCGCGCTGGTGCTCGCTTTCGCTTCTCTTTTGCAGCTTGCGGGCAGGTTCTATTCGCTTGTGTGGGAGCGCAAGTCCGAGCTGGCGTTGTACCGCGCCATGGGTGCGCGCGTTCGCGACCTGAGGTTTGTCATAGGGGGAGAGGCGCTTGCTATCGTGCTGGCGGGCTGGCTTGCCGGATCGGTGTGCGGAATGGGCGCCTACGCTGCCTTGCTGGGCTTTTTGCAGGACAGCCTGTCCTTCCCGTTCCAGGCGCTCGAATGGTACGTGGCGGTTCTTGGCCTGTTGGCCATAGCGGCCCTGCTCGTGGTTATGACGGCACTCGCCGTGGTGGCGCCCCTGCGCCAGGTGGCGCGCATCGACCCCGCGTCTGCCATGCAGCAGATGGACATCGGATAGGAGGTGGCGCATGTACTTCGAGATGAACGGCGTTTGCAAAAGCTATGGTGACTCGCGCATCTTAAGCGACGTCTCCCTCTCGTTGGAGAAGGGGAAAAGCCTTGCCATCATGGCGCCATCGGGTGCGGGCAAGTCCACCCTGCTCTCCGTTGCGGGTCTTTTGCTCAAGCCCGATGCCGGCAGCATCAGGATAGGCGGCGTCGACGTCGCAACTCTCGGTGACGACGAGAGGTCGGTCGTCAGGGGGCAGAAAATCGGCTTTCTCTTCCAGCACACGCAGCTCGTGGGTGCTTTGCGCGCGTGGGAGAACGTCGCCGTGGCGGCTGATTTCTCTCACGGAAAGGCGTCCGGTGCCGGGGAATCGGAAGGCGCGGTCAAGCAACGCGCTACCTGGCTGCTGCAATCCCTGGGCCTTGAGGACAGGATCCACCATTACCCCCACCAGCTTTCCGTCGGCCAGAAGAGAAGGATCGCCACGGCAAGGGCCTTGCTCACCGATCCTGAGCTCATTATAGCCGACGAGCCTACCAATGACCTTGATGAGGAAAACGCCCGGCGCGTGGTCGAAGCCCTGTTCTCCCGCGTGAAGGCGGGCGAGGCGGCCATGATCTTTGCCACTCATGACATGAATGTGGCAAAGCGGGCTGACTACCAATACCGACTGAAGTGAACGCCATCGACCAGGCGACGCGAAGAATAGACGAGAACGACATAGCTAAGAAAGAAAGAGGAAGCATGCAGGTTTTCGACAGCGAAGTGTATGACATCGTAGAGAAGGGCCTTATGGGCAAGGGTCTCACCGAAGAGGAAACCCTGCGCCTGTACCAGGTGCCCGAGACGAGTAAGGAAGCTGCCTACGTCCGCTGGGCAGGCCAGGAGCTATCGCTCAAGGCTTCTAATGGCAAGGCGGAGATTCACGCCCAGATCGGACTGAACTCCACGGTGTGTCCGAAGAACTGCAAGTTCTGCTCGTTTGCCGCTTGCAACAACGTGCGCAAGGGTCGCTATGAGATCCCCAAAGAGGATGTCCTCGAGTACGCGAAGATTTACGAGGAGGATGGTGCTAATCTCATCCTCATGCTGACCACGGCGAGCTACAGCTTCGATAAGCTGCTCGACATGGTCTATTCTGTCCGTGAGGTTATCAGTCCGGAGATGCCCCTGCTTGTCAACACCGAGGACATGACTCTCGAGCGCGCCCAGAAGTTGAAGGCGGCTGGCTGCAACGGCGCATACCACGCCATCCGCATGCGCGAGGGCGTCGATACCGAGATCCCGGTCGAGGATCGCATCGAGACCTTCAAGCATCTCTCCGAGGCGGGACTGAAGCTTTCCACCTGCGTTGAACCCGTTGGCCCCGAGAACACTCCGGAGGAGCTGACGGAGGCCACGTTCCGCTGCATCCGCACCAACCCGATGACCTCGGGCGTCGGCAAGCGCATCGCCGTTCCCGGCACCCTGATCTACGACCGCGGCATGCTCACCGACGTTGCGAACGCAAACATGGTGGCGATCTACCGACTTGCCCATGGCATCGACCTTCGCCTGAACTGCTCTGCGAACACCGTTATGACGGCGGCTTCCGGCGCAAACTTGGCTTGGGCTGAGGTTGGAACCAACCCCCGTGACCTGGTGAAACGTACCGAGGACGGCGGCCGCGGCGCCAGCATGGCCCAGCAGGTCAAGATGTTTAAGGCGTCTGGCTGGGAGATTCTCGAAGGTCCGAGCTACGGTTGGATGTAAGCGCAGCGTACGCAAAAAAGCCCTTCGTCCTGTGCTGAGAAAAGGCCGAGTCGCTTTGATTGCTAAACATAAGCACCATGATCGCCATCGCCAACAATCCGAGCGGAAGATTGTCCATTGACGCGCGGCATGCCGTTGGCCGCCTCGAATCCATAGGGTGTTGACAAATAGTGGACACAGTCCTATATTGGTTATGGTCTAAAGCACAGCCCTCGGATTTCCTCTCCATCCGGGAAACCCGAGGGCAGGGCTCCTCCGGTTGTGAGAGGGCTTTCCGAGCGGCTATGGTGGTTTCCTCAAGTCGGCAATCCCCCCGAGCTGGTCATAGCCGCGCGGGAAGGACTCTCCTTCACGGTTCCACATCCCCTCCTCAGAAGGCGCTCGCTCATCCTTCCGTGCGAGCGTCTTCGGCTTTCGGGGTGTTATCCCCAGCTGTTTGAACATCCTTCACATGCATCACCGAATGCACCCATGCCAAATCGAGCATCACCGTTGCTGAGCGTGCGGTTTTTAAAATTGAAGCCTGAGTCAATAAGAGTCCTTGAGTTACGCGCTGACAAGCAAATAAAGACTGACAAAACTCCGCGGCCTGCGCAAAGCAGCCTGCTGGTCACATGCTGGCCAAATCGCCTCCACACCGCCCGCACCCCATCATTGCGGGTCCCGCCCCGAGCTCAAGGCGGGCCAGTCGCGATACAATGCCTACGGTAATTTCCGAGTCCGGGAACACGGCTGAATCCAGGAGAGCTCTTGACCGCACCATCCGAAAGCAGACGCATCGCCTTCGCCTTCCTTGCGGGCTGGATGGCTGCGACCCTTTTCACGGTCATTGCAGCGGGCGCCGTGACCGCCCCCGCTGCCATTGTTGCCTCCGCCGCCATGATGGCGCTTTTCGTGCTCTCAAGTGCCGCGTATAGCCGATTCACTAGAAACAGGGTCTCGAAGGGAGAATCGGCGGATTTCGAGGAGCCCTCATCAAAAGTCTCTGCGGATCTCAGCCTTGAGGAGCGCTGCGAACTTTACGCGAAAGCCCACGGGCTCACGCCGCGCCAAGGCGAGGTGTGCCTTCTGCTCGTTTTGGGCAGGTCGGTGGGAGATATCGCCGATGAGCTCTACATCTCCAAAGACACCGTGAAGACGCACGTGAAGTCCCTTTACACCAAGACGGGCGCGCATTCCCGCCAGGAGCTGATAGCCGCAGTGTATGGCTTCGAGGCCTGAGACCTATCCATTGTTTTCCCAGATCAGGGGCTTGTCGCCCAAAATACCCCCGATGGGTGATGGCGCGTAATCGCGCCTTGGCCCAACATGGATGCTGAAATAATTTGCAAACGTATTTGCAGCAGGGCAGGGGGTTTCATGAACAAGAAGATGAAAAAGCGTCTCGGAGTGATTTCCGGTCTTGTTGTAATCACGCTCATCCTTACGCTTGCCATCGTCGGCGGCAATACCGCGGCAAAGTCCGTTTCCGTGGCTGAGGCCGCTTCCGGCAGCATGGCAAACCAGAAGGTTCAGGTTTCGGGCAACGTGGTGGACAGCTCCTTCAGCACCGAGGGAAGCGTGCTCACCTTCCAAATCTATGACCCCGAAGGCGACCCCCAGACCACGCTTACCGTGCGCTACGACGGGGCCGCATCGGCAACCTTCGGCAATGACGTGACCGCCATCTGCACCGGCCGCATAGGCGCAGACGGCGTGCTGAGCGCAACCGAAATGGTAACCAAGTGCCCCTCCAAGTACGAAAACGCCGACGCCGCGCTTGGCGTCACGCAGCTTCTCGGCTACGGCGAGGAGGTCGTAGGCACGGTGGTGAAGGTGAGAGGTGCGGTTAAGGCCAACACCTTGGTGGCCGCTGGCCAGGGAGATCGCTTTGTTGTAGTCGATGCGGATGAAACGGGCGTTGAGATGCCTGTGCTCTACGACGGCGCCCTTTCCGATGAAGTGGTTGACGGAGCGGTCGTAGTGCTCACGGGCTTCATGACCGAAGATGGCAAGTTCGCCGCAACTGATGTGGCTTTGGAGGCTTGATCTCATGTCTACCTTTGGATTGATCGCGCTGCTCACGGGCTTTGCGGCCTGCCTGGTTTCCTTGGCATGCCTGGGCGCTGCGCATATCGGCTGCATGAAGAATACGAGCTGGTGGCAGAGCGCGGAATGGGGCGGTCGCGTGGCCGTGATCGCAAGCGCGGTGGCGCTTACCTTCTGCTGCGGGCTTATCGTGTTCTGCCTGCTTTCGGGCGATAACAGCATTCAGTACGTGGCGCAGAACAGATCTAACGCCGAAGGCGCCTTGGGTATCCTGTACAAGGTTTCGGGTCTTTGGGCCGGCCGTCAGGGAAGCCTGCTTTTCTGGGCCTGGCTCATATCCGTGTTCTCCTCTCTGGTGGTACTGCGCACGGGCAAGGCTCCGCGTCCGCTTGACGATGGCGCCATCGTGATCATGCAGCTCGTGCTTCTGGCCTTTGCGGGCGTGCTTTTGTTCTCCGAGTCCAACATGCCCTTCATCTACACCGATCCGAGCTACATCGGCGAGGACGGCGAGCTCATCGGCACGGCCACCATGTGGGGAATGAACGCTCTGCTCGAGCACTGGGCGATGGCCATTCATCCGCCGACGCTGTTCATCGGCTACGCGGGTCTTACCGTTCCCTTCGCCTATGCCATCTCGGCGCTCATCGTTGACGACGACTCCGCGTCCTGGGTGGTGTCCTCTACGCCCTACGCCGTGTTCTCGTGGCTGCTTTTGGGCATCGGCATCGGCCTTGGCTCGGTATGGGCCTATGTGGTTCTCGGCTGGGGCGGCTATTGGGGTTGGGACCCGGTTGAGAACGCGAGCCTTCTTCCCTGGCTCGTGGGCGTGGCTCTCCTCCACAGCTTTACCATCTATCGCAAGCGCGGCGCCTTCAAGCGCTGGAGCGTCATGTGCGCCTGCCTTGCCTTCGCCTTCGTAATCCTGGGGACCTTCATCACCCGCAGCGGCCTGGTTCAGTCTGTGCACGCCTTCGAAGGTGACCCGGTTTCGCTCGTGCTCTTCCTCGGGCTTATCGTGTGCTCGGTTTTGGCGGGCGCTATCGGTTTGGTTTTCCGTCGCAACAGCTTCGGCGCTGCCGTCGACGGGGGAGACGATGTCGAAAGCCTCACTTCTCGCGACGCGGCTTACTACGTGAACAACCTGGTCATGGTGGCGCTCGCCTTCCTTCTTGCCTACATGACCATCTCGAGCGCCCTGCCGAGCTTCATGCCCTTTGGTGGCGAGGCCCTGACGGCAGGCACCTACAACGCCATCGCGCGGCCTCTGGGCATCATCTACCTCGCGCTGCTTGCGGTTTGCCCCCTGCTTTCCTGGGGTAAGACCGAAGGCGCCGACTTCTTCAAGCGCGCTAAGCTGCCCGGCCTTTGCGCTCTCGTGCTGTTTGTACTGCTCATGGTGTACTTTGTGACCTACTGCGTTCCGACTTACGAGGGTATTGCGCAGGGTGGTGACTCCGCCGCCGTCGAGTTGGCTGAATACGGCCCCGCGTGGTATTACTATCTGCTCACGGTGGCCGGCTTTGCCGTGGCGAGCCTGCTGTTCTTCAATGCGGGCTTTATGATGGTGCGCATGCTTCGCAAGTTTTCCGCTGCGAAAGGCGCACGTTCCAAGCGTGCGGTGCTTCCCGCCCTTGGCGGTGCCGTGGCGCATACCGCTATGGCCGTGATCCTTGTAGGCCTCATTGGCTCGTCCATGTACGTGACGGAAAAGGCCGGCTACCTC
>CAYZCY010000039.1:0-11702 GCA_964477115.1 uncultured Eggerthellaceae bacterium | reverse complement strand
AACACGGGGTGTTAGCTCAGTTGGTTAGAGCGCCGGCCTGTCACGTCGGAGGTCGCGAGTTCGAGTCTCGTACATCCCGCCATTTTGCAAGCCCGTATACGGGGTGTTAGCTCAGTTGGTTAGAGCGCCGGCCTGTCACGTCGGAGGTCGCGAGTTCGAGTCTCGTACATCCCGCCATCAAATTTCTTATCGCCGCCTATGCGGCGATTTTTTATATCCTTACCAATACATAATGTTTACGTGTTTGGCCGTATGCGAGCTGGTAAGGCTTGCTGGGTCGGTGAGGTGAAGCGTAGGGAGAACCTTTCTATTGCTTTCTCCCGTAGGCCATGTGGTACACCAAGCAGGCTACAAGGGCGAGCACTGCAAGTGCAAGGTAAATAGCGGTGTAGCCAACCAAGGGAATGAAGAAACCGATGATCACCGGCCCGATGCCCGATCCCAGATCCATGCTCATGAAGAAGGTTGAATTTGCGCGGCCAAGCTCGTTTTTCGGGGTGATGCGAACGATAGCGGTTTGCACCGTAGACTGCGTGCACCCGATGCCGAAACCTGCAAGCGCAGCGGAGATGAGCAGGCTTGCGCCGTTAAAGGACAGTGCAAGAACGACAAGGCCGACGGCCAGAGAGGCGAAGGTGAGGTAGATGACCGAGTTCTCGCCCTTCTTGTCCACGCGGCGTCCAACGGGCGGTCGCGTGAGCAAAATGGCAGCCGAATACACGATGAAGTATAGGGATGCCGCCTCGACTAGGTTTCGCTCCTGAGAAAACACGGTAAGGAAAGACGTAATGCCCGAGTAGCATACCAACACGAGCAGCAGGGGTATGGCAAGCGGCAGCACGCTAATCTGGATGAAGCGGCTGACAGATAGCGGCTCCTTTTCCGTGCGCTTAGCTTCTCCAGCCTTATCTGCTTCTTTGGAAGACGCACCGCGGATTTCGGGAACCTTGATAAAGAAGGTACCCGCAAGCGCCGCAGCACTCACCACAGCCGAGAAGATGAAGAGGGAAAGGTAGTTGCCATTGCTCGTGAGCATGATGGCGACAAAAGGTCCGACGCCCGTGGCGAGCGCTTGGGCCATGGAGAAGTAACCAATACCTTCACCTCGGCGCTCAGGAGGAACTAGCAGGGCGGCTGAGGCCGCCAGTGCGCCCGAGGCAATTCCAAAGCCCACGCCGTGCAGAGCTCGAGTTAGAAGCAGAAAGACAAAGCCACCTTCGATGAAGTAGAGCATGGCGGCAACCAGGTTAACGGCTGTGCCTATGATGATGGATCGCTTGAGACCCCAGACATCAATTTTGCCGCCCAAGAAGAGTCTCGTAAGCAAAGATGAGATGACGTAAGCAGTCACCATGAGGCCTGCTGCGCTGTAGGACGCATCGTAGGTGATCATGGTGTATTCGACCATGGTGACTAAAAGAAGGTAGAAGATGAGCGCTGAGACGAAGTTGATCGCCGTGAGCACGGTGAAGGACGGTGTCCAGATCTTCGGTTTGTCTACCATGCATCCCCCTTGTGCACGTGCGTGGTCGATGTAGTGCGCGTGAACGACGTCGCAGTTACTCTGCGGTGTATGTTACCGCTAATAGAGGCGTTCGGTGTTGCGGTTGCGTATACAGCCAACCAAAGTTTTGTCGGCTACCGTTTCGATTTGAACTTAATGACGTTTGGCTGGTCGGAATTGTATAATTTTTAACTTATGGGGTGGTTCTTTCGAATTGAGACACCCGCCATGCTTTGAACCGCAATCGAGCCAAGGACGTCGCCGTGAGCGTAGCATCCACATCTGAAGATCTGACACAGGAGGCGCTGGCCTGCGGTGGGGTTGATCTGCGCTCCTTCATCAAGCCGGATGCTGATGGCGTATATCACATTGCCGTCTTTGACTTTGACGGCACCTGCATCCGCGGGAATTCTCCCGTCATGTTGGTCCGCCACCTTGCACTTAGCGGTCGGCTGAGCTTTATCGTTATCCTACGCATAATTTGGTGGGCGGTTCGCTACAAATTTCATTGGCCTCAGAACGAAAGCAGTGTTCGCGAACTCGTGTTCACCGCCTTCGAGGGCAAACCCCGCGTGGAAGTTGATGACTACCTCGATCGCTTTGGGGAGGAAAACGTTGCCAAGCGTTTCAGGCCGCAGGCTCATGAAACCATGGCGGATCACGTGCGCAAAGGCCATGTTGTCCTCTGCTTGTCGGCCACCTTCGAGCCCATTTTGCGCAGCATCGTGCCTCAGCACCCCATACAGTTCCAGATTTCAACGCGCATGCAGGTTGACGATCAGGGCAACTACCTTGCCAAGGTTGAGGGCTTGCCTGTCGAGGGCAGGGAAAAGCTCAATGCCCTTCGTCGTTTTGCGGACAAGGAGTTTGGCGAAGCTAAGTGGGTGCTTGACTGGGCTTATTGCGACCACTATTCCGACTACGAGCTGCTCGCTGCGGCAAAGCATCCTTGCGCTGCCAATCCCACTTCCACCTTGGCCAAGATCGCAAAGCGCGAGGCTTGGCCGATCATCACATGGGCAGAGCCGACCTAAGCCTTAACGGTCACATCCTTAGCACCCAGATGCAACTCGATCTTCCTATCCAAATGCGGCTTGATATTCTGTCGATGGAAGACATTCGCAGTTAATGTTGCCTTTAAACTAACATTTTTCCGTGAATAAAAGCCTTAAGGTCGGGTAGCCTCATACTGGTGGGATACAATGATTTCGAAAAACGAGCGCGCCCGAAGAATAGAGGCGTGCGATTTCCTCAGGGTTTGACGCCCTTCGTTTCCAAGGAGGTGTGAGATGTTGGATAACCATGATATGAAGCTTCCGAACCACGATGATGACAGAGCCAACGCCACCACCGAATATCTGAACAAAGCCTCGGCTGCTTGCGATGCGGGTGATGCCCGTCTTGGCATGCATCTTTATCTTGCTGCTTTCGAGGAGGCCTCCGTTGCCTCCGACATCGTTTCCGAAGACGCGCTGCTCGGTCTCAAGAAGGCCTGGGCTATTGCCTGCAAGTTCAAGGAGCGTTCTCTTGCGGAGCATATCTTTGAGAAGATGGAGCCCTATCTGAGCCAAGCCGAGCTCACCGCCTGTGTTGCCCAGCTTCAGACTTTGGCGCTTGATCGCCTTGAGGAGTTCGGCGTATCCCGAGAAGACCTTGAGGGCATGGCCCAGGCTATCACTCAGGAAATCATGGGAGCAGGGGAGGGTTTGACTTTCTCCGGCGATGTCATCCCGAAGATAGTGCGTGTCGAGCACTTTAAGATGGACGGGCCTGTTTCCCTTCCCGCGGGCATTACGCCTGGTGCGTCGCTTGATGCGGAAAGCGTTCTGCCCGATGGCTTCATTGATGCGAGCGGCGTTATAGACGCCTCGAGCTTTGAGTTCCCGAGCATTGAAGAATTCAGCAGCGAGATAGCCGCCCGGGAAATCGCCGAGCTGCAGCCTGCAGATGGGCATGCGGGCGGCATTGCAGCCGAAAGCCTTGCGGCTGATCAGGCGTCTGTGTCCGAACAGATGCCCTCTGACGCCCAGGTAATCGCCGATGCGCAGGCATCGCCTGATACGCCGTTACCCGTTGACGGACAAACGGGAGTTGATGCCCAAGCGGCCCAAACGCCGCGCTCTGGCGCATTGCCTCCCGTCAAGCCTTCTGCACCGCGACCTGCTGCTGCCCTGGCTTCGTCTTCTGCAAAGCCGGCTGCTCCCGCGGAAGCTTCCGCCGAAAGCCCGGCGGAGTTCTTCGCTAAGGCTGTGCAGGATATGGGAGTTAAGCTGGTTGACGAAGAGCGTCCTCTCAACTACGACAATCTGGCCGGTTTTGACTCCACTATCGCCGCCATGCGCGATCTGGGTATCGGCCTTCACGATGATCCCGAGTTCGCGAGCCTCGTCGGCCTTCTGAACTCTCGTCACGGCCTGAGCTCTCAGCCGCCGCTTGACAGCTTTTTGTTCAGGGCTGTTGCCCGAGAAGATGCTAGCCGCTTTGTTGCAGCTACGGTCGGCGAGCTTGGCAAGCCCGCCTTGCGCATGCATATGGAGGAGGGCCTTCAGGGCCAGCTCATGCTCTGCGTAACGGCTCAAACCAATGAGCCCTTGCGCTCTGGCAATCTGCGCAAGATCTTTGCCGATGGCGGTACGCTTGTCCTCGAGAACATTGACTTGTGGATGCCTCCTCAGCTTGAGGAGGGGGATGGCAGCGCGGCTCAGTTCATTCAGGCCCTGTCTCGCGGAGCACGTGAGGCAATCGGGCTCATTCGAGCTGCGGTGGACAATCCCGATGTGCTCGTTTTGGCCACGGCCTCGATGGACTGCCAGATCGACGGGTTCTTCCTGGATATGCTCGAGCCTATCTGCCTCATCGACATCAACAACCCCACGCCCGAGGAGCGTGTGGACATTTGGATGGACATCGCTCGAGAGCATCCTTCAATGCGCGGCGTGAACCGCGCTGACCTCGTGCGCCTTTCCGCTAACCTTCCGCGCTTTGACATTTACATGGCCGCGCGTGAGGCCATTGAGGAAGCTTACAAGCTTGGCCTGGTTACTCGTCGCTATCAGCCGGTTACGCGCGACAACCTGTTCGACAAGCTCGCCGCCTACCAGCCTCTCGATTCCGATGAGTACCACAGCCTAGAAGACGAAGTTGTCAGGGACTTCCGTCGCGGCTTCGACGATCTCGAAGACGCGCTCTTTCGTACTGGCCATTAGAGACCGAAAGCGACACGATGGACATCACAAGACGTAGCGACTATGCATGCCGCATCTTGCGTGCCCTTTGCACCCACGAGGGCGAGTATCGCTCAATGACAGAAATAGCCCGGGAGGAAGACATCCCGTATTCTTTTGCGCGAAGCATCCAGCATGACTTAGTGAAGGCCGGTCTTCTGCGTACCGAACGAGGTGCTCGTGGTGGCGTTACCATGGCTGTTAAGTGCTCGGATGTCACGCTTTATGATGTCATGGTAACCGTGCAGGATAGGTTTGGCATGGCCCCTTGCTCCCAAGACCCCCAATACTGCGAAAAGAGCACGTGCTGTCAGTATCACGGCATCTGGTGCAAGGCGGATGCCATGCTGGCGGAGTATTTCAAGTCCATCACGCTTGCTGATCTTTTCGAAAAGCAGAACGTATCCTGCAAACAGGCCGAAGGGCAAGGCGCGTAAACGTGGCTGAGCTCGAAAGCTTTGTCGAGCTGGTATGGCAGCGCGGGGGAGAGCTTTATCGGGACCTTCCCTGGCGCAATACGCGTGATCCCTATGAGGTGCTTGTATCGGAAGTGATGCTTCAGCAAACCCAGGTGAACCGCGTGATCAAGTACTGGGAGCGCTTCCTGCGCGCTTTTCCCACCATTGATGCATTGGCGAGCGCTTCAGCGTCCGATGTGCTCGAGATGTGGCAGGGACTTGGCTACAACCGTCGAGCCCTTGCTCTCAAGCGGATGGCCGATATGTGTTCGCAGTCGTGGGCGGGGCAGCTTCCCGACACCTATGAAGAGCTGATCGCGCTTCCGGGCATCGGTCCTGCCACCGCTGCGGGTGTCATGGCCTTCGCCTACGGAAAACCAGGGGTCTATCTGGAGACCAATGTGAGAGCCGTCTTCATCCACGAGTTCTTTCCCGAAGCGGATAAGGTAAGCGACAGGCAGCTTGAGCCCCTAGTACGTGCTGCGTGCCCCGATGAAGATGCTCCTTTCGAGAGAGGGGTGCGTGCGTGGTACTACGCTCTTCTCGACTACGGTGCGTATCTCAAGCAAGTGGGAGTAAACCCTACGCGGCGCAGCTCGCATTACACGCGTCAGTCTGCTTTCGAAGGCTCGCGGAGACAGAAGCGCGCGTGGATCGTGCGACGCGTGCTGGCCGAGCCCGAGGGCGTGAAGGTTTCCGCGGTCCATCGCGACCTCAACCATGATGAGGTGCGCGCGGGACGCAACTGTGTCGATCGTGTGCTCTTTGACTCCATTGTGGACGACTTGGTTCGCGAGGGCTTTTTCAAGTGCGAAGATGAACTTTTGCTTCCTAACACCTGATTGCACCAAAGTGAGATGAGAGCATGGGCTTTTTAGAGACCTTCCTTATTGGCGTTGGCTTGTCTATGGATGCTTTTGCCGTGGCAGTATGCAAAGGCCTTGGCATGAAGAAGATCAATTGGCGCCATACCTTAATCATTGCGCTGTTCTTCGGCGGCTTCCAGGCCTTAATGCCGCTGCTTGGCTGGGCTTTGGGAACCCAGTTCGCTTCTTTTATTACGCCGATTGATCACTGGATTGCCTTTGGCCTGCTTGCCTTTATTGGAGGCAAGATGCTTATCGATGCATTCAAGGGTGAAGGTGGCTGCGATGAGGCATGTGGATGTGGTGAAGATGAACCGAGGCTTGACATTAAAGAACTCGTGATGCTTGCCGTTGCCACGAGTATCGATGCGCTGGCTGTGGGCATTACCTTTGCGTTCTTTGGCGTGAACATCTGGCTTGCCATATTGATCATCGGCGTCACAACCTTCGTCCTGTCCTTTGCAGGCGTTGCCATCGGCAATCAGTTTGGCTCGAGGTTTGAAAAACCGGCAACCATCGCAGGCGGTGTTGTGCTTATCCTTATCGGTGCGAAGATTCTCGTAGAGCACCTGTTTGCATAAAAGGATAAGAACGCTGCTAAATGGGAAGGTGCTTTAGCACCCGCCTGGACTCGGTACCTGAATGTTGCGGCCTAATCTGGGTCATGTCGCCTGATATTCCCAGAACGTACGGCTAGGCTTTCTACTTGGCCAGACCTGCTTTAAGTGCGAATACCGCCAGCTTGACGCGGTTGTCAACTTGCAAACGCTGCATGAGCGAAGCAATGTACTTTTTCACCATTCCTATGCTGATAAATAGCGCCTCACTGATCTCTTCGTTTGAACATCCTTGAGCCACCAGCTGCAATATCTGCAGGTCCCGCTCGGACAGACCGCTGATCACCTGAGCGGAACGTGGATTGTTGGCTCCTTCGCTTGAATCGTCCCTGATTAAGCTGAAGACTATTTCGGCATCACGCCCGGAGATCACTATCTCTCCGTGAAGCGCGCAGCGCATGCAATCTCTCAGGCGCTGCCCCGTTACGTTTTTCGGCATATAGCCAGATGCCCCGCTTTGCAGGGATTCGATCAGATGATGCTTTTCACTGGAGACGGTCAGCATCACCACAACCGTATTGGGATGCTTGTGCTTGATGTTGGCCGCGGTGGTTATGCCGTCCTGCCCGGGCATTTGCACGTCCATGAGTACGAGATCGGGTTTGTGTTCGTCGCACAGAAGCTCTGCTGCGGGTCCGTTGTTTGCGGATCCAACGATGTTAAATTCCGGCCATCGACTTATGATCTCAACTAGGCCCTCGCAGTACAGTTCGTGGTCGTCGACGATCAGCATGGATGCGGCTTGCGTACTCATGCATCTCTCCTTACAGTAACAGGGGTGCCGTTGCGATTATGGTTGTGCCGTGCCCCTTCGTCGATTCTACGCTCAGCTTTCCGTAAAGGGAATTGGCGCGTTCGGTCATGATGCGAAGCCCCATGCTCTGATTCGAAACCTTGTCCACATCAAAACCGCAGCCGTCATCTTTGATAACCATGGTAATCCTGCTCTCATCACACGAAAGAAGGACGGTGACCGATTTCGCATGGGCGTGCCGAGCCGTGTTGACAAGGGCTTCATGCAGGATACGCGTAAGCTGTAACTCCGCCTGCGCGGAAATGAGCACCTTGCATGTTGGGAGCTTGTTCACAAAGCTTACCGGCATCCCCCAGGCTTCCGAGAAGCGATCCAGGTGCAGGGCGATTCTTTTTACTAGGGCGAAGTCGTCGTCAATGGGGGTCTTGAGATAGAGGATTTCCTCCCTCAAGACAGAAAAGGCTTCCTGGCTGATGGAAGAGAGCTTTTCCAGCTGACGGGGGAGGGCGTCGATGTATCCCTCTGAAAGTGAGGTGCGCGCAGCATCGGCTCTTATGACAAGCAGGCTTAGCAGCTGCGAGAGATTGTCGTGAATCTCTTCGCCCAAGCGCTTTCTTTCGAGCAAGGTTTCCAGCTCGATGGTGTTTTTCACGTACCGCCCCTGCTTGATGAGTCCTCCCAGCACATAACCGATTTCAAGGAGATATTCGAGGTCTCCTTCACTCCAGTCTTGTGGCGTTCGGTATGAAACGGAAAAGAAGCCGTGTGCTTCGTTATCCGTGGCAATCGGTATCGTGACAACGCTGCAAACGCCTCGCTTAACCTGCCCCTCGGGAGGAAGGTCGCAGGGGTGGGGTTTACGCATGTCCTGAACGATAGGTCTAAGCTCTCCCGCCAAATGCCTCATGCGGCCTGTTTCAAAAGAAAACGAAGGGAGATCGGTATCTTCGACGTAACCCTCGTCTTCGTCGCTTCGGCAGTAGCCAGCCTGCACGATGAAGGAATCGCCTAGGGTGTTGAGCAGGTAGAGGTGGGCTTCATCGCAGCTGAGCATTTCGCAGAGCTGCAGCGTAGCCTTTTCGCAGATGAGGTTTACGTCCGCAAAAGGCATAACGCTGTCTTGGAAGTTTCTGATCTGCTTGATGCGAGTGCGCCAAATTGAGCCCGAGTCGGATGAGTGTAGAGCGCATAAATCCCCAGAGGGCACATCAAACAAAGCCCCCTGTTGTTCGGTGACAGAAACGCCGTCCTTCATGATTTCCTCCCCCCCCATCTACTGATCAAAGGCGAGTGATGAGCCTTTGATCAGGAGGAACCGAGAAGCGTTTATTTGATTATACGGTTTTGATGCTAGGTGTACCGCCGCGATGATCTGAGGAAACTGCCGAAGGGGCCTTCCGATACCTGGAATTGGTAACTCACGTTACCTAAACGGGTCCGTTTGACACTTGCAAGTGTTGCTTACGTTACCAAAAAAAGGGGGCTTTTGGTACTACAGGTGGGGCCCTGGGTGGCTAAAAGGCCGAGGGAGTAATTTTTACAATGCCTTGTAGGGCAAAAGCCCGAGACAACCCGATAGGAGGAGTTGTATGGAAAGAAAGATCGATAAGAGTACCGTACGGCCTATCGCCTGCGGCGGCACCGGCGGCGACCCCGTCGTCGTCGATTCCAAGGACGGCAAGGCGGTACGCATCAGGCCTCTGCACTGGGACATGCGCTACACCGAGGAAGAGCTCGCTCCCTCGATGTGGGAGTTTGAGGCCCGCGGCAAGACGCTCAAGTGCCCCATGAGGGCATTCCCGCCGTACTACGCGCTCGCGTACAAGAAGAAGGTCTACTCCAAGGACCGCGTTCTGTACCCGCTGAAGCGCGTTGACTGGGAGCCCGGCGGCGATCCGGACAAGATCAATGCTCAGAACCGCGGCAGGTCTCAGTTCAAGAGGATTTCTTGGGACGAGGCTCTCGACATTCTTGAGGGCGAGATCCGTCGCATCCATGCCGAGTACGGCCCGACTTCCGTTCTCTGCATCGGCTACAACGGCCACAAGGAAACCAAGGCCATCCACTACGGATCCGGCTGCCACATGATGCTGCTCACCATGCTCGGCGGTTACACCCGCGAGATCCGCACCCCCGACTCCGTCGAGGGCTTCTACTGGGGTGCCAAGCACGTTTGGGGCCTGGGCGCTTACGGCGGCCTGGTTGTGACCGAGGACTACAGCAACGTCATCAAGGACGTCTCCGAGAACACCGGCCTTCTGGTCCTGCAGTCCGGCGACCTTGAGACCACCCAGAACTACTCCACTCAGTACTGGAGCTACCTCATGAAGTACTGGCAGGAGCTGGGCATCGACATGGTCACCATTGACCCCTTCGGCAGCTACACCACCATGATCCACGACAACATCGCGTGGGTTCCGCTGCTTCCCAACACCGACGTCGCATTTGACTACGGCATGATCCATCTGTGGCTCACCGAGGGTCTCTACGACAAGGAGTACGTCGAGACTCACACCGTCGGTATCGAGAAGATGATCGACTACGTCATGGGCAAGGAAGACGGCATCGTCAAGGACGCAGCCTGGGCTTCCGAGATCTGCGGCGTGCCCGAGTGGACCATCAAGGCCGTTGCCCGCAAGTGGGCTTCCTGCCCGACCACCATGGGTCACTTCTGCGGCGCCCACATTCGTGGCCCTTACAGCCATGAGCCCGGCCGTACCGAGTACTACAAGCTCGGCATGCAGGGCATTGGTAAGCCCGGCGTGCACCAGCTGCACCTGTTCTCCTTCAACGTCGCTGACCAGGTCATCCCGACTGGCGACTTCGGCGGATACATGACCTATGACTACTTCGGCCATGCTCTCACCTATGACCCCACGGTCACCGAGAACCCCGACGCTATCAGCACCCTTCCGCGTACCATGATCGCCCACGCCATCGACAAGGGCGAGCTTTCCTGGTACGGCGGCCCCACCATCACCGGTGCAACCGCTGAGGACCAGTGGGTTGAGCGTCACTATCCCAACGAGAAGAACAACGGCGCCAAGATCCACATGATCTGGTCCGAGAAGGCTTCCAACCAGGCTTCCTGGAACGGCGGCTTCTATCTGCAGGATATGTATCGCAACCCCGATATCCAGACCTTCGTGTCCAACCATCAGTGGCTCCAGTGCGACACCATCTTCGCTGACCTGATTCTTCCGATCTCCACCTGCCTGGAGGAGAAGGACGTCGCTGCGTTCTCCCAGGGCTGCTCGCTTCTGGGCTTCGGCTGCCAGGACAAGGCCATCGACACCGTCGGCGAGTCCATGTCTGACTACGAGATCTGCATCGAGCTGGCCGAGCGCTTCGGCATCAAGGAAATGTTCACCAAGGGCCTGACGGTCGAGGAAGAGATGTACGCTTCCTGGGCTGCATCCCCGGTTTCCAACTTCATCTCCTGGGAGGACTTCTCCGAGAAGCAGTACTGGATCCCGCCGATGCGCGAGGACTGGAAGGAAATCCCCTCTGGCAAGTACAACTTCTACAAGGATCCCGAGAACTATCCGCTTTCCACCCCGACTGGCAAGATCCAGTTCTATGCCCCCGAGCTCGACGAGCACTTCCCGGAGGACAAGGAGCGCCAGTCCATCGCCAAGTGGATCGTCGGCGGCACCGAGGAAGAGGGCTTCCTGCATGACGAGACTCAGTTCGGCGAGAAGGCCAAGACTTATCCGCTGCTTCTGAACACGAGCCCCGGTCGTTGGCGCGTCCACGTTCAGAACGACGACATCACCTGGCTGCGCGAGATCCCGACCTGCAAGATCATCGGCAAGGACGGCTACGCATACGAGCCCGTGTGGATGTGCCCCGAGCTGGCTGAGGCCCGCGGCATCGCTGAAGGCGACATCGTCAAGGTGTTCAACAACGAGGGTATCGTTCTTGGCGCCGCTCACATCTCCGAGCGCGTTATGCCGAACTCCGTCAAGATGGACAAGGGTGCTCATCCCGACCCCATCGGCCCGCATATCGACCGCGGTGGATGCACCAACCTCATCAGCCCGCGCAACGTCATCTCCAAGCATTGCCCCGGCTTCGTCGTCACCGGCTACCTGGTCGACGTCGCTAAGCTCGAGGATGCCGAGATGGAGCAGTGGAAGAAGGACTATCCGGAGCACTTCGAGCGTGAGTATGATCCCATCTCCGGTTCGAGCCGCGCCGGCTGGGTCGTGGAAGGATAACTACAATGAAGACTTTTCTCATTGATCTCAAGAAGTGCGTAGGCTGCTACGGCTGCCAG
>CAYZCY010000038.1:0-12690 GCA_964477115.1 uncultured Eggerthellaceae bacterium | reverse complement strand
CATCGACATCATCGCCAGGAAGATCGTCGAGATCCAGCAGGAGGACGGCAACGCCCTGTCCGTCTGCCTGAACAAGTACTCGGGCAACTTCAACACGCTCACCTACGGCATCGAGGGCTTTTTCACCTCCATCGGCCACACCACCCGCTGCGCGGGAACCCCCTGCTGGCCAGCAGGCATCGACTCCCAGACCTTCGACATGGGCACGCTGCTCAACTCCGACCCGGAAAGCATGCGCAAGTCCAAGATGATCATCGTCTGGGGCGCAAACCCCGCATGGAACGCCGTACACAGCCAGCGCATCCTGGCCGACTGCAAGGACGCGGGCTGCAAGATCGTGGTCATCGACCCCATCAACACCGACACCGCCTGCAAGGTCGCCGACCAGTTCATCGAGATCAACGCCTCCACCGACGGCGCTTTGGCCCTCGGCATGTGCAAGTGGGTCATCGACAACGGCAAGGTTGACCAGGCCTGGCTGTCCGCGAACGCCATCGGCGCCCAGGAGTTCATCGACTACGTGAACAAGAACGTCACCCTGGAGTGGGCCTCCGAGAAGACGGGCGTCCCGGTGGAGGTCATCGAGCAGCTGGCGAAGGACTACACCACCCTCGAGCCGGCCTGCATCTGGATCGGATTCGGCATGCAACGCCACGCCAACGGCGGCGCCACGGTGCGCAATATTGACGCGCTCGTCGCCCTGACCGGCAACATCGGCAAGGTGGGTGCCGGCGCCAACTACGGTCAGCTTGACAGCTGGCTCGCCAACTACGGCATCCAGGGCGCCGTCGGACCGAAGACCGACAACGTGGAGGCCGACCGATCCTTCAACATCAACAACTTTGGCGCCGACCTGCTCAACGCAGATCCCAAGATCAAGCTGCTGTGGATCGCCTGCCGCAACCCCATGGCACAGGACCCGGAAACCGACGTCGTCCGCCAGGCCTTCGAGTCGGTCGACCTGGTCGTCACCGTCGACCAGTTCATGGGCCCCTCCGCTCAGTGGTCCGACCTCGTGCTCCCCTGCTGCACCATCTTCGAAACCTGGGGCGTGCACGCGAGCTATTGGCACTACTGGATGAACGCCAACGAGCAGGCCATCGAGCCTATGTACGAGTCCAAGTGCGACCACGACATCTTCTGCATGCTGGCCGACCGCATGAACGAGCTCTCCCCTGGTTCGAGCACCTATCCGAGCGGCAAGTCCATCAAGGACTTCGCCATGGGCGAGGTTGCCGACAAGGCCCTCGAGATGTTCGGCTGCGCCACTACCGAAGAGTTCTTCGCTAAGGGCACCTGCAAGGTAACCGGTTACGACGCCGCCTGGGCCGACGGCAAGTTCCGCACCCCGTCTGGCAAGTACGAGTTCTACTCCGAGGCCGCGGCCACCACGGGCAACCACCTGCTCCCCGTGTACCGCGAGGAGTACAAGGCGCCGGAGGGCTATCCGGTTCGCCTGATCAACCCGCACTGGAAGTACGGCCTGCATTCCCAGTTCCAGAACCTCGATTGGATGATGAACGTACAGTCCGAGCCCTACTGCGAGATCGGTCCGAAGCTGGCCGCCGAATATGGCATCGAGGAAGGCGACGCCATGAGGCTCGAAAGCCCCATCGGCTACCTGACCATCGCCGCCCGCATCACCGACACCGCACCGGCTAACAGCGTCGTCGTGTACGAGGCCTGGTTCAAGGACAACGATTTCAACGTGAACTACCTTGTCCCGGCGCTGCCCGCCGACATGGGTGCCTACGCCACCGGCGTGCCGGGCGTTTCCTATCACGATGCGTTCGTGAAGATCTCGAAGGCATAAGGGGGAGTGAAGAACATGACTCAGAAAGCTTTCTGCGTTGACCTGGGCCGCTGCATCGGCTGCAACGCGTGTGTAATCTCCTGCAAGGAATTCAGAGGGCTCGGTCCCGCAGTTCATCGCCGAGCGGTGCATGACCTGCCCGAGGACCTGGTAGCCTCCCCTCTGCGCAACTATCTGACCATTGGCTGTAATCACTGCGACGAGCCCGGCTGCATGAAGAACTGCCCGGCCGCCGCCTACACCAAGAACGCCGACGGCATCGTGGTGCACGACAAGGACGCTTGCCTGGGCTGCAAGATGTGCGCATGGTCCTGCCCGTTCAACGTGCCGTGCTTCGACGAGGAAGCCGGTGTCATGGACAAGTGCGACATGTGCCTCGACCGCCTGGCAGAGGGCCAGGAGCCCTACTGCGTGGCAAGTTGCCCGCTTTCCGCCATCAAGGTGATGGACGTCGCCGAAATCGGCCCCGAGTACCAGCGCGGCGTCGAGGGCTACCCCGACTTCGAGCTCACCGGCGCCAATATCTACGTAAAGCTCCCGACCGTTGTCAACCAGGTAAGGAGATAGGATCATGACTGAGATGCCCCTGCTTATTTTCACCCTGATCGAGCAGACCACCGTTGGCGCTTTCGCCACACTGGTAATCATGCACTTCATGGGCAAGGCGAAGGTGGGCAAGACCTCTTTCGTCACCGCTGCAGTGCTCTTTGTGCTCGCCGTCGTCGGCATGGCCGCGTCCATGGCTCACCTTGGCCAACCGACCCGCGCCCTGAACGTCCTGAGCGGAGTGGGCTCTTCCCCGCTGTCGCATGAAATCATCTTCTTTGGTGCGTTTGTCGTGATGATTGCCGTCTACGCCTTCCTCGCGAAAGCCGAGAAGGACGGCCCAGCTAAGATCGTCGGCGGCATCGGCGCGGCCTGCGGCCTGATTGCCGTTGCCTTCACCGGCATCTGCTACATGATGCCCGGCGTCCCCGCTTGGGATTCCCTTCTCACCCCGGCTCAGTTCTTCCTGACCGTTATTGCCTGCGGCATCCCGCTCTGCCTTGCGCTCATCGCGACGCTCGACGGCGCCGAGTCCAAGAAGAAACTGCTGTGGTGGGGCGTGTTCGGCGGCCTGCTGGTGACCCAGATCGCCATGCGCTACCTCTTCTTCAGCGACATCATTCTTCTGATCTCGATGTAAGCACAGTACGCAAACGCATCCTAGACGCAAGTCTAGGATGCCCGATCAAATTTTCCACTCCCCTTGGGCCCTGCACATCTCCACTCGTGCAGGGCCCATCGCGCTAGCTCACAAGCTGCGAAGAGACACTCGCTGATGACGCATCACCCATTTGATGTGGATTAACCGCTGGCCACCGTATAATGAATCCACGCTTCCGAGACAAAAGGTGACCCATGAACCAGACCACCGCACATCTCATCACGCTATGGAGCGCCATGCTCGCAAAGACCGAGAAGGGCATCGAACGCCGGCTGCCCGAGGGCTGTACCTTCCTGCAGTACCGCGTGCTGCTTCAGCTTGCGCTGCCCGAAACGGCCTGCCTGCGCGTTGCCCAGCTGGCCCGCGCGCTTATCGCCCGGCCTTCCGACGTGGCAAGCGCCGTCGAAGCGCTTGAGGCAGATGGCCTGATCGCCCATACGGAAAACCCCCACACGATGGGCTCAACCTTGGGCGACTGCAGCGATGGGCAGTGCCGAGGGTGCACCGACGGCGGCTACCGACTCACCGAGAAAGGCCGGGGCTTTTCGCTCGCGGCAAGCCGCAGCGTCGAGGCCTTCTTGAGTGCGCGCCGCAAATACCTCAGCACGGAGGACGAAAAGCTGTTGAGAGTCATGTACTACGACGCCCTGGTTAAACCCGGAAGTTTTTTCTCGTACCGCGCTTCGTCCATGATCCGCGGCGAGGAGCTTCCCTTCGCCTACTACATGACGGTGATCGTGATGCTCATCCAGGCGATGAGCATCGTCGCAAAGCGCATCGCATCCCTGTCTCTCACCGACTACCGCTTCCTGCTCGAGCTCTACCCCAAACGCCGCGGGGTGCGCAAGCTCCTGCGCGCCAAGGATGTGGTTTCGTACCTTCGCGTGGGAAAGTCCTACGTGACCACGGCCGCATATCGCCTTGAGGAGCAAGGACTCATCGCCCGCATCCCCGACGAAAACGATGCGCGCGGCATTCTCTTCGAGCTCACTCGAGAAGGCGAGCGTGTCGTGCAGGACGTAGGCGACGACATCCATGCGCTGTTCGGCGGTCTGCTCGGCATGAACAGCGCCGACGGGGACCGCTTGGCGCGCGCCGTCAAAACCCTGCTTAAGGGAACCGAAGAGTGCCTTGACCTGCGAGGTGATGAGTAAATGAAAACGGCATGGCAGGTTTGCTCCGTCAACTGTGGATCGCGCTGCGTTCTTAAGTTGCACGTGGAGGACGGCGTTATACGCTGGGTTGAAAGCGACACCCTTCCCGAGGATTGCGATTGCTCCGGACATGATGATCGAGGTGGGGAAGGGAAGCGCGCCAGCCTGTCAGGCCCCCAGATGCGCGCCTGCCTGCGCGGCCGCTCGATCAGGGGCTTCCTCGATGCTCCCACGCGACTCGACTTCCCCATGAAGCGCATCGGGAAGCGCGGCGAGGGCCTGTTCGAGCGCATCTCCTGGGACGAAGCCCTGGGCACGGTTGCCCGCGAGATCGAGCGCGTGGTGAATGAATACGGAAACGACGCGGTGCTCATACCCTACGGCACGGGGCTGCATCCGGCCGAAGGATCCCCTTTCGAGCGACTCATGAACAGCTACGGCGGATACCTGGGCGTTTACAGCGATTACAGCAGCGCCCAGCTTCAACAAGCCATGCTCTACACCTACGGCGATGACGGCTACTATACGGGCTCCGTCCTCTCCGAGGCGGCGAACGCCGACATGGTGGTCCTGTTTGGCAACAGCCCCCTCGACACGCGCATGGGCGGCGCGGGTGCAGGCTGGGAGTTTTTGCGCGCACGGGAAGCGGGTTCGTTCAAGCTGGTTTCCATCGACCCGCGTCACTCCGAGATACTCGCCGGCGCGGGCGGCGACTGGATTCCCATTCGCCCGGGAACCGACGCCGCCTTCGTTGCCGGCGTCGCCTATGTGCTCATCACGGAAAACCTCGTCGACCAGGAATTTCTCGATCGCTACTGCGTGGGCTACGATGCATCCACGCTTCCCGCAAGCGCCGCGCCAAACGCCAGCTACAAGGACTACATCCTGGGCATGGGACCCGACGGCATAGCCAAGACCCCCGCTTGGGCAAGCGCCATCACGGGCGCATCTCGCGAGCGCATCATTTCCTTCGCCCGCGAGATAGCCGCAGCAAAGCGCCTGTTCGTCGCGCAAGGCTGGGGCCCTCAACGCCATGAGATGGGTGAGCTTTCTGCCCGCGCGATCCTCATGCTGCCCCTGCTGACGGGAAACCTTGGCCTTCCCGGGACGAACGCAGGCGCGCGCGAGCGCTTCCTCCCCTTCGTGGTTCCCGAACCTTCTGTAGGCGAAAACCCCGTGAAAGCGAAAATACCCGCATTCATGTGGCTTGAGGCGGTTAAGCGCGGTGCGGAACTCACCAGCAGAAACGCCGGGGTCGTCGGTGAGGATAAGCTGAAAACGCCCGTGAAGCTTATCATCAACCATGCGGGCAACTGCCTCACCAACCAGCACGCCAACATCAACGCCACACATGACATACTCGTGGATGAATCCCTGTGCGAGTTCATCGTGGTGTGCGACATCCACCTCACCGATTCGGCGCGATACGCCGACATTCTTCTTCCCGACGTCGCCCGCGCAGAACAGGCCAACCTGGTTTCCTCGGGCAGCGCCGACATCACGCGTGCGCTCGTACGCGGCGAGGACTGGGGCGCTTGGCGCGCCGACCGCATGCCCGCCCATGAAATCGCTGCCCGCCTTGCAGAGCTCCTGGGTGTTCGAGAGCCGTATGAGGCAATCGCCGTAGCCGAGCTCGAAAACCCGCCCGCAGAAGCGGACGCCGCCACCGAAGACCTTGCAGATCGCGCTCGATTCGACAGAGCCTACGGCGATCAGGAAACCCTCAAGATCTCAGATGGCCAGCGCGTTGCCGTAGCCGTTGGCAACGAAGCCCCTATCCCCGCAACCGAGCTGCCCACATGGGAGCAGCTTGAGGACGTGCGCGTATGGAGGCAGCCGTACGAAGGTTCAACCGTCGCCTACGCAAACTACCGCAAGGACCCCGAGAACAATCCCCTACCCACGCCTTCAGGGAAAATCGAAATCTACTCCGACAGGCTCGCCGAGCTGGCAGAGCTGCTCGAATACGATGCCGACCAGGTCATTCATCCGCTTCCGGTGCACATCGCGGGCTCCGAAGGCTTCGAGTCCCCCGCGCGGGATGAATTCCCCTTCCAGGTGATTGGTTACCACTGCAGGCAGCGCACGCACTCCTCCTTCGGCAGCGTGCACGCCTTGGACGACGCTGCGCCTCAGACGGTCCTCGTCAACCTTGAAGATGCCAAGCGGCTCGGGGTGCAGTCGGGCGAGAGGCTCCTCGTGGAAAACGACCGCGGCGCGATAGTCATCACCGCACGTGTCACCCCTCGCATCATGCCGGGCGTCCTCGGCATTCCCCAAGGCGCTTGGCACGAAGCCGACATGCAGGGTAACCGAGTTGATTTCGGGGGATGCATCAACACCCTGACGAGCGCACGCCCGACGCCCCTCGCCCGCGGCAACGCCCAGCACTCGGTGCTGGCGAAGGCGCGCAAGATCACGCACGAAGAGGAGAGCGTCCTGCGGGGATCCTTCAAGCTACCCGCAGTCGAGCGTTTGGCAAAACCGAACGAGGGCCATATCGACCGGGAGCTTTCTCTTGCAATCGGCTCGGGTGCCTCCCTGCGAAAGCCCGCAAGCGCGAAATCCTCAAAACGCTCGAAGGCGAAGAATCGATCGGGTGAAAAGCGCATCCCTCAGCACGGCTTTCGGCTCATTCAAAGCAGGTGCAATGGATGCAAGACCTGCGAGATCGCATGCAAGGACTACCATGGCCTCGAACATGAGCTGGCCTTGCGCACCGTTTACGAGTACGCGGGCGGCTCGTGGAAGCAGGACGAAGACGGAGCGTGGGATCAGGATGTGTTCTGCTACCACCTCTCAATGTCGTGCAACCACTGCAGCAACCCCGTGTGCGTTCGCTTCTGCCCGGTGGATGCCATAAAGAAGCAGCCAGGTGGCTTCGTGGTCATCGACTATGAAAACTGCGGCGGCTGCCAGTCGTGCATGATTTCCTGCCCGTACCACGCACCCCGCTTCGACGAAATGCGCGGCGTCCCCGTGAAGTGCGACGGCTGTCATGACCGCGTCTCCGCAGGCGGCAAGCCCGTATGCGTCGAGGCGTGCCCGCAGCGCGCCCTGGAGTTCGGTGTGTATGCAGACGTGGCGCGCGGCGACGGCTATGTGTCGAACATGGAGCCCCTGCCCGATTCCGACCTCGCGCAGCCGAACTTCGCCATCGATCCGAGCGATACAGCTCTTGCAGCGCAAGGCCGTGATGGCTTCGTGGTGAACATCAGGGAGGCCTAAGGCCTTACGAGCTTTTTTATCTCGCTCGCCCTTTGGAGACAGGCCCCGCATCAACATCAAGCTCTGCCCCAAATGGGGACCGAGCCTTCAGCTTGAGCGAGACCGCCCCGAAGGCGCCGTTCACCTTTGCAAACGAGGAGATTTTCTTCTGGGGGGCTGCGGAAGGTGACGACGACTGGGATGATTGGGAAGATGAGTAGAACGAAAACCGGCCTAAACGTTTGAGGAGGCCTTGTGGGCAAAGTAACGTACAGCGCTATCGATTTCACTGAAACTCTTAAGTCGAGCTTTATCGACTCGAGCATAAAATCAGATAACCGCTACGCACCTAAGCTCCTCAGCAACGACGTACGGTCTGGTGACAACGTTCTCTCCGTGCTCAAAGCCGAACTGGCTGACTGCACCAGCTTCGACTTCTCGATCGCCTTCATCACATCCAGCGGAGTTCAGGTTCTCGTCGAAATCCTTAAGGAGCTTGGAAAGCGCAACATTCCGGGAAGAATACTCACCTCCACCTATCTCAACTTTAACGATCCGGCCGCGCTCCGAAAGCTCCTCGAGTACCCCAACGTGGAAACCCGCATCTACCAAGGAAACCTTCACGCTAAGGGGTACTTCTTCAACAAGAACGAGATCTCTACGATCATCATCGGCAGCTCGAATCTCACTCAAACAGCTCTAACCTGCAACAAAGAATGGAACGTCCTATTCCGGTCTTACTACAAAGGCGACATCCTCCGTCAGGTGAAAGATGAATTCGACGCAGTCTGGAACGACCCTAACTCTATTCCAAGCACAAACGAATGGATCGACAGGTACGAAGCGTACCGCGAGGATAAAGCCTTAGAAAGCCCCCGGCCCTCAAGAAAGCCGGCTTACCGAGACGAAGACGAGCCCCCTACCATCCTTGAATCAAGCTGCACCCTCAGACCCAACAAAATGCAAGGACGGGCGCTCGAGGCTCTTGAGGTGCTGCACGGACGAAATGAGCCGAGAGCACTCCTCGTGTCCGCAACGGGGACCGGCAAGACATACCTATCCGCATTTGATGTGCTGGCAACAAAGCCCAAAAAGGTTCTATTCGTCGCGCACAGAATGCGAATCCTCGAAGCCTCCCAAGAAAGCTTCGAAAAGGTCCTCGGTAAGCACTACAACTATGGCTTTTTTGCTGGCAGCAAAAGAGACCGACGCTCGTGCACCTTCGCCATGATCAACACGTTGAGCAGGCACCTACGCGAATTCAGGCCCGACGAGTTTGACTACATCATCATCGACGAAGCCCATCGCACCGGCGCTGATAGCTATCAAAAGATTCTTGACTATTTCAAGCCGAAATTCTTCCTGGGCATGACGGCAACCCCCTCAAGAACAGATGGTTATGACGTCTACGCGTTGTTTAACCATGTAATCGCGTTTCGAATCACCCTGCAAAATGCCCTCGACGAAGACATGCTTGCCCCATTCCATTATTTCGGAATTGCTGATCTAGCGATCGACGACGAGACCGTTGACGATGTGAGTCTCTTTTCAAAACTGACCTCAGACGAAAGGGTCAACCACATTACCCAAAAGATCGAGGAATACACCGTCGAAAAAGAAAACCGTCGCGGACTCATCTTCTGCAACAGAAACGAGGAAGCCCTCGAGCTTTCGCGCATGTTCAACGAACGAGGCTACAGAACCGTATCCATCAGCGGAAGCACGAGCGACGAGGAGAGGAATCGCCAAATCAGAAAACTTGAAGACGGAGAGATTGAGTACATCTTCTCCGTTGATATTCTCAACGAAGGCGTAGACATCCCGACCCTTAATCAAATTATCATGCTCCGAAGAACCGAGTCTGCGATCGTTTTCGTTCAACAGCTGGGACGCGGGCTGCGCAAAGCAACTGGCAAGGAGTTCGCACTCGTTCTCGACTTCATCGGAAACTACCGGCAAAACTACCTGGTCCCCATCGCTCTTTCAGGTGACCACACCTACAACAAAGACAACCTTCGACGAGCAGTGAAAGAAGGCAGCACCATTATTCCCGGCTGCTCAACCATCAGCTTTGACAAAGTTTCCGAAGCGCGCATCTTCAGAGCACTCGAAGAGGGGCGCTTCGGAGAAGTTGCGCTCATCAAGAATGAGTACAGGCAGCTCAGACAAGTTTTAGGCAGAATCCCCTGCCTGCTCGAATTCGACGAAAACGAGTCTATCGACCCGTTGCTTATCTTTAAAAAGTTCGGCTCTTACGCTGCGTACCTACAAAAGCACGAAGAAAACTGTGGCTTTGAGTTCAGCGACGCGCAGCTTACCATGCTCAAGTTCATAAGCCAAAAGATGGCTAACGGAAAGCGACGCGATGACCTTCTCATCCTAAAACACCTGATCGAAAGCAGCGAACCCCTGCCGAAAACCCAGCTTCTTCGCAAGTCTTGCGCCGAGCGCATAGACGCTGCTATCCGAATGGTGCGCGGCCTCTATTCAACATCTGGTGTGGAGCTCGTTTCCGAAAGTGGCGGCCAGCTAGCCTTAAGTGCTGGCTTCAAGAAAGCTCTCGCAAACAAAGATTTTCTCGATCAGGTTCTTCAAACGATCGAATTCGGCCTCCATCGAAGCGAAGGCTTCCACGAAGCTCTATACAAAGACACCGACTTCGTGCTCAACGCCAAATACACCCGCGAAGAGGTGTGCAAACTTCTCCGCTGGGAGAAAGAGCCTAATTACCAAAACATAGGCGGCTACTTCCACGACAAGGAAACAAACACCTTCCCCGTTTTCATCAACTACGACAAGGACCCCTCGATCAGCATCACCACCCAGTATGAAGATCGGTTCGTCAATGACAGGAAGATTATTGCCATCTCCAAAAGCAAGCGATCTCTATCTTCTCCCGAAATCGTCAATTTAAGCAACGCCAGCGAAAACGGTATGCGTTGCTACCTTTTCGTCCGAAAAAATACAAAAGACAAGGACGATGGCACAGAGTTCTATTTCTTAGGAGAAATGCATCCTACGGGCGAATTCAAGCAATTTGTCATGAAAAACTCGACGGCCAGCGCCGTTGAGATCACGTATCAACTTGAAAACCCCGTAAGGCCAGACCTTTACGACTACTTCTTAAGCGATTTCAGCGCAAGCGGCTAAAGCAAGCCCGAAGCTTTAATCGCATCCACAACCTGAACATCAGCCGGAAGCCAGTCAACAGAATCGATGGTGTCCATATCCAGCCACTTCGCATCGCTATGCTCAAATAGATCAACGTGGTCGCTAAGCAGATTACAGAAGTAGCAACGCATGCTCAAGTGGAAGGTCTCGTAGTCATACTCCGAAGTGACAAGGTACTCACCGACAGCAATGTCAGCGCCTAGTTCTTCTTTGATTTCGCGAGCAAGAGCCTGCTCCGGCGTTTCATTCGGCTCAACCTTGCCACCAGGAAATTCCCATCCACCAGCAAAATCACCGTAGCCTCGCTGAGTTGCCAGGAATTTATCTTGCTTCACAATAATCGCCGCAACAACAGCGACGGTCTTTCTTTGCTCGGTCATCACCGACCCCTTCGCTCGTTCTTCTTTAGTGATAATACCTTATCGCAATCGTAGCTCGAGCCGCCAAAGCCAAAGGTGCGCGCCCAAGCGCTTACCTTCCCCACTTGAATGGCGAGTATAATTCCCCAGTGGAATACAGATTCGTCCATTAAGCGAGGACCGATGGGTAATACTGATCAGATGAGCTGCGATCAAAGCAACGACACCAATAGCGCGCACAGGGCGCGTAGGCCCCTGGCGTTTAAGGTGCTGGCGGGCCTTGCGGGTTTGATCGTCGTGTGCGCAATTGCGTTTTTCGCATACGTGGGCGACTACTACCGCGCCGACGAAACCGCCACCGCCGCGCTTGAGAGCAGCCCCGCGGTGAGCGTGATTGGCGAAGCGGACGCGGGTGACATTGTTTTCCTGCCGCAGGACCCACAGGCTGTGCTGGTGTTTTATCCGGGTGGCAAGGTGGAATACAGCGCATACGCCCCGCTCATGCAGGAGCTTGCGGAGCGCGGCATTGCCTGTGCGCTGATTGAGATGCCTTTCAACCTGGCGGTTTTCGACATAGACGCGGCTGATGACGCGCGCAAGCTGGCGGCGCTTGAAGGCCTGCCCGCCGATATCCCCTGGTTCATCGGTGGCCATTCCCTCGGCGGATCCATGGCGGCGGCGCACCTGGGCGCTAATGCGGATGACTATGCCGGGCTGGTGCTGCTGGCATCGTATTCGACCGAGGATTTGAGCGCGGGCGGACTTAACGTGGTGAGCATTTACGGCAGCGCGGATGCGGTGCTCAACGCTGAAAAGTACGCCGAGAACCGAGCGCACTTGGGCGAGGGTGCTTTGGAGCTTGTCATCGAGGGCGGCAATCATGCGCAATTTGGCAGCTATGGCGCACAAGATGGTGACGGCGCAGCTTCCATCAGCGCCGAAGAGCAGCGCGGTCTGACCGCCGATTTTGTGGCTGAGGCCATTCTTTAGCGCGGGCTATTCTGCGCTGGCTTCTGCGGCTTTTTTCGGACGGGTTTTAGCGGCTCTTTCCAAACGGATGAACTCCTGCATACAGCTTGCGGCAAGCTCGAGCTCTGTGGCGGTCGGGCGGGACACCATGCGCTTTTGCACCAGCTTGAGCGGGTTTGCCGGATTAAACCAAAGGTTGAGCATCAGCAAAACCGTTGCGGCAAACAGCACGCCGAGGGTTTTCAAGAAACCCAGGTAGGGGAAGTACGCAATGACGATTCCCGCCACCAAGGCCCAAACGAGCAGCGTGGCCATGTACACCGTTCCGCATTCGTTTTCGAGATAAGGGAGCTTGGCGAGGTCTTCGATTTCCCACGGAGGCCTGCTCTTCCCCTGCGCGTGGACCACCGTATGCTCGGCGCCGTGGTAGCGGCGGAACTGCTCGAACATCTCGTCCGTTTCGTAGTCGTGATACTTGGTGGCGAGTATTGCGTAGCTCGGGAACCACCCGACAACGGCGAACACGACAACTCCTACCACCAAAGCACCGTCGAACAGCACTGCCGCTGCCGCAATGAGCGCGATGGCAAACGCGAGCAGTTTGAGCATCAAGCGGCTGCGCGGATCTTTTTCGAGCTCGACCTGGTCGGCTTTCTGCTCAGCGCGGAACTGCTCGTAGATCTGATCGTAGGGGCCCGTGAAGGTGCAGATCTCGCCTTGGTCGCGCCAGCAGTAGACAGCGTTATCACCCTCGAGCGCAGGGTCGCCAAACATGATGCCCTTCTGGCTGGAAAAACCTCGCTGCATGCG
>CAYZCY010000037.1:0-12790 GCA_964477115.1 uncultured Eggerthellaceae bacterium | reverse complement strand
CAGGGGATCGGAGAGGAGGCGAGCGCCTGTCTTTAACGGCCGCGCACCCCTGCAGCAAAACGGGGCCCTGTGACAGAGCCCCGCATACCTTCGATTCTATATAACGCCGTTCTTAGCGCGTGCTGCCCACGAAGGGAGTCTTGTCCTTCAGCAGAACGTCGTGTGCGCCGCCCTCGACGATGGAGGTTGCGCTGACCAGCGTGAGCTTTGCCTTGTCCTGGAACTCGGGAATGGTGAGCGCACCGCAGTTGCACATGGTGCTCTTCAACTTGAGCAGGGTGACGGCCACGTTGTCCTTCAGGCTGCCAGCATAGGGAACATAGGAGTCGACGCCCTCTTCGAAGGACAGGCTCTTCTTGCCGCCGAGGTCATAGCGACCCCAGTTGCGAGCGCGAGCAGAGCCCTCGCCCCAGTATTCCTTCATGTAGGTGCCGTTCACCATGACCTTGGCAGAGGGGCTCTCGTCGAAGCGGGCAAAATAACGGCCCAGCATGACAAAGTCAGAGCCCATGGCAAGCGCCAGGGAGATGTGGTGGTCGTACACAATGCCGCCGTCGGAGCAGATGGGCACGTAGATGCCGGTCTCCTCGAAGTACTCGTCGCGAGCCTTGGCGACCTCGATGACGGCCGTTGCCTGGCCGCGGCCAATGCCCTTGGTCTCGCGGGTGATGCAGATGGAGCCGCCGCCGATGCCGACCTTGATGAAGTCAGCGCCAGCCTCTGCGAGGAAGCGGAAGCCCTCGCGGTCGACAACATTGCCTGCACCGATCTTCACGCTGTCGCCATAGCGCTCGCGCACCCAGTCGATGGTGATCTTCTGCCAATCGGAGAAGCCCTCGGAGGAGTCAATGCACAAAACGTCAGCGCCAGCCTCGACGAGCGCCGGAACGCGCTCGGCGAAGTCGCGGGAGTTGATACCTGCGCCAACCATGTAACGCTTCTGGTCGTCGAGCATCTCGTTGGGGTTTTCCTTGTGGGAGTCATAGTCCTTGCGGAAAACGAGCGCCACGAGGCAGTCGTTTTCGTCAACGATGGGAAGCGAATTGAGCTTGTTGTCCCAGATGATGTCGTTGGCAACCTTGAGGGAAGTGTCAGCCGGAGCAACGATCATCTTCTCGCGCGGGGTCATGATCTCAGAGACCTTGGTGTCAAAGCTCATACGGGAAAGGCGGTAGTCGCGACCGGTCACAACGCCGAGCAGCTTGCCGTGAGCGCTGCCGTCAGCGGTGACGGGCATGGTGGAATGACCGTAGCGCTCCTTGAGCTCAACCACGTTTGCCAGGGTCATCTCAGGAGAGAGGTTTGCATCAGAAGTAACGAAGCCGGCCTTGTAGTCCTTGACGCGTGCGACCATAGCCGCCTCGTCTTCGATGGACTGATTGCCGTAGATGAAGGAAAGGCCGCCCTCGGTTGCCAGCGCAACGGCCATGCGATCGTCGGAGACCGCAGCCATGATGGCCGAAACCATGGGAACGTTGAGGCTAATGGGGCACTCCTCTTCGCCCTTGCGGTACTTGACGAGCGGGGTCTTCAAGCTCACTGCGGTGGGAACGCAGCTAGCGGGAGTATGTCCCGGAACCAGCAGATACTCATTGAATGTACGGGACGGCTCCTCGAAGTAGTACGCCATGCGCCTTCTTCCTTTCTGCTCCTTGCGACTTGCCCTCCGCCCGGCTCCCCTATCGGCCGAACCGCAGTCGCGGCTTCTCATCTCTTCTCTCGAACTCAACTTCTATGAAATAGCGAAAACGCTTCGCCGGGGGCCGACGAAGCGCGAATATGGTTGAAAGCATTATAGGCGGCAAGTTCCGATGTGCTGCGTCTTTTTACAAAACGGCAAAAAAAGCCGCTGAAATGGCCTTATCCACCTTGCCGACATCGACCTTGCGCCCTCTTGCCGCGCGATAGGCCGCGCCTTCGGGACCGCTACGACCTTGCGATCTCCTGCTGCGCGGCACACTGCGCTTTTCTTCGCGGGCGAAAGCTTACATGTTGCGGAGGAAGGCTTCGTAACCGCGACGCGCCTCGTAGATGTCGGCCTTGCTGGTAACCTCCCACGGGGCATGCATGGAAAGCACGGCAACACCCGAGTCGATCACGTCCATGCCGTATTCGGCCGGGATGTAGGCAATGGTTCCGCCGCCGCCCGCATCGACACGCCCGAGCTCGGCGGTCTGGAAGCTCACCTGGGCATCACCCATCACACGGCGAATGCGCGCCATGTACTCGGCGCTCGCGTCATTCGAACCGCTCTTGCCGCGTGCTCCCGTGTACTTGTTGAACACCAGACCCTTGCCCAGGAAGGCGGAGTTCTTGGCCTCGAACACGCCGGCGTAGGCAGGGTCAAATCCAGCGGAAACATCGGAGGAAAGCATGCTCGACGCCGCAAGAGCGCGACGAAGCTTCAGCATGCCACCCTCACCCGCAAGCTCCATGATCTCGGCGATCGTGTTCTCGAAGAAGCGAGAGGTCATGCCCGTAGCGCCCACGCTGCCGATCTCCTCCTTGTCGACCAGCACGCACACCGCCGTCTTCGCGGGCACGGGTTGGCCCTCAGCTGCCAGGGCAAGCTGGGCCACAAGCGAGGTGTAAGCGCACACGCGGTCATCCTGGCCGTAACCGATGACCATGCTGCGGTCAAAGCCCAGCTCACGAGCGCGACCAGCGGGCACCACTTCGAGCTCGGCAGACAGGAAGTCCTCCTCCTCGATGCCGTACTTCTCCTTCAGAATGGCGAGCACATGGGCCTTAACGGGATCCTTGGCAGACGCGGGTTCTGCGCCTTCGGTTTCGGCGGGTTCACCTTCCCCACCCACTTTTTCGCAATTGCGAAGGGGAGCGTTGCCGATGAGCAGATCAAGGTCCTCTCCCTCGACAACCTTAGAGCCCTTCTTCTCCATCTGTTGAGCGCCAAGGTGAGGAAGCAGGTCGGTCACGCAGAACACGGGGTCGGATTCGTCCTCACCGATGCGCACCTCAACCACGGTGCCGTCGGTCTTGGCCACCACGCCGTGCAGGGCAAGCGGAAGGGCCACCCACTGATAGTTCTTGATGCCGCCGTAGTAATGAGTGTCAAGCAGCGCGAACCCATTGCTCTCGTAAAGCGGGTTCTGCTTGAGATCAAGGCGCGGCGAGTCGACATGCGCGCCCAGGATGTTCATACCCTGCTCAAGCGGGGCCTCTCCCACGTGCACCAAGATCACGGCCTTGCCATGAACGTGAGCCCACAGCTTGTCGCCGGGCTTGACGGCCTTAGCCGCTGCAACCGCGTCCGCAAGGGAGCGGTAACCGCATGCCTCAGCCTTGGCAATTGCCGCGCGCGAGCACTCGCGCTCGGTCTTGTTGGCGGAGATAAAGTCGATGTAGTCGGCCGCCAGCTCCTCGAGCGCAGCCAGATCGGATTCTTCGTATTTCTTCCAGGCGATGTCGCGATCCATAAGTCAGTCCTTTTCGCTTGATCCTTCCATTTTTTGAACGCATTCATTATAAAGCCAAGACCTTGCGGGCTTCTTTGCAGCCTCGCAACGCACTCCCGCGAAGCCGGGGCGCTTTTCTTCTCCACCTTTTAAGTTATATGTTACTAATTTTGTGCCATATATCATGCCCGCATAGACCTGTCAAGCGATTTGGCAAAACCGAGTTGTGGAATAATTGTTATCTTTTTGGTGACATTTCCTTTGCAACGCTTCGACAACGACTTGGCCGATATAATGAGCTCGTAATCATTCAAGAGAAAATGATTCAGTCGGACGGCAAGGACCCGGCAGCTCAACCGAACGGAGCTCAGGCAATCCAAACCCCGACAAGCACTAAGACGAGATTTCAAACATGAGGAAAAGGAGCAGCCATGAAGATCCGCGAGTCCATCCCCACCTTCCAGAACGCAAGCAACTTCAACGTTGTCCCTGACAGCACCACCACCGTCGGCACCACCCTCGAGAACCTCAAGGCTGCCGTATGCGGCGAAACCGGCGCTTCCGCAAAGTACGCTGCAGCCGCCGAGGCCGCCGAGGCAAACGGCTTCAAGCAGATCGCCCGCCTCTTCCGTGCCACCTCCGCTGCTGAGCAGATCCACATCGGCCTCGAAGTCGCCGTCATTGAGAAGATGGATCCCGACTACGTCAAGCCCGAGCCGCCGGCTGTCGAGGGCTCCAAGACCGACCTTGACCTCATCGCAGGCGCTATGGGCGAGATCTATGAGACCTCCGACATGTACCCCTCCTTTATCATCAAGGCAGCCGAAGAGGGCGAGACCAAGGCAGTTCAGGTCTTCTCCCGCGCCAAGCTCGCTGAGTCCGTCCACGCAGAGCTCTACATGCAGGCCTACAACAACATCGACGCCGAGGACGACGACGCCTTCTACCTCTGCCCGATCTGCGGTTACATCGAGAAGGGCGAAGGCCTCGAGAAGTGCCCGATCTGCTTCTGCAAGTTCGACAAGTTCCAGGCATTCTAAGATCGCCTGATCAATCCGATCGACCCGTCGAGCCCCTCTCCCACCTAGCTCGACAAGCCAACAAACAACTGCGCCCCTCTCCTGCGCATAACAAAGATGGCCGCTCTCCCCTTAGCGGCCATCTCTTTTTGTCTTGTGGGCTCTTTGCCGGATTGCGCTTACCATCTCCGCTAGCTCACCCTTCTCGGGCGCTTTCGCCAAACGAAAACAGGACCTCGCCGTCAAGCGACTCCACCCAAGCGCTCAGCACAAAACTTCAAGGGCAAAAGCAACGGACCGGCAAACGCCTCTTTACGCAAACCCTACCAAATCACCGCACCAGCTAGGCATAACTCGGACGCCCCTATACTGAGAAAGCAGAGAAGGACTTCCCCTTTCCTCCTTTCTCTCCTCTCTCCTATAGGGCGCCGAACCCCTCCTAGGCGCCCACCCCTCGCAAGAAGGCGGCACCTCCCCCAGGCCGCCTTCTTTTCTTGCGAAAGGCGCGCTGGACAAAGGCGGTATGCGAAACAGGGGTTATTCGGAAGGCGCGTCCTCGAGCACAGCAAGCGCCTTGGCGTAACCGCCGGCGCCGTAGCTCAGGCACTTGGAAACGCGCGCGATAGTGGTCGCGGATGCGCCCGTCGCCTCTTCAATGGCAGCATAGGATTTGCCGCTTGAAAGCAGACGCGCGACCGCAAGTCGCTGCGAAGTCTCGCGAATCTCGCGTATGGTGAACATGTCTTCGAGGAGAGCGAAGATGACATCTTCGTCATCGAGCGTAGCGAGCACGCGCAGCAGGTCTTCAACTTCCTTAGTCCTGATATTGCTCATATGCCCTCCTCGAGAGGCTTCGAACTCGAATCATCAGCAAAGCGCGCCGACCTTAGCCGCTTTAGCACTTTGCTGTAGTACAGGGAATTGTATCACTGCATCATCGCCTGAGAGCAAACACGCCTCAAAGGGGGCATCGTACGGTTCGGTTCTGAGAGCTCACGAGAGAGCCAATGCGCGCGAATTCGCCTATCAAACACCTAATCGGCAATGCGCAGCAAGCCGTATTCAATGGAGTCGACCAAAGCCTCCCAAGATGCCTCGATCACGTTTTCGGACACGCCCACCGTACCCCAGCTTCCGTGCGCATCGGCCGTAGTGATGGTTACGCGCGTGATAGCATCGGTTCCCTGGCTTTCGTCAAGCAGTCGAACCTTGTAGTCGATAAGCTCCATGCCTGCAACCGCCGGATACGACTCGGCAATGGCCTTGCGCAGCGCGCTGTCGAGCGCGCCAACGGGACCGACGCCTTCGCCTACCGCCACAAAACGGCCTTCGCCCACGTGAATCTTGATGGTCGCCTCAGACAGCGCGCCCTTTACGGATGCGTTCTTGTCCTCGTAGTCGTCAACAATGACGCGGAAGCTCTCCAATGAAAAGGCCGGCTTGTACTGACCCAGATGACGGCTCAGCAGCAAGGCAAGCGAACCATCCGCAACCTCATACGAATAGCCCTCAGCCTCGCGACGCTTGATGTCGTCAAGGATTCCCTGCACGTCTACGCCCTCGGCCTCGAGATCAAAGCCCAAGCTTGCCGCCTTCTGCACAAGCGACGCCTTGCCAGCCAGCTCACTCACCAGCATGCGCGTATCGTTGCCCACGGCATCAGGGCTCGTATGCTCATAAGCCTCGCGGAATCGCGCAATGGCGCTTGCGTGCAAACCGCCCTTGTGCGCAAAAGCCGAAGCTCCCGAATACGGATGATGCGCGGAGACGGACACGTTGCACATCTCGGCAACGTAGTGCGACACGCGTGTCAGCTCGCGCAGCTTATCAGGACCCACGCAGCGCTTTCCCATCTTAAGCTCGAGGTCCGCCACCACGGTGAGCAGATCGGTATTGCCCACGCGCTCGCCAATGCCGTTGATGGTGCCCTGAACCTGCACCACGCCTGCGCGCACGGCGGCCAGCGCATTGGCGACAGCGCAACCGGAATCATTGTGGCAGTGAATGCCAAAAGCCTGATCGGGAAAGGCCGCCACCACTTCACCAACGATTTCCTCAACTTCGAAGGGAAGCGCGCCGCCATTGGTCTCACACAGATCGACAGAGTCGGCACCAGCCTCATGCGCCGCGCGCACGCAGGCAAGCGCATATTCGCGATTGGCTTTGAAACCGTCGAAGAAGTGCTCGGCGTCGAAAACCACCCGACGTCCAGCCGCCTTCAAATAGGCAACCGAATCGGTGATCATGCGCAGGTTTTCCTCAAGCGTGGTCTGCAGAGCACGCGTAACCTGCTCATCCCAGGTCTTGCCGACAATCGCAATAACGGGAGCGCCACTTGCCAAAAGATCAGCCAAGCCAGGATCATCAGACGCCGAAACACCCTTGCGGCACGTCGACCCAAACGCCGCGATCTTCGCATGCTTGAGGTCCATCTCACTCACGCGCTGGAAAAACGCGATGTCCTTGGGGTTAGACGCCGGAAAACCGCCCTCTATGAAGTCAATGCCAAAGGAGTCCAATCGCTCGACAATGCGCAGCTTATCCTCAAGCGAAAGCGTAATGCCCTCGCACTGCTCGCCATCTCGCAGGGTGGAATCGTAGGTGAACACGCGGTTTGCCGCATCGGGCAAATCCGCCGCTTCAGGCTTCATAACGTGCATCGGTTTCATAGCGGCTAGCGCAACCTTCCCTTACCTTCCGTTTGGACTAGGTGGTCAGTTTATCGTGAAACCCAATATCAGATACGTAAAATATGGGCCATTCGGGGGAAAAGCACCTGATAGACGCCCACATGAAGTAAAATACAGCACCAATGTACACACACCCGCGCAAGGGCGTTGCACATAAGCAGCCAGAGGGCGCGCAAAGGCCCGGGCACCCAAGGATCGATTCAAGGGAAGGAAGGCTTGCGATGGCCATCGAAGAAGCGAAATACATCTGGAAAAACGGCGAACTGGTCCCGTGGCATGAGGCCACCACCCACGTTCTCTCCCATTCCCTGCACTACGGCTCCGGCGTCTTCGAGGGCATTCGCTGCTACAAGGACCCCGACTCCGACCGCAGCTTCGTCTTCCGCCTGCAGGAGCACATGGAGCGCCTGGTCCGCAGCTGCAAGATCGCTCGCATCGACATTCCCTACACCGCCGAAGAACTCGCAGACGCAACCGTGGAAACCATCCGCGCCAACGAGCTTCCCGCTTGCTACATCCGCCCGCTTGTCTACCGCGGCTACGGCTCCATGGGCGTAAACCCCACCGGCGCTCCGGTTGATGTCATCATCGCCGTGTGGCCCTGGGGCGCATACCTCGGTGCCGACGCGCTCGAAAACGGCGTGCACGTGGGCGTTTCCTCCTGGCGTCAGCGCTCCGTCAACGCCATCCCGCCGGCTATGAAGTCCACCGCTTCCTACATGAACTCGCTTCTCGCCAAGCTCGAGGCCATCGACCACGGCTACTCCGAGGCCATCATGCTCAACGAGCAGGGCTTTGTCTGCGAAGGCACGGGCGAAAACCTCTTCGTCGTCCGCAACGGCGTCCTTTCCACCCCGCCGCTGTCCGACGGCGTTCTCGAGGGCATCACCCGCGACACCGTTCTCTGCATCGCCGACGACCTTGACATCCCGGCCATCGAGGAGAGCCTGGTTCGCTCGGACCTCTACGTTGCCGACGAGGTCTTCATGACCGGCTCCGCCGCCGAGCTCACCCCCATCGCATCGGTCGACGGCCGCGAAATCGGCAAGCCGGGCGAGGTCACCCGCGCCATCCAGGAACGCTTCTTCCAGATCGTCTACGGCAAGGTCGAGGAGTACGCCGACTGGCTGACCGAGATCTAATCGATCTTCCCAACATATAAAGTGGGGAAGGTAAGCGCCACGCTCACCTTCCCCACTAAACACAAGGACCCGCTTGCCGCGGGTCTTTGCGATTTCGGGACCATTACCATTCCGGCTGGTCACTCGAAAGGAAGCGATTCAGCACACGCAAGCTGTATCCCCTCCTCATCTGATTTGAAGGCGCGGCGCGGTCAATCGGGGGAAAGCGCGCCGCGCGAGGTGCCGGGAAACACCAAGGATTACTCTAGGGAGCAGCCCTTAAATCAACCTGAAAGGATCGCACCAGTCAGCGCAACGCGGCTACAATGGTCTTTGAACCCTTGAGGATCTCTTCATTCGCGCGAAAGGCGGGGCTGCTCATGAACATACTCGTCGTAGAGGACGATATCCGGCTGAGCAACGCCCTAGCCCACATCCTCGAGGAAAACGGCTATCACGTCGATGTCGTGCACGACGGGCAATCGGGTGTGGACTACGGCAGCAGTCAAATCTACGACGTCATCATCCTCGACGTCATGCTACCCAAACTCAACGGCTACGCGGTTACCACCGCACTTCGCCGCGCGCAGGTAAGTACGCCCATTCTGCTGCTTACCGCACGCGATTCCACGGCCGACAAGATAACCGGTCTAGACTCTGGCGCTGATGACTACATGACCAAACCTTTCTCCCCTGCTGAGCTCATGGCTCATCTGCGGGCCCTCACCCGCAGGCAGGGCGATATCCTCTTCGAGCGTCTCACTGCGGGCGATCTCACCCTTGACCTGGAAAGCTATGATCTATCGCGCGGTTTGAAAACCATCCACCTGAGCTTCAAGGAGTTTTCCATCTGCAAAATCCTTATGGCGAACCCCGGTCAGGTCATCTCGAAGGACACGCTCATCACGAAGGCCTGGGGCATAGAATCAAATGCTGGCGACAACAACGTCGAGGCCTATATATCCTTCCTGCGCAAAAAGCTCAATCATCTCGGGTCGAGCGCCCGCATCGAAACCATCCGCAAGGCAGGCTATCGTCTCGCCATAGAAGCTGGCAGCGTATCGAGCGAAGGCTGCGCTTCGGGCGAAGATGGCGCTTCAGGCGATGGCAGCGCTTACGCGGCTGACGTCAACGCAGAAGAAGCCGATGGCGAAAACAGCGAGGGCGCATGCTAGAGAAACTGCGAAAGAAGTTCATCGCCCTGATCATGGCATGCATTGCGCTGGTGCTCGCAGTGGCCTTCAGCGCAATCTGCATTCTCACTTACAGCCAGGACCTGGCAGGCGTGAACGCCCTCATGCAGGAGAGGCTCAACCATGCCATCAGCTCCACAAGCCACTTCGACAACCCTGCCGCCGCAGGCATTTACGCCAACGCGAACAGCCGAGCAGACGAACCCGAATCGGGCACAATAGGGGCTCAGCCCCCCTTCATCGGCGGAGGCGAATTCACATCTACGCAGCTTACACCGGTAGTCGTGTACGAAGTTGACGAAAAGGGCGCCACCATTACGCCCTCGAGTTCGTCAACCGCCTTGATCGCCGATGAGTATCTGGACAACGCCATCAACGACGCCCTGAGCGCAACAGAGGATTTCGGCCATCTTTCGGGCAGCGAACTGCTCTACAGCAAAAGATACGTAAAGGACGTCGTCTACGTTGCCTTCGCCGATGGGGCATCTGTTGGCGGTTGGAAGAAGCTGGCATTGACGCTGCTCGGCGTAGGCCTTGTTGCGCTAGCTGGCTTTTTGGCCATCAGCATCCGTTTCTCGCGCTGGGCGCTTGCCCCGGTGGAGCGCGCATGGGAGCAGCAGCGCCAGTTTATCGCAGACGCCTCACACGAACTCAAAACGCCCCTGACGGTCATCCTGGCAAACTCGGCTATCCTCAAAGCGCACCCCGAGGCCAGCGTGGAAAGCCAGCACCAATGGATCGACAGCACCCAAACCGAAGCCACGCACATGCAAAACCTGGTCAACGACATGCTGGAGCTCGCCCAGCTTGACGGCGAGAAGCGCAGCGCCGAAAAGATCGATCCCTTCGACTTAAGCGACGCCGTCGAGGGCGAAGCGCTGCAATTTGAGTCGGTAGCCTTCGAACGCGACGTGGTGATTGAGGAGAACATCGCCAGCGAGGTCTTCGTGCGCGGCGACGCCGAGCGCATCCGCCGTCTGGTAAGGACGCTCTTAGACAACGCCTGCAAGTACTCCAACGAGGGCAGCACCATCAAGGTCAACTTGGAGAAGGTAAGCTCCCAGGCGCGCATGAGCGTCTCGAGCAAGGGCGCCGTGATCGCGGAGGCCGACCTCGACCGCATCTTCGATCGCTTCTATCGCGCCGACGAGGCACGCGCTCGAGAAACGGGCGGGTACGGCTTGGGGCTTGCCATCGCGCGTGACATTGCGCGCGACCATGGCGGAGACATCTTCGCCAGCTGCAATGCCGAAGGCGTGACCACCTTCACGCTCACCTTGCCCCTGCACAACTCCTAAGCCAGGCCAAGCCACTGCCAATAGGGCACCGATGCCAGCAAGCCAAACAAACAAATGACCACGTAGATGCCGCAGTAAAGCGCCTGCTCGCCGTGCGTGGTCATCTTGTCGCCCACTGATCCCACGGCTGCCAGATACACCGGGTTCTGATAGCCCACGAACCAGGGATTGACCATGGCGTACACGCTGAAGCCGATGATCCAGGGATTGACCCCGAGGGTGGCCGACAGGGGAACCGCCACCGCCAAAAACAGGTTGATGAATGCCGTCTCGGACACCACGATGAAGCGCAGGGCAAGGGTAATGAAAGCCACGCTCGCCACGATGGCATAGGGGTTGCCCGCCACCATCATGAGCACGGGCTCGCACATCTGCGCTACCCAGGCGTTGGCGCCCACGTATTCGAAGGAAGGGGAAAGCCCCAGCACCAAGCCCACGAAAAGGATGACGTCCCAGGCTATGCCGCCGCGAAGGTCCTCCTTTTTGAACTGGCCGCACGCCGCCATGGCGGCAACCGCCAAAAGCGCAACCGCAAAGGCGGGAATGCCGTGCCAGGCCTCGGTAAACCACAGAAGACCCGTGACGGCCATAATGGCGAGCACGCATTTCTCGCCGTGCGACATGGGGCCGAGCTGCGGCTGGCTCGAGGTCGCGTCCCGCATCGCGGCGCGCTTACCTTCGCCCTTCGGGGAATAACGAGCCACAAGCGCCACGTAGTTCAAAACCGTGACGATGACAAGCCAGGGAAGCGCAGCGAGCAGCCAATGCGCCATGTCAAACTGCGACTGCACGGATTCGGGAAGAAGGCCCAGCACCACGTAGCCGAGGAAGGATCCGGAGAGCACCGCCGGAGCGCAGTTGCGCACCCCCACCAGCACGGCGAGGAACAGGCCGTTTGCCTGGCGGCCCTTTCGCTCGTAGCCCATCTCGTCGCTGATGGCAAGCGCCATGGGTTCAAGCATGGAAACCTTAGCCGACAAACTGGGGACGAAAGGACCCACCAACATGCCCGCGGCCATGAGTCCTGCAGCCTGGGCGCGGAAGGTGCGCGGGAATAGGCGCAGCACGCCAAGGGACATGCGGCGAAGCAAGCCGCTTGCTCGCATGGCGTGCGCCAGACAGAAGGCGGCAACCAAAAGCCACCACATGGACGAGGCGAAGGCGCCGAAGGCCACCTCGGTAGGAACGCCCGCCCATACCACGAAGAGCACCGCCATGATGATGCCCGTCACATAATCGGGCAAGACGCCGGCAACCCACCAGGCAATGGCGCCCGCGAGAATTGCTATCACGATGGTAGCCTCAGAGGCCAGCCCCGCGAAGGGTTGCAAGGCAACAAGGCCCAAGGTGAGCGCTATGCCCACCACCGCACCGATGATCTGTTTTCTGCTTACCTTCACAAGCCCTCATGATAATCCTATTTTGCCTGGAGCCAGACAAGGTTACGAACAGGTAAGACCACCGAGCCCGCAATTGAAAGAGCGCGGGCAAACCGATAGCATGAACTGCTGACACCCACGCGATGGAGGAAAGGCGAATCATGACCGAATACGACGCATACAAGGGATTCAACACGGTTCTCGGCTTCACCTTCACCGAGCAAAGCACCGAGCGTGTTGAGGCTGTCATGCCCATCACCGACACGCTCCGCCAGCCCTTCGGCGTACTCCATGGCGGCGTCACCATCGCGCTGCTCGAGGCGGTGGCAAGCCAAGGTGCAGCGCTTATGGCGGATTTCGAGGTTGAGGTTCCCTTTGGCATCGAGGCCAACATCCGCCACCGCAAAAGCGGCAAAGAGGGCTCTGTTCGCGCGGTTGCCACCCTGAATCGCATCGAAGGATCGAAGCAGATTTGGGACGTGGCTGCCTATGATGACGAAGGCGATGTCATATCTGATGGAACCTTCACCACCAAGATCGTTTCCTATGAGCGCCTTGCACAAATCGAGCGCCGTCGCGCGGAGGCAAAGCAAGCTTAAGTTTTCGGTCGAGGGCGGAAAGCTTAGGAGCGATTCCGCAGCCGCATCTGCCTAGATCGTTTTGCGGCGAGGACA
>CAYZCY010000036.1:0-13560 GCA_964477115.1 uncultured Eggerthellaceae bacterium | reverse complement strand
GCCAGAAGGTGGAGGCCACGTACATGTTGGTGGAGTTGACGATCATGAAGTCATAACCGTCGAAGATCTGTGCGAAGAGCAGCAGGAAGAAGACGATCCAGGTGTGCTTCGTGAGACCGAACGAGTCGATAACCTCAGATACGGTGAACTCTTTGTTATCCATTTTCCCTCCTATTCGGATAATCGAATCGAGTTCGCTTGCTTTACTAAGCAAAACGACGGATGAAAGCCGGATCTCACTCGACTTTCATCAATAAGGCTCTATGAGAAGAACTCGTAGCGCTTCGGTAGAGAAAATCTAGGGATGGTGCCATTTTGGCTATTCCTCTCGCGCCAACTCCCCACGCGCTGGCACATCCTCACGCTGCGATTTCAGGCTCGCTTCGCCCTATCGAAATCATGATAAGAATCGTTCTACCAACGGAAAATGAGCAAAAGGACCCTCCTGATCAGAAATTGAGATGCTGTTTGGCGCTTGTCCAGAACTTTGAACAATTCTCTTTATTTGACCAACTGCATATCTCTCAAATTGACCAATCGCCCACAGAATATCTTTTTAGAACTAAAATATTCCCCGTTTTCAAATGCTCTGTGGTACATTTGCCGAATTGTTTAGACCTGCCCTGCCGCCATGCTCCTAACGGGGACAAAGGCGCAGACGGCGCGTGAGCCCGGGATCCGCTCACCTTTATGGCGGGAACGCATGTCATGAATACTAGGGGGACATGTTGGCCAGCACCAAAAGCAGGGACTTGGCGCCCATGGCGAGCAATCGCCTAGTAGAGGCGCTCTGGCACCTCGTCAAAAACAACAGGACCGAGCGCATCACCGTCACCATGGTCGTTCAGGAAGCGCGATGCTCTCGCGGCTCCTTCTACTATCACTTCGAAGACATGGGTTCTATGGTGAACTCGGTTATGGAAAACGAACTTGCCTTGAGCGGTCTTATCCCGAGGACCATCCATGCCATACTCATGGGCGAATACGATGAGCTCAAGCTTCCGCAAAACGACTTTCACGTGAAGCGCGTTCAGCTTTTGGCGGGACAGAGCAACCTTGAAACCATTTCAAACGCCGTCAATTCCGCCAACACCGCAATCTGGACCCATCTTCTGACTTCCGGCAAGGAACAGCTCACTGACGAAGCACGCCTCCTCGTCGACTTCTTCGCCGCCGGCATGTGGCGCTCCTTCGGCATGCAGCTGCTCCACCCCGGTGCAGATGGCAACGACCCACTCATCGAGTCAGAGATCCTGCGCGAGGCGGCCATAGCCTTCGTCCGTCAGATCTGCAAAGCCCAAGGCGTAACGGGCAACAGCTTCATCAGAAAGCTCGAAGCCCTGAAGGAAAGCGGCTGGGTTCCGGGTGATCTGTAAGAACTTGAAGCCGCAGCCATCACGCAGCACAGCCAAAGCGGGAAGTGCATCTTGCCCGGCAGCGCTTAGCTTTCCCATCCCATGAAATGACGAAAGGCTCCGCGTGCGGAGCCTTTCGTCATCTTTGGAGCAGCTTGAGGGCCTTATGCCTCGTCCTTGCCGAGCATCTTGGCGATGCGGTCGGAATACTGGATGTCGGTGAGTCCCGCCTCGGCGGCAAGGTCGACCACCGGGGCGTCGTTCCACAGCGCCTCGAGACGGTAGTACTCGCGGGTTTCGGGCTGGAAGACGTGCACGACGATGTTGCCGTAGTCAAGCAGCGACCAGGAGCCATCGCTCGAACCTTCGCGATGAAGGGGCTTGATACTGAGCTCCTCGCGCAGGGCGTCTTCGATCTCATCGATGATAGCTTCGACCTGGCGGCTGTTGGATGCGGTAGCGATCACGAAGTAGTCGGTGACGCCGATGAGCTCGCGCACTTCCTGAACCATGATGTCGGTGGCCTTCTTGTCATCCGCTGCCTTGGCGGCGACGATGGCGCACTGACGAGAAAATGCTTCCTGCTCTTTGATCTTGTCGGTCATTGGTTTCCCTTCTTGGCTGCCCTACGGGCAACGAGTGTGTTCCATATGGTTATCGTATCAGGATGAAGCTGCTTTCTGCGCTCAAAAAGCAAGAACACCCAATATTCGTAGGTGAGAAAGAAGAGCTCCTCGAGGTCCACCTTGCCAACGGCGGCGCGCAATTCGTCGATGCGGCCGAACTGGCGGCCATCCTCGATGGCGTCGGCAACGTAGAGCACCATGTCGAGCGCCGACATATCGACTGCGGCCACCGTGTGACGATCGATCGCCTGGATTACGTCCGCGGGTATTTCGGGGAAAGCCCGCGAAAGCGCGCAAGCCGCCGTGTTGCCGTGGAGAACATAGGGGGTGTTTTCGAGCACCCAGGCATCGACGGCGTCTGTCATGCCAAGCTCTAAGACGCGCTTGCGCATACCTTCGTCATCAAAGCCCTTGTCCCAGTCATGCAGAAGCGCAGCCAAACGCGCCTTGCGCACGTTAACGCCGTAAGTGCGAGCTAGGCGCTCGGCCGCTGCCACCACCCCGTAGGTATGACGCAGGCGCCTTTCGTTTACGCGGGATGCAAGCTCGGCTGCGCGGGCCTCGAAGAAGGCTTCGCTCAACGCCAGATCGGCATCGGACGCTGCGGCATCAGGCGCTGCGGGATCGGGCACCGCGGCATCAGGCGCCCCGTTGCAGACCCTGCGATAAGCGGGCTCGGCTTCAATCAGAGGCAGAATGGCTGCTGGCACCATGCCCTCGACGCTCTCCCCGCGGCCGATGCGCGCACGAATGTCAGACGAGGAGATGTCGCAGGCAAGGCCCTCCACATACTCCACCTTGAAACCCATCTGAGCAAGCTCCTCGCGCAGGTGCTCATCAAGGCTTCGCCCCGGGCGCGACACGGCGATGAAGGTGGCAAGCTCGGCCAGAGCCTTGCTTTCGCGCCATCGCGGAAGGGACGCCGCCGAGTCGGCTCCCACGATAAAGCAAAGCTCCACGTTGTCGGGATACAGATCGCGCAGCTCGCGCAGGGTGTCAATCGAATAGGTCACGCCGCCGCGTCGCAGCTCGATGTCGCATACCCCGAAACACGCCTCATCCTGCACGGCCATCTCGCACCAGAGGACGCGCGCATCTCCCGGCGCGATATCGCGGTCGCGCTTGAAATTGGGCCTGCCAGCGGGAAGAAAGAGGATCTTGTCTATGCCGCAGGCTTCGCGCACGGCTCGGGCGCAGGCGAGATGGCCTTCGTGAACGGGATCGAAGGTGCCCCCCAAAAGCCCCAGCCGCTCGTGCGCGCCCGTAGAGCCGATCTCGGGCCCAAAGCCCTCGGATATGCTGAAGTCGGCCATTAAGAGCGGACCTGGCCTTCCCCGCGAAGCACGTATTTGTAGGAAGTGAGCGCCTCGAGCGCAAAGGGACCGCGTGCGTGCAGCTTCTGGGTGGAGATGCCGATTTCAGCGCCCAGCCCGAACTGCCCGCCGTCGGTAAATGCCGTGGAGACATTGGCGTATACGGCGGCGGCGTCAACGCGGCTGAGGAAGGCCTCGATGGCCGACTCATCGACGGCCACGATAGCTTCGGAGTGCTTGGTGCCATAGGTGTTCACGTGGTCGATGGCCTCGTCAATCCCGTCGACACAGCGGACGGCAAGCTCAGGGCCCAGGTACTCGGTTGCCCAGTCAACATCGCTTGCAAGGTCGAACTGCTCGCCGTTTTTCAGGCCGGCGAAAGCCGCGCAGCTAAAGGCCTCCTCGTCGCAGTGCAGGAACACGCCCTTATGCGCCAGCGCGTTCAAGAGCTGCGGAAGGAAGCTGCGGGCGATGGCCTTGTCGACAAGCAGGGTTTCGGCGGCGTTGCAGACACCGTAACGACGGCACTTCGCGTTCATGAGAATGGCACTTGCCATGTCGAGATCAGCGCTTTCGTGCACGTAGACATGGCAGTTGCCGGTACCCGTTTCGATGACGGGAACCTTGGAGTTCTCGACGCAATGACGGATGAGTCCGGCTCCGCCGCGAGGGATGAGCACGTCGATCAGGCCGTGCAGCTGCATGAGGGCGTCAGTCGCCGAGCGGTCCGTGGTGGACACGATTTCGATGCAGCCTGCGGGCATGCCGGCCTCGACTGCGGCATCATGCAGGATAGCGGCGATGGTAGCGCAGGATCGGGCGGCCATGCTGCCTCCGCGCAAGACGCAGGCATTACCCGACTTGAGGCAGATGCCGGCAGCGTCGGCAGTGACGTTCGGACGAGCTTCGTAGATGACCGCGACCACGCCTAGGGGCACGCTTACGCGCTTCAGGTTCACGCCGTTGTACAGGGTGCGCTCCTCCTGGACTATTCCCAGAGGATCGGGAAGGGCGATGAGCTCTTCGAGGGCGGCGGCAATGCCCTCGATTCGACCCTCGTCAAGCATGAGACGGTCAAGAAGGCTTTCCTTCGTCCCGTTTTGACGAGCCGCATCCATATCCGCTTCGTTAGCGGCGATGATGTCTGCGCTGCGATCACGCAGGGCGGCGGCCATGGCAGCTAAGGCGGCGTTGCGCTCCTCCGTGCTGGTTTGGCTTAAGCCTGCGCTCGCCAGACGAGCACGATTTGCCAGATCCCTTACTTCCCGAGCCACATCAGTCATGACAGCTTCCTCTCATCAGCCTATCAACCTGTACGAATCGCCCGCCTTAGCAAGCGGGCGCGGATCCTACTCGAATACGAGCAATTCGTCGCGATGGACAAGCGGGCGCTCAGCCAAAGGTGCAAGCAAGCGATTTTTCTCCAGCGCCTCACGCGATCGTCCGCAGGCAAGCTCCACCTCATCACCAGCAAAGGCCGCCTTGCCACGAGCGATGACAAGACCGTCTTCGTCCTTGATGTCGATGATATCACCCGCGTCGAAACGGCCCTCGACACACCTCACGCCCACGCACAAAAGCGAGCTTCCGCGCTTGACGAGCGCATTGCGCGCTCCCCCGTCAACGACCACCGCGCCGCGCGCGGCATCGCCGAGAGCAAGCCAAAGCTTTTTAGGCGTAATCTCATGAGGCTGCTCGCTTGCCGTGAACAGCGTACCCACGGGCCTGCCCGCCACCGCATCTACAATGGCGTCTTTTCTTCGTCCGTGGCATATGATCATGGGAATGCCCGCCACCATGAGCACGCGAGCAGCTTTGATCTTGGTGATCATGCCGCCCGAACCCACCGTGGAGCCCGCCCCGCCGGCAGCAGCCATGATGGACGCCCCGATATGCTCGACGCGATCGATCAGCTTCGCGTCGGGATTGGTGTTGGGGTTGGCATCGTAGAGGCCGTCGATGTCGGAGAAGATGACCACAAGGTCTGCATCGATCAGGCAGGCAACGAGGGCCGCAAGCGTGTCGTTGTCGCCAAAGCGGATCTGCTCCACCGAAACGGTGTCGTTTTCGTTGACGATGGGAACCACGCCCAGCTCAAGCAGGCATCCCAGGGTATCACGAGCGTGAAGGTAAGCCGTGCGATCAGCCGTATCGCGGCGGGTGAGCAGGACAAGCGAGGTAAGGATGTCATGCTGGGCGAAGGCGTTGGCGTAGGCCGTCGAAAGCGCGCCCTGGCCAACAGAGGCCGCAGCCTGAAGGCTTGGCATGTCGGTCGGACGGGTTTCCATCCCCAAGGCCTCAAGACCGCAGGCGATGGCAGCCGAGGTGACGATGACGGGCTGCCAACCGGCCGCCTTCGCACGGGCGACTTGATCGGCGAGCTTGTCGAGATAGCCGTAATCGATCTTGCTCTCGCTCGTGGTAAGCGTAGACGAGCCGATCTTGATGACCAGTCGACGTTGGCCTTGCCTCTTTGCCGTTGACTCGATGACCCCGGATGCGCTGCCCATTACCAATCAAGCTCCTCGAACACATCGACCACGCTGTTAGCCGATTCGTACTCGAACGAACGGCCTACGATGCGGATCTCATCTCCATCAAGCGCGCCGGCCTTGCGCAGGGCATCGTCGACGCCGAGGCGCTTCATACGATGCTGCAAGAAAATGACCGCTTCCTCGTTTTCCCAGTCGGTCTGAACAACCCAACGCTCCACCTGGGTGCCCGTCACACGGAACACGCCGTCGGAGAGCTTGGTAACCGTAAAGCGCTTCTCACGCGCCTCGCGCTTGAGCTCCCACACATGGTCATACTGCACGTTGGCCGTATCGGCCTCGCGAGCAGCCTCGCGCAGCTCGTGCACCTTGGCGGCGATGGCAGCCTTGAGGCCGTCAACACCCTTGCCGGTAAGCGCGCTGATCTGGTAGAGCTTGGGGTCGATCGGGCTCGGGGCAAACTCATCCCCGCCAGCCGCGGCAACGGAATCGGCGCGCACGCGTTTCGCAAGCTCGGCGCATACTTCTTCAGTGCCGGGAACGTCAATCTTGTTCGCCGCCACGATGCGCGGACGAGCCGCCAGCTCATCGGCGTACAGGGCAAGCTCGCGGTTGATGATCTCATAGTCATCAAGCGGATCGCGACCCTCCCAGTCACCCGTCAGGTCGACCACGTGAACGATAAGCGCCGTGCGCTCGATGTGGCGCAGGAACTCATGGCCCAGACCGCGGCCCTCATGGGCCCCCTCGATAAGTCCCGGAATGTCGGCCACGACAAAGCTCAGATCCCCGCTGGTGGCAACACCCAAGTTGGGAACCAGCGTGGTGAAGGGATAGTCGGCGATCTTGGGGCGAGCTGCGCTCATCTTGGCGATGAGCGAGGACTTGCCGGCACTCGGCATGCCCACAAGCGCAGCATCGGCCATGAGCTTCATCTCAAGCTCGACCCAGCCTTCCTGAGCGGGCTCACCCAATTCAGCGAAGGCGGGAGCGCGCCTCGTGGACGTGACGAAGTGTATGTTGCCGCGACCACCCGCGCCGCCGCGCGCCACGATGACGCTTTCGCCATCATGGGTGAGGTCAGCGATAAGCTCGCCGGTTTCCTTCGTCTCCTCGAAGTATTCGCGCACAACCGTACCAACGGGCACCTTCAAGATGATGTCATCACCCTGCGCACCGTGCATACGAGAGCCCCTGCCGTGAGTGCCGCGCTCTGCACGAAAGTGGTGCTTGAACCGATACTCGATAAGCGAGGACAGGCTGGCGTCGGCCTGCACTACGACATTGCCGCCGCGACCGCCGTCACCGCCATCGGGACCGCCCTTGGGAACATGGGCCTCCCTGCGAAAAGACATGCAGCCTGCGCCGCCGTTACCACCGCGAACGTTGATGCGAACCTTATCTACAAACATACGTAGCCTTTCGAAAATGCAAAGACGCCCCGCTGATCATCAGGGGGCGTCTCATTATAGCAAGCTAAACTTGTTCAGCTGCGAGCCGGATGGCGCTTACGCCTGCGGACGGACGTGAACCTTGCGCTTTGCGCCGCGGGTGAACTCGAGCGTGCCGTCGCACAGAGCGAACAGGGTGTCATCCTTGCCGCGGCCGACGTTCTCGCCCGGGTGGATGTGGGTGCCGCGCTGACGAACGATGATGTTGCCGGTCTTGACGGTCTCACCAGCGAACTTCTTAACGCCGAGACGCTGTGCGTGGGAGTCGCGGCCGTTACGAGTGGAGCCTAAGCCTTTTTTGTGTGCCATTTACGTTTCCCTCCCTTAATTAGCCGATGGACTCGATCTGAACACGAGTGAGCTGCTGGCGATGGCCACGCAGACGCTTGTAGTTCTTGCGCTTCTTGAACTTGAAGACGATCTGCTTGTCACCCTTGAACTGCTCGATGACGGTTGCGACAACCTTGGTTGCAGCAGCCTTAGCCGGATCGGCCTCAACCTTGTCACCGTCGATAACGCAGATGGCCGGAAGCTCGACCTTCTCACCGACAGCAACATCAAGCTTCTCGATGTTGAGCTTGTCACCAGCGGCAACCTTGTACTGCTTGCCGCCCGTTTTCACGATTGCGTACATTCTTTCTCCTTGTTGAAATAAACGCTTTTGCGATAGCTTTGTAGCGCGATCGTAGCAAGTCGGCAAAGCTCTTGCCGTTCGTATGCACGGTCTCCGCGTATCATCGCACTTATTCCGAGTTACGCCTTATAGGCGCAACCTTTGGAATAATAGCAGAATGAAAAGCTTCGCACAACGGCAAATACGGTAAAACTAGTGCGCTTCCGCCCAGTTGTCTCCCCAGGACGCATCCACCACCAAGGGCACCTTGAGGCTGGCCACGCCCTCCATAACCTCGCGCACCATGACGGCCAAACGATCCACTTCATCGCGGGGCACGGAGAAGTCGAGTTCGTCGTGCACCTGAATCATGAGCTTGGCCTTAAATCCCTCGGCAAGCAGGCGGCGCTGAACCTCGTTCATGGCCATCTTGATGATGTCGGCTGCGCTTCCCTGCATGGGATGGTTCATGGCCGTGCGCTCGCCGAAGCCGCGCTGCTGGGCATTGCGAGCCTTAAGCTCGGGGATATGGCGTTTGCGGCCGAACATGGTTTCGGCGAAGCCATCTTCGCGAGCCTTCTCCACCGTCTGATCCAGATAGGCGCGCACGCCGGGATAGGCCTCGAAGTAACGATCGATCATGTCCTTGGCCTCGCCGAAGGGAATGTCGAGGCTTTGGGAGAGGCCGTAGGCCTGCTGACCATACACGATGCCGAAGTTGACCGCCTTCGCACGGCTGCGCAGCTCAGGCGTCACCTCTTCTAGGGCTACGCCGAACACACGCGCCGCAGTGGAGGCATGGAAGTCCACGCCCGAGTTGAACGCGGCCACCAGATGCTCGTCGCCCGAAAGGTGGGCGAGCAGCCTGAGCTCGATCTGCGAGTAGTCGGCCGAGAAGAACACCTCGCCGGGCGCCAGGGGGATGAAGCACTCGCGGATCTGACGTCCGAAGTCGGTGCGCACGGGGATGTTTTGCAGGTTCGGATCGGATGAGGACAGACGACCCGTGGTGGTGACCATCTCGTTGAACTGGGTATGCACGAGCCCGTCGCCCTTGCGCATGCGCGGAAGCGCGTCGATATAGGTGGACTTGATCTTGGCCATTTCACGGTAGCGAAGCACGAGCGCGGGAAGCTCGTGTTCCTTCGCCAGCTCCTTCAAAACGCTCGCGTCGGTGGAATAGCCGCGCGTGTTCTTCTTGAGCGGGGGAAGCCCGAGGACCTCGAACAGAATATGCGAAAGCTGCTTGGGGGAATCGATGTTGAAGGGCTCCCCCGCCGCCGCGTAGATCTGCTCGCTCAGCACGTCGAGTGCCTCCTGGGTGCTCTTGCCCAGATCCTCAAGACGCTTGGCATCTATGGCCGCACCGGTGCGCTCCATGCAGGCAAGCACCGCCACAAGCGGCATGTCGATATCGCAATAGGCACGAATGGAACCTTCCCTTTCGAGGGCCTCGGTCATGGGCTTGACCAGATAACGTGCGGCAGCCGCCCTTATGGCCGCCTTCTCGTCGGCGTTTTTCCCTTCGGGAAGGCTTCCCAACCCGTATTCGCCCAAAAGCTGCTCGAGGGCGTAACTCGGCAAAGAAGAGTTGAGGACATAACCCGCAAGGGCCACGTCAAAGACGCGGGCGCTGAGGGCCTCGGCCTGAGTGATGAGGGCAGCTTCGGCACCATCGCGGGGAAGCACCTTGCCGAGAATCTCCTTGAAAGCGAGCACCGCGAACCGCCCTTCGCGCACGAGGGCCGCCAATGCCTCGACGGCTTCATCGCCCTCGAGAATCGCGCAGGCCTGATCCATGGCAAAGGCAACGCGAACGCCCGCATCGAAAAGCGACACCTGCTCCGGCTCGTCAAGGGCCAGGCCGATGAGCTCGCCCGTCTCGATTGCCTGGGCCAAGGCGCGCTTAGCTTCCCCGCCCTTGAGAACGGGCTGCCACTTCAGATCGAGCTCAAAGCGTTTTACCTGCGCGCCGGCCAAGCGAAGCACGCGCACGAGATGGCTGTTCATGCGGTATTTGGAGAAGGTCTCCTCAACCACTTCGGGTTCGAAAGACGGGAAGGCGCAGGCTTCCAGATCGAGCGGGAAGTCAAGGTCGCGCACGATGGTTGCGATCTCACGGCTCAAGTAGGCGGCCTGCTCGTTGTTTTGCAGGTTCTCGAGCTGCTTGCCCTTCAGATCCGAGAGATTCTCGTAGATGCCCTGCAGGGACCCGTACTTCTGCAAAAGCTTGGTTGCCGTTTTGGGGCCAATGCCAGGCACGCCGGGAATGTTGTCGGAGGAGTCGCCCATGAGCCCGAGGAAGTCGGGGAACTGATCGGGGGTGACACCGTACTTTTCGTACACCTCGTCAGGACCCATGACAACCACGTCGGTGATGCCCTTCTTCGTGGTAACCACGCTTGTGAGCGGGCTTGCCAGCTGGCAGGCGTCCTTGTCGCCAGTGATGAGCAGGGTCTCGTTGCCGAGCGCCTCGTTGCGCGCCGCCACCGTGCCCAGGATGTCGTCACCTTCCCAGCCCTGGACCTTGATCACCGGCACGTTCATGGACACGAGGATCTCCTCCATGATGGGAAACTGCACGCGCAGCTCATCATCCATGGGCGGTCGCTGAGCCTTATACTGCTCGAGCGCGGCAATGCGGAAAGCGGGCTTGCCAGCATCGAAAGCGCACACCACCGCATCGGGAGACACCATGTCGACCAGCTTGAGGAACATGGAAAGAAAGCCGAAAACCGCATTTGTGGGCGTGCCGTCAGGCGCGTTCATGGTGGGTGGAACCGCGTGGTAAGCTCGATGCATGAGCGAGTTGCCATCGATTACCGCATACTTTTTTGGCATGTGTTGCCTCCTTTAGGCCGACCAGAGGTAGCCCACTCCGCGCACCGTTTCGAGATGCTGGGCAAGTTCGGGGCCAAGCTTTGCACGCACACGGCGCACGTGCACGTCAACCGTACGGGAACCGCCGTAGTAGTCAAAGCCCCAGACTCGGCGCAGCAGCGCGTCGCGCGAATAGGTGCGGCCCGGATGCGTGACCAGGAAGGCCAGCAGGGCGTACTCGAGATAGGTGAAATCGAGCGGCTCGCCGTTGACCTTCACCTGGTAGGTCGCCAGGTTGATGGTCATGTTGTCGATGGCGATGAAATCGCTCGTCGAGGTCTCGTTGCCGGGCCAGAGCAGCTGCTTGATGCGGGTGGCGCACTCGGCTGCGCTCGCGCCGTGGACCACGAAGTCGGCCTTCACCTGAACGGGGAGCCTGAACTCGCCGAGCTGGCCTTCGTTCACGATGACGAGCATGGCCGGCGATCCCTCCTCGACGAGCAGGGCCTCGGCCTGCGCGACGTTCTCGAGGGCATCACCGCGCGCCTCGTAGACCACGAGGTCGTGGCCCGGGCACTGGGCGAGCAGCTTCTTGAACTGAACCGACGAACCCGCCGTCACCTCCACATCAAGGCTCGAGAGGACCTGCTGGAACTTGTGGGCGTTGTCCAGGCTGTCGGCGATGAATATGACTTTCTTTCGCTGCATGCTAGAGCACCCCCAAGCCGCGGTCGATCTCCCACTGGGTCACGATGCGCTGGTACTCTTTCCACTCGGCGCGCTTGGCCTCGGTCAAGTAACCGTGGATGTGCTCGCCGAGCACTTCCTTCATGAGATCGCTTTGCGCGAAGAGCTCGACCGCCTCGCCCAGATCCTCGGGAAGACGACCCGTTCCACACGAGCACTGATCGCCGTGCGGCGTCTCGATCACGCTTGCCGCCTCGGAGGGCTCTTGCAGCTCGAGCTCGTCCTCGATGCCGCGCAGGCCTGCGGCCAGCATGACCGCGAAGGCGAGATAGGGGTTAGCCGCCGGGTCGGGGCTGCGAAGCTCGATGCGGCAGGCGCCCTCGCGGCTCGGGCGATAACCCGGGATGCGAACGATGGCCGCGCGGTTGTTGCGCGCCCAGGCGATACGCGTGGGGGCCTCCTCCTCGTCGGTGAGGCGCTTGTAGGAGTTGACGTACTGGTTGGTGACCAGGCTGAACTCGGGCGCGTACTTCAGGATGCCCGCGATGTAGTGCTTGGCAATCTTGGAGAGGTTGTAACCCGATGGGTCGTTCGCATCGAAGAAGACGTTTTCGCCATCAAGATCGGTCAGGCTCTGGTGCACGTGCATGCAGCTGCCCGGAGCATCGGGCATGGGCTTGGGCATGAAGGACGCGTACACGCCGTGCTTCATGGCGATCTCCTTGACGACCAGCTTGTAGGTCATCACTGCATCAGCCATAGAGAGAGCATCGGTGTAGCGCAGGTCGATTTCATGCTGCGAGGGGCCGCGCTCGTGATGGGAGTACTCCACGGGAATGCCCATCTTTTCCAACGTGAGGACAGTATCGCGACGCAGGTCACTCGCGTAGTCGAGCGAGGTGAGGTCGAAGTAACCGCCGCGGTCGAGCGGCTCGGTGCCGTGCGCATCCTTGAAGTAGAAGTACTCGAGCTCGGGACCGACGTTGAAGATGTAGCCCATGTCGGCTGCCTTGTGAGTGATGCGCTCGAGCACATGGCGCGGGTCACCTTCGAAGGGCTTGCCGTCGGGTGTTTTGATGCTGCAGAACATACGCGCAACGGCGTTTTTCTCAGGACGCCAGGGAAGCACCTGGAAGGTTTCGGGATCGGGGAAGGCCAGCATGTCCGATTCGGTGCGCGTGGCGAAGCCCTCGATGCAGCAGGCATCAAAGCCCATGCCTTCAGCGAAGGCGTCTTCGAGCTCGCTCGGAATGATGGCGAAGGACTTCATGCGACCGAGGACGTCGGTGAACCAGAAACGGACGAAGTGGACGTCACGGCTCTCGATGTCTTGATTATGCGCCTGCCGCCTGCGGGCAGGATCACTTCAACCTCATGGGAACCGTCGCGGCGCTCTGCCTCCACCCGCACGGACGCAAATTCTGCGCCCCAGCGGATAAGCTCCTTATCCTGCCTTGTGCGGTGGGAGCGGCCCGCGCATGTGAGATACGCCGCCTCAAGGGCATTGGTCTTTCCCTGCGCGTTATCGCCCACGAGCACATTGACCCCCGCACACGGCTCAAGGGTCAGCGCCTCATAATTCCTGAAATTTTTCAGCTCGATACGTTCAACGCGCATGGTATCACCTTATTGAAATGAAATACTTGCGGGAGCGCCGCCCCCTGCCCCCCTGCCGGGGACTCTGTCCCCGGACCTCTGCCAAAGGAGCAGTGCCCCTTTGGAAACCCCGGCTGGGTGCCTCATAAACCGATATATAGTCTGTCGGCAGCCCGGGGGCCCAGCCCCGAACTGCCGAGATATACAGGTATTATCCTTTTTTCCTTGCTTCCAGCTTCTTGCGGGTCTCGGTATTGAGGATCTTCTTGCGCATACGGATGGACTTGGGAGTGATCTCAACCAGCTCATCATCGTCGATGAACTCCAGCGCCTCTTCCAGAGTCAGATTCTTCACGCCGGTGATCTTCAGCGCTTCCTCAGCGGCGGCGGAGTTACGGCTGTTGGTCATATGCTTTTTCTTGCATACGTTCACGTCGATGTCGCCGGGACGGGAGGACTGGCCGATGATCATGCCGTTATATACCTTCACGCCCGCGTCGATGAACAGCTCGCCGCGATCCTGCAGGTTGAACAGCGCATAGCTGGTGCTCTCGCCGGTCTCCCATGCAACCAGGGAGCCCACGGGACGGGTGGGAATCTCGCCCTT
>CAYZCY010000035.1:10173-14959 GCA_964477115.1 uncultured Eggerthellaceae bacterium | reverse complement strand
TTTTTCTTGACGGCTTCGCGATTCGAAACCTGGCTCAACCATGAGGTCAAGCCCTCGCGCCCTCCTCAAGCGCGGGTTATGTATATTACTCAAGCTTTCGGCCTAATGCAAGGACTACTTTCAGGTTTTTTCGCATTCACAATTCCATCACGTTTGATACTCGGCAGCGCTCACCTTCCCCGCTCTATTCAAATATATGCATGTGTTTAAACCGGATGCGTAAAGAGGTCCGCGACATACTAAGAAGGGGCGGGTCTTCATCAAGACCACGCCCCTTTCAAGCTACTTATATAGGTAAGCGACTTATGCGCTCATGCCCCGCGCGCTAGACAAGCTTCACGAACTTGCGCTTGCCCACTTGGATGGTTGCACCTGCGAGCTTTTCGGGCTCTACGTTGTAGGCCTTAGCGGGCAGAGCCTCGCCGTTGACCTTAACGCCACCGCCGTCGATAAGGCGACGGGCCTCACCGGCGCTCTGGGCCAGGCCCGCATCGGCGAGCAGCTTGGCCACGTAGATCAGACCCTCGGCGTTGGGAGTCAGATCCGCCGCGAACTCCGGGATGTCATCGGGGATGGCGTGCTGCTTGAACACGAGGTCGAACTGCTCCTCGGCTGCAGCAGCCGCCGCAGCGTCATAGTAGGATTCGACGATGTTGCGAGCAAGAGCGCGCTTGACCTTGTTGGGATGAAGCTCACCAGCGGCAAGGCCGGCCTCGATCTCGTCGATCTTCTCGACCGCAACGGTAGAAGCCAGGCGGTGGTACTTGATCATGACCTCGTCGGGGATGGACATGATCTTGCCGAACATATCAGCCGGCTCGTCGGTCAGGCCAACGTAGTTGCCATAGCTCTTGGACATCTTCTTCACGCCGTCAGTGCCCTCGAGAAGCGGAAGGGTCAGGCAAACCTGAGGCTCCATGCCCATCTTCTCCATGAGCTCACGACCTGCGAGCAGGTTGAAGAGCTGGTCGGTACCGCCAAGCTCGACGTCGGATTCGATGACAACCGAGTCGTAGGCCTGCATAACCGGATAGAGGAACTCGTGCAGGCTGATGGGCTGGTTGGAGGTGTAGCGGTTGTGGAAGTCATCGCGCTCGAGGATACGGGCAACGGTGAAGTTGCTGGTCAGCTTGAGCAAGCCTTCCATGTTGAGGGCGAAAATCCACTCGGAATTATAACGAAGAGTGGTCTTTTCAGGGTCAAGCACCTTGAACGCCTGGTCGACGTAGGTCTGCGCGTTTGCCTTGATCTGCTCGGTGGTGAGCTGGGGGCGCGTGGAGTTGCGACCGGAGGGGTCGCCAATGAGCGCAGTGCCGTCGCCGATGATGAGCGTAACGCGATGACCGAGGTCCTGGAACTGGCGCAGCTTGCGCAGCGGGACGGCATGGCCTAAGTGGATATCGGGAGCGGTGGGATCGACGCCCAGCTTGATGTTGAGGGGTTTACCGCGCTTAAGCTTCTCGAGCAGAGCGGATTCGGGCACGATCTGAGAAGCGCCCGAGCGAATGATGTGTAGCTGTTCTTCCGGTGAGAGCATGATGTTTCCTTCTAGTTTTCACCCATAAATGCACGGGCGCAATCATATCACAGTAGCTGTGCCCTTTACCCGCTACGAGACGCCTCGGAACAAGTGACCGCTCGTTACCTTAGGCATCTTGGCAATGGAGTTTCCATCGAGCTGGGCAACCTTCAGAGCGCGTACCGCGCGCCCCACTGCCTGGGCTGCTTCTTCCCCGTTCATCATAGTGGTGTCCACCATGAAGGAAGAGACGCCGGCGGCGAGCAGATCGGGCATCGCGTGGGCCACATCGAGCATCACGCTGTTGTACAGGTGGCTGCGGCCAAGCGCGTCAGTTACCACAGGGAATTCAAAGCCCTTGCGGTCGCGCAGGAAGTGCGGACTCTTGCGACGCGGACAAGCCGAGCAGTTCTGGTCGCAGGGACCTTGGCTCATGAGGAAGCAGTGCTCGGATGTCATGAGCTCCTGCGTGCCGATGATGGTGAGGCCCAGCTCAACCGGGGACTCCTGCGAAAGCTCGCGAATCTGGTTGAGCGTCAATTCGGGCGAAAGCCACACGCGCTCAGCACCGAAGTCGTGAGCCACGATGAGGTCGAGCTTGTTCACCATGGGAACATGAGGACCGACGTCAAAGCTTAAGCCGTCTTCGCTTGCACGTTGCATGCCGGCAAGGCTTTCCACCAGAACGTGCTTGCCATAGTCTGCGTAGTACCAGGGATCAAAGCCGACGAGGGCTTCGCGCGAAAGACCCACGAAATCATGGTCGATGACGGGAAGCGCGATGCTGCACTGCTTGGGATAGCCCGCCTGCTCAGCCGTGTTGGTAAGCTGGCCCTTAACGACAGCCTCGCCGCGTCGATAGTTAAGCGCCGGAACGTAGACGATATCGGCACCAGCGCGCTTTGCGGCACGTGCGCATACCGGGTTTGTCGCCCATGCGGCGATGCGGCAGCCGGAAACCTTGGCCTCGGGCACCAGATCACGCTCGCTTACGCGCGGAAGAGAGCGACGGCGCCTGCCCTTGAGAAGGGCGGCGGTCAGCTTTTCGAGCGCTTCGGCGCGCACGTGATGCAGCTGGGAGAAGCCAATGCCCACACCTTCGTCGAGATCCACTTCGAGATGGTCGAGCACGTACGGCGTCGCGCCCAGGCGATCGATGTGATCGCGCACGTCCTGCTCGGACACGGCGCGAGTTCGTGCGGCTTCCACAACGGGGCCTTCGGCATACACATAGGGCGCCTCGAAGCCCGGAGTTTGCCATTGACGCTCGCCTTCTGCAAGTGCAAAGGACACGAACAGGGGCTCGCCGATGCGCATGACCACCGTTCCCACCACGCGAACGCGCGGCTCAGATGCGCTGTCTTCGAAGGCCGCCTCGGCGCTGCGCACGCGAAACACGCGGTCGCCCGCGCGGACGTCGCGCATCTTGGCATCAAGCGGAATATGGGTTCGGCCCTTGCCGTCCTTGTTCAGCTCGGACACTACGAGAGCTGCGTGGCCCTTGCGCGTCCAAAACTCAACGACGTCACCTGCGTGCAGCTCACGCTCAGCAGGGATGACAGCGATGTGGCCCGACACATCCGCCACGCGCCCGATGAGCACGCCGCGGTTGTTGGGTCGCTGGTAGCTCATCATGGAGTTGGAGCGGTTGCCTTCGAGGTAGGCCGTGGTGAAACCGCGGGAGAACGCCTCGGCAAGCTGATTGAGCTCGGCAGCCGTAGCAGCTGGGTCCTCACCACACTCGATGCGGTCGAGCACCGCGCGGTACACGGAAACCACCGCGAAAACGTATTCGGGCGACTTCATGCGGCCCTCGATCTTGAGGGAGGAAACGCCCGAGGAGATCATCTCGGGGAGAAGGTTGATGGCGCACAGATCTTGCGGGGAGAGCAGATGGTCGCCGGGAGAAGGCAGATCCTTCTGAATAGCAACGTTGCGAAGCTCATAGGGAAGACGGCAAGGCTGAGCGCAGGTTCCACGATTTGCGGAACGACCGCCGATCATAGAGGACATGAAGCACTGGCCCGAATAACAGATGCAGAGAGCTCCATGGGCGAAGCACTCGATCTCCATGTCAAGCCGGCCGGCCACCTCACACAGATTGGCAATTTCCTCCAGGGACATCTCGCGGGCGAGCGTAACGCGACGCGCGCCTAAGCGGGCTGCCGCGCGAATGCCCGCTTCGTTGTGCGTGTTCATCTGCGTGGAGATATGCAGGCGCGCGTCCGGAAGCGTACGGGAAAGCTCGGACGCCAGTCCGAGATCCTGCACGATGAAAGCATCGGCGCCAACACGATATGCCTGACGGGCCAATTCGAGGGCATCGTTTACTTCGTCGGGCAACACGGCCACATTGAGCGCAACGTATACGCTGACGCCGCGAAGATGCGCGTACTCGCACGCCTCCTCGAGCGTCTCAAGCGTGAAGTTGTCGGCGCCACGGCGTGCATTAAAGGACTCAAGGCCCAAGTAAACCGCATCCGCGCCCGCGCGCACGGCAGCATGAAGCGCCGTCATGCTTCCAGCAGGCGCCAGAAGCTCGACTTTTCTTCCAGACATCTCTCTCCTCGTTGTTTAGCTGGCTTACCCCTTCGTCAGCAATGCGGGGGGATTAGAGCTCGGCCGCCAATGCATCGGTTTCCTGCAGCTTGGCGATACCTTCATCATAGGCCGCCTGGATCTCCTTCAGGCGCGTGCCGTAGCTGGAGAAGTCAAAGGACTGATCATCGCTTGCGCTGGCGATCTCGGTATAGAGGTCAACGTAGGCCTTGAGGGCCTCGCGCAGAGAAGCGCAGCCGTCGACGTAGCCGGCCTTGATGTCGGCCAGGACCTCGGGTGCCTCGAGAGCCTCAAGTTCGTCAAGCACCTTGAGCGCATTGTCAGCCTGAGTGCGCATGGTGACCACATCACCGCGAACCACAGCATCAGTGAAACCCTCGAGCTTGTCGGACAGATCGGCCATGGCCTGGTTTACCTGAGCCATATACTGACGGTTTGCCTCCTGCTCCTCGCTAGCGGTATCGGTCTGCGACATGCAGGCGGAAAGCGCCACGGCGGCAAGAGCCGCGCCGAGGGCAAGCGTGATTACTCGAACGATGGTTGTGCGCTTCATGTAGTTGATCTCCTTGTTTCTTTCGCCGGCCGGATGGCCTCTTCGCACGTCAAGGCGCATCCGCCAAACGGAGCGCCTTGAGCTTTTGTCTTGCAGTCATCATATCAGGAACGCTCGGTAAGCGACCTTCTTGTATCCGTTTCGCCACTTGGACG
>CAYZCY010000035.1:0-10073 GCA_964477115.1 uncultured Eggerthellaceae bacterium | reverse complement strand
GCTGGGATCGTTCACGTCGGTGGTGGGCATCTCGTCTAATGCCTCGTCGTCGTTTTCGCCGTCATCTTCTTCACCGCTGCCGTACCACTTGCCAATATGGTAGGTCTCGTCCACGTAGTTCTCAACATATACGGGCTGGCCGTGATCGAAGAACTTTTCGGTGGACTGACCCGCGAGGGCCTTGTTCAGGAACTTGGAGAAAACGCCCGCGCAGGAGCCGGAAACGGTCTTTGCCTCACTGTAGTCGCTGCGATCGCCGAACCAGATGGCAACCGAATACTGCGGAGTGATACCGCAGAACCAGCTGTCCTTGTAGTCATCAGAAGTACCGGTCTTGCCCGCGGCATCCTGGCCGTTGGACAGACGAGCTGCCGTACCCGTACCGTTGGTGACAACGCCGCGCATGACGTCGATGGCCGCACCCGCGACTTCCTGGGAAATAACGCGCTCACCTTCTGGATTGGTGTTATCGACGATCACATTGCCGTTGCGGTCGGTGATGGTCATGATGCACTCAGCCTCATAATAGGTGCCGCCGTTGGCGATAGTCGCGTATGCGTTAGCCATCTCGAGCGGAGTCACCGAGCCGACGCCGAGCGTAATGGAGTTCACTTCGGGCAGATCGGATTTGATGCCCAGGCGGTGAGCCATCTCAACGACGGAATCAGCTCCGATGGAGCAGCACAGACGGGCAAATGCCGTGTTCGAGGACACCCAGAAAGCGCGCTCGATGGAGCGAGTGCCGTATTCGGCGTTGTTGATGTTGGCAAGCTGACCCTTGGCCCAACCGGGAAGGTCGGCCTTAGCGCTTGCGTCAATCAAGGTGTCGGGGTCGATGCCCTGCTCGATTGCGGCAACCAGGGTGAAGGTCTTGAAGGTAGAACCGGCCTGACGACCCATGCCGCCTTCGCCCGTTGCCATGTTGACCTGGGTTGCCTCGTAGTCCTTGCCGCCGACCATGGCCTTGATGTGACCGTTGTCGGGATCAATCGCCACGATGGAGCACTCGTAGACGCTCGAACCGCCTTCCTTCCAGGCAGCTGCCTCCTCGGCAGCCGTCTGCGTATCGATGTCAAGGGTGGTGACAACCGTCAGGCCTCCCTTGAAGATCTCGGCGGTGGAGTAAGCGTAGCGGCCGCTGGCATCGGTGAGCTGGTTGCGCACGTAGCTCGTGAAGTAAGGATAGGCCACGATGCCCGTGCTCGAAGGTACGGTGGGATTGAGCACGATGGGCTCTGCCGAAGTCGCATCATACTCCTCCTGCGTGATAACACCGTTGGAGAGCATGCGCTGAAGAACCACGTTTCGACGCGCAAGGCAGTTTTCGGGATTGTCGATAGGGTTGTTGTAGGTCGGCGACTGCGGAATGCCGATGAGCGTAGCCGCCTCGTTGAGCGTCAGATCAGCGGCGCTCTTGGAGTAATAGCGCTTCGCCGCAGCCTCAATGCCGTACGCGCCGGAGCCGTAGTTGATGGTGTTGAGGTACATCAGCAGGATTTCGTCCTTGCCGTACTGCTCCTCCAGCTTAAGCGCGATGTACATCTCGCGCACCTTGCGCTTGAAGGAGATCTCGCTCATCTCGCCGGAGAGGACCGTGTTGCGGACGAACTGCTGCGTAATGGTGGACGCGCCCTCAAGTTCACCGCCGAGGATGTTGTTCACCGCAGCGCGGGCAACGCCCATAAGGTCAACGCCGCTGTGTTCATAGAAGCGTTCGTCTTCGGTGGCAACCGTGCCCTCGAGCACCAAGGGGCTGATCTGATCGAGCGTCACCGGATCGCGCTGCTCAAGCTCGAACTCAGCGAGCAGCGTGGTGCCGTCGGAAGCGTAGACCCTGGTCGGCTGCGCGGTGTTGTAGGCATCGGCGCTCTGGTAATCAGGCAGGTCCTGCAGCCAGGACGAGCACAGCGCAAACACACCGACGACGCCTGCAAGCACAGCGGCGGCAAGCACACCGAAAACGGCCAAGACTACGGCCTTTCCGTTCTTCTTCTTTATTTTGTAACGGCCTTTGATAGCACGTGAACCCACGGAGCACCTCCCAACTTTCTGGCGAGAATTGTACCATCCCGCACAGATGCGCCTTTAATCATCCCCTATTTAGGGCGCAAGGCGCATTTCGAAGGCCGTATCTACACGGACAGCAAACGGAAACCGCACGGGATATTCAAAACTCCCGACAGTTGGGGGAAGGTAAGCGCTCATCTTCCCCAACATGAATGCGCCCCGCCGACGACGGCAGGGCGCAGGTCGCAAAACTATGCGGGCAGGTTAAAGGCGGCTAGGCGATCTTGGCCTCGTCGGCCGCCAGAGCGCGTGCCGCTTCCTCCATCTGGACGCGAACGGCCTCATGGCCAGTGCCGCCGTAGGTGGTGCGAGCGGCAACGATGGCATCCATGTTGAGGGCCTCTACGATGTCGGCCTCGAACAGCTCGCACTCCTTCTGGAAGTCCTCCAGGCTGAGATCCTCGAGATCGCAGCCGCGTTTGTCGCACTCGAGCACCAGATGGCCCACGACCTCATGCGCCTTACGGAAGGGCAGGCCCTTCTTGGCGAGGTAGTCGGCCACGTCGGTGGCGGCAAGATAACCCTTGCCCACCTGAGTGCGCATGGCATCGGCGTTGACCTTCATGGTAGCGATCATGCCGGCGGCGCACACATAGCAGTCCTCCATGGTGCGAGCCGCGTCGAAGGCTCCCTCCTTGTCCTCCTGCAGGTCCTTGTTGTAAGCCAGCGGAAGGGACTTGAGCGTGACGAGCAGGCTCACCAGATCGCCCACCACACGACCGGACTTGCCGCGGATAAGCTCCGCGAAATCCGGGTTCTTCTTCTGGGGCATGATGGAAGAGCCGGTTGAATAGCTGTCGGAAAGCGTGACGAAGCCGAACTCGGAGGTAGACCACAGGATGATCTCCTCGCACAGGCGCGTCAGATGAATGCTCGAGACGCTGCAGGCATACAGCAGGTCGAGCAGGTAGTCGCGATCGGACACGGCATCGAGCGAATTGGGAATCACGCGCGAGAAACCCAGGGTTTCAGCGCTCATATGGCGGTCGAGCGGATAGGTGGTGCCAGCCAGAGCGGCGGAACCGAGCGGGCAGGCATCGGCAGCGTCATATGCGGCCTCAAGGCGTGCGAAGTCACGCGTAAGCATCCACACGTAAGCGAGCATATGATGCGAGAACAGCACCGGCTGGGCATGCTGCAGGTGGGTGTAACCCGGCAGAAGAACGTCGAAGTTGTCTTCCGCCTGCTGCATGAGCGCAGAGCGAAGCTCGATGTTAGCCGCCATCAGGTCACGGCAGCGCTTCTTGATGAACAGGCGTGTGTCAGTGGCAACCTGATCATTGCGACTGCGACCCGTATGCAGGCGCGCTCCGGCATCGCCGATCTTAGCGATCAGCTTGCTCTCGATGGACATGTGAATGTCCTCGTCGTTGATGTCGAAGTCGAACTCGCCCGCCTCGATGCTCGCAAGGATCTCATCGAGGCCCGCATGAATCGCCGCGCGGTCGTCATCGCTGATGACGCCGCGTGCGGCGAGCATGGCGGAATGAGCCTTGGAGCCCGCGATGTCCTCGGCATACATCTCCCTGTCAACCGGCAGGGAGGCACCAAAGCGCTGCGTGAACTCGTTTACGCCCTCTTCGAACCTACCACCCCAGAGAGCCATTAAAACTCTCCAGAGCGACGACGGTTCTCAGCCCAGGTCTTGCCAGCGAGGGCGAACAGGTTGATGAAGCCCTTGGCGGAAGCGTGATCGAAGATGTCGCCTTCGTCATAGGTTGCAAGGTCCTTGTCGTACAGGGAGAACTCGCTCTTACGGCCGACGACGGTGCAAGTGCCCTTATAGAACTTCAGGCGAACGACGCCGGAAACATGCTGCTGGGTGTTCTCGAGGAATGCGTTGAGCGCCTCGGTCAGAGGGGCGAACCACATGCCGTTGTAAACCTGGGTTGCCCAGGTCTGCTCGATGCCGAGCTTGTAGTGCTGAACGTCGCGCTCCAGGCACAGAGCTTCGAGGGCCTTGTGTGCTGTGATGAGGGACAGGGCGCCCGGAACCTCGTAGCACTCGCGGCTCTTCACGCCGACGAGGCGGTTCTCGATGAGGTCGAGACGGCCATAGCCATGCTTGCCGGCGATGGCGTTCATGTCGTACAGGATGTCGAGATAGCTCTTCTCAACGCCGTCGATGGCGCAGGGAATGCCCTTCTCAAAAGTGATCTCGACAAAGCCCGGCTCGTCCGGAGCATCCTCGGGATGACCGGTCATGGTGTAAATGTCAGTCGGAGGAGCGGCCCAGGGATCCTCAAGAACGCCGCACTCGATGGCACGACCCCAGACGTTGTCGTCGATGGAGTACGGAGCCTTCTTGGTGGTGGGAACCTCGACGCCGTGCTCGAGAGCCCATTCCATCTCCTGCGGACGGGTCTTGAACTCCCACTCACGTACGGGGGCGATGATCTCAATGGTCGGGTCGAGCATCATGATGGAGGTCTCGAAGCGAACCTGATCGTTGCCCTTACCGGTGCAGCCGTGGGCAATGTACTTAGCACCGTACTCATGGGCAACGTCAACGAGGTACTTGGAGATCAGCGGACGGGAAAGCGCGGAGAGCAGCGGGTACTGATTCTCGTACAGAGCGTTTGCATGCAGTGCGCGGTTGAGGTAGTGGTTGGCAAATTCCTCGCGCATGTCGATGACGAGCGCCTCGATGGCACCGGTACGCAGGGCCTTCTGGCGAATGGCCTCAAGACCGTCGTGCTCCTGGCCAACTTCGCCGACGACGGCGATGATGTCGAGGTTCTTTTCCTCCTGAAGCCACTTAATGCATACGGAGGTGTCAAGACCACCCGAATATGCAAGTACACACTTTTCCCTCTGCTCTGCCATAATGTTCGTCCCTTTCGTATCGTTTAAGGCTGAGTTTGATGATTGCATAACTGTGCCATGATAGTGCATGCACGGCACCTACGCGCCCGAAACCTCGCTCTTCACGAAGACCTCGGCGCAAAATCGCTGATCAAAGGCTCAAGAGATCCTTGAGCTTGCCCACCAGCACGTCGACCTCGGCCTCGGTGCAAATGAGCGGAGGCAGGAACCTGAGCGTGCGGGGGCCGGTCGCATTGAGAAGCAGGCCGCACTCCAAGCCGCGGCTTACCACCTCGGGTGCAGCCGGTGCATCCTCGTCCAGATCGACGGCGTTCATGAGGCCAAGGCCGCGAACCTCGAGTGCATGGGGAAGTTCGGCCAGCTTTTCGCGAAGGTAAGCGCCAACGCGATCGACGCTTTCCCCAAAGCCCTGCTCCATGAGCGTGGCGAGCGTGGCGTGGGCTGCGGCTACGGCCAGGCAGCTGCCGCCGAAGGTGGAGCCGTGGTCGCCTGGCTGATAGGCGCAGGCCACCTCCGCGCGAGCGGCGCACATGCCCGTCGGGAAGCCCGAGGCAACGCCCTTGGCGATGCTCACAATGTCGGGGGTGACGCCCATGTGCTGGAAGCCGAAGGGCTTGCCTGTGCGGAAGATGCCGCACTGCACTTCGTCGGCGATGAGCAGCGCGCCCGTCTCGTCGCAGAGTGCTCGCACGCCGGCGAGGAACTCGGGCGAGCAGGGGTACACACCGCACTCGCCCTGAACGGGCTCGACCATGACGGCGCAGATCTGGCCGGGGTTCGCCTCGAAAAGCTCCTTCAGCGCATCGAGATCGTTGATGGGGCTCGAGGTGAAACCGCCGGGCAGGGGCTGGAACGCCTCCTGCTTAACCGGTTGAGCGGTTGCCGCCAAAGTTGCGAGCGTGCGGCCATGGAAGCTGCGCTTCAAGGTGACGATGATGCGAGGCGCTGAAGCCGGATCTTGCCCGCGCGCTTCGGCAGCACGACGCGCATAGAGGCGCGCGAGCTTGATGGCGCATTCGTTGGCTTCGGCGCCCGTATTGGCGAAGAAGGTCTTCCAGGTGATCTTCTCCTCAGCGGGAAGTTCGGCCGACAGCAACTCGGAGAGCATCTTGGCAACTTCGCCACGACGCTCGATGTAATAGTAGTTGCTCACGTGAATGAGCGTTTCAGCCTGATCGTGCAGAGCCTTCACCACAGCGGGATGACAATGACCCAGGCTAACCGCTCCCACGCCCGACACGAAGTCGAGATACTCATCGCCCTTGTCGTCAGCAACGACCATGCCCTTGCCCGAAACCAGCATGACGGGCTTGCGGCCATAGGTGGGCATCAGATATTCAGATTCCAAAGCAAGTTGGGACTCAAAAGCCATGCTTATCTTCTCCTTTGCAAAGAGCCCTGCTCTTTGTAGTTAATCCTCGAGGTTTTCGGCGAGTTTTGATGCGAAATTGCCGATGGGCTGAGCAACGAAGGACTCAACGTCATCAACGCCCACCACCATGGTACCAATGCCCTTGTCGGTCAAAAGCTCGAGCAAAAGAGCGTTGTCGATGGTTCCGTTTACGATGTGAGCACGGCGCACGCCCGCTTCGAGGGCGCGTACGCATGAGCTGAGCTTGGGAATCATGCCCGTAGAGATGGCCCCCTCCTCCACCATGGCGCGAGCCTCGTCGAGCGTCATGCGCGAGATAAGGGACTCGCGATTGGGGTAGTCCTCATACAGGCCGTCCACATCGGTGAGGAAGACTACCTTGTGGGCACCGATGGCCGCTGCGATGTAGCCCGCGGCAACGTCGGCGTTGATGTTGTAGCAGCCGCCGTCCTCGCCCATGGCGACCGTGGCAACTACGGGGATGTAGTCGGCAGCCACGAGATCCTCGAGGAGCGAAGTGTCGATATTGGTGATGCGGCCTACGCGGCCAAGACGCGGATCGGCCTGTTCGGCCTTGATGATGCCGGCGTCGGCGCCGCTGATTCCCACGGCCATGTTGCCATGCTCGTTCATGGCAGCCACCAACTCCTGGTTCACCTGGCCGGTAAGCACCATGCGGACCACGTCCATAGCCTCATCGGTGGTGACGCGCTGGCCGTCAACGAACTCGACGGGAATACCGAAGCGATCCATGACCTTGTTGATGGCCTTGCCGCCGCCGTGGACGACAACCGGGTTCACGCCGATGATCTTGAGAAGCACGATGTCGGCCATGACCTCGGCGCGCAGGTGCTCATCTTCCATGGCGGATCCGCCGTACTTGATAACAATGGTCTTGCCGGTGACGTTCTTAATCCAAGGCATGGCCTCGGTCAGAACCTCACCGGTCATGGTAGAAACACCGTTGGGTCTTGTCTGTACGTCGTAAATCATGAGCGGTAGTCTCCGTTAATCGAAACGTATTCATGCGAGAAGTCGCAGGTCCACAGGGTAGTTTTAGCGTCACCCGACCCGAGGTCGACATCGATGACGATTTCGTCCTGCTCAAAGCGGGCCAGGGCTTCATCTTCGTCGAAGGCAACCGTCAGGCCAGCGCGGCATACGGGCATGCCCATGATATCAATCGACACGTCTTCCTGCGCGAAATGTGCGCCCGAACGTCCGAGTGCACCGGCAATGCGGCCCCAGTTCGCGTCGTGACCGTAGATGGCGGTCTTCACGAGAGGAGAGTTGGCAACAGCACGTGCCGCCACGTCAGCCTCGGCGTCGTCACGTGCACCGCAAAGATTGACGGTGACCAACTTGGTGGCGCCTTCGCCGTCGGTTGCCATCAGGCGCGCAAGGGATATGCAAACCTGCTTGATCGCAGATGCGAAGGTCTCGTAAGCGGGCGCTCCCGCCTCAAAAGCCGGCATGCCGGGTGCCGCAGCGCCGCTTGCGAAGGCGAAGCAGGAGTCGTTGGTGGAGGTGTCGGAGTCAACCGTCACCTTGTTGAAGCTCACATCCACCGCAGCCTTCAGGACAGCATGCAAATCAGGTGCCAGAACAGGCGCGTCAGTGGTGATCACCGAGATCATAGTGGCCATGTTCGGCATGATCATGCCCGAACCCTTGGCCATGCCGCCAACCGTGAAGCTAAGGCCCGGATAGCCGATCTCGTCACCAGAGAAGGTGACGGCGCACTCCTTCGGAACCGTATCGGTGGTCATGATGGCACGCGCGGCCGAGGCACCGCCCTCAGGGCAGGCCGCGGCAGCAGCCAGAGGCGCACCGCAGGCAACGGGATCCATGGGCAGATGGACGCCGATGACGCCCGTCGAAGCCACGAGAACCTCTTCGGTCGGACAACCGACGGCTTCAGCCGTAAGGCGAGCCATCTCACGGGCATTTGCCATGCCAGGTTCACCCGTTGCGGCGTTTGCGCAGCCGGAGTTGATGACCACGGCGCGCGCCGTTCCGTAGGCGGGACCTGCGCATGCACCTTCGCACAGATGCTCTTTGGAAACCTGCACGGGCGCCGCGCAGAAGATATTCTGGGTGAACATTGCGGCGGCGGCGCAGGGCTCGTCAGCTACGACGAGCGCAAAGTCAAGCCTGTTGGGATCTGCCCTAAAGCCAGCATGAACACCTGCCGCGGAAAAGCCCTTGGCCGAGGAGACGCCGCCATCTTCCACATAGGAAAAGCCGAAGGATTCGGCGAATGCGTCATGAGTAATGCTCATATTCTCATACCTCCTACACCGGAGTGGAAATCATGTCGAGGCCGCAGCTCTCGGGCAGGCCGCACACGATGTTCGCGCACTGGATAGCCTGGCCTGCAGCACCCTTGCCCAGATTGTCAATGGCACCCGTGGCGATGATCATGCGAGCCGTCTTATGGACGGTCACGCCCACATGCGCACGGCAGGTTCCCGCAACGGAAGCCGTCTTGGGCTGCACGCCTGCGGGAAGAGCCGACACCAGCGCGGCATCGGCGTAGAAATCCTGATAGAGAGCGGCAAGATCCTCTGCAGTGGGAAGCTCGACGCCCTTTACAAGGGGCATGGTCACGGTAGACAGGATGCCACGGTTGATCGGAGCAAGATGCGGGGTAAAGACCAGGCGGCCGGGAATGCCGAGGATCTGCTCGATCTCGGGCGTATGGCGATGCGTTCCCACACCGTAAGCTTCGAGGTTTTCATTGGCGAAGCAGAAGTGGGTGCGCTCGCTTGCCTTCTTCCCCGCGCCCGTAATGCCGGAAACGGCATCGATGACCACAACGCCCTCGGGATCGACCAGGCCGGCACGAATGGCGGGAGCAGCGGCAAGGGAGCTTGCCGTCGGATAGCATCCCGCGCAACCTACCAGTACGCTCTCCCCCGCCTCGTAAGCCGCCGCCGCCGCAAGCAGTCTCTCAGGGTAAAGCTCGGGCAGGCCGAAAGCCGCCTTCTTCAACAGGTCGGTGGCCACATGCGCAGCGCTGTACCACTGCTCGTAAACCTTTGGATCTTTCAGGCGGAAGTCAGCGGAAAGATCGATGACGGAAACACCCTGAGCCAAAAGCTCGGGAGCATGGCTCATGGCCGCCGTATGGGGAACGGCGAGAAACACGATGTCGCACTGAGAAAAATCGGTGTTTTCATGAGAGGTGAAAGCCAGCTCGGTCACGCCGATAAGAGCCGGATAGGAATCGCTCAAAAGCTTGCCGTCGAGCGCATCAGACGTAGCCGCAAGCAATTCGAATTCGGGATGCGCCAACACGAGGCGCACAAGCTCAGCTCCGGCAAAACCCGCAGCACCGACGACGCCTACTTTGATAGTCATATGCTCAACCTCGTTTCAAATGCGAAGGAGTACAAACACGGAATGCTCCACCGGTCAAAGAGGAGCATCGAAACCAATTATGCGCAACAGCTTGAGATCTGCGGACGAGATAATGCCGCAAACGAACCAACGGGAGACCTAGCGTCGCTCCAAGCCGTCACGCAACGCGCGTCGTCGGAGACGCGTTGACATCGCGCTAGCTTGTGCATTCTGTACGCTGATCAGGTTCACGTTTGTTCCTTATATATCGACCGAGCGCCACGGTGCGCAATCATGCATCCGTATCCACACGCTCACAGGGAAGTATTGTAACCATATTGTTCGCGCTTGTCGTGTAAATGTTGGGTTTCTTAGGCCCAATTGCCCGCAACGGGGACGCAACTTGCAAAAAAATGCGCCCCGATTTCTCGAGGCGCATTCAGCTTTAGCTTGGGAGAGAGTCTAC